>NZ_JBEZEK010000009.1:109860-164445 GCF_040648835.1 Micromonospora sp. NPDC049081 | reverse complement strand
TAACATCGGCAGCGTGTACGCCAACCTGGGGGATCGGCAGCGGGCACTCGACCACTACCACCAAGCCCTCCCCATCGCGCGGGAAGTCGGCGACCGAGCCGGCGAAGCCGTCACCCTCAACAACATCGGCCGCGTGTACGACAGCCAGGGGGATCGGCAACAGGCACTCGACCACTACCACCAAGCCCTCCCCATCCAGCGGGAAGTCGGCGACCGAACCGGCGAAGCCGCCACCCTCAACAACATCGGCCTCGTCTACGACAGCCAGGGGGATCGGCAACAGGCACTCGACCACTACCACCAAGCCCTCCCCATCGCGCGGGAAGTCGGCAACCGAGCCGGCGAAGCCGCCACCCTCAACAACATCGGCAGCGTGTACAACAGCCAGGGGGATCGGCAACAGGCACTCGACCACTACCACCAAGCCCTCCCCATCGCGCGGGAAGTCGGCGACCGAGCCGGCGAAGCCGTCACCCGGTACAACATCGCGATGGTCCACCAGGCGGGCGGTGACCTCGACCAGGCGATCCGGGAACTCGAACAGGTGGTCGACCTCGACCGGCAGGTCGGCCACCCCGACCTCGAAGCCGACACCCGTTTCCTCGAACAACTCCGTCAGGAACGCGCGGAAAGCCAGTAGGAAAGCACTTCGGCCACAGCCGAGCGAGACCCTTTCGACGCATCGAAAGGTGTCGTAGTGTGGCGTCTGCAGGTAAGCGCTTTCCAAGCCTGTTGTGGCACTTCGGCGGGCGCTCCTGCGCGTGCGGACGGCTGTCCGCCACCACCACCCCGTCCCATCACCCGTCTCGGAGGACACGTGAGCACACGTGACAACGGCGCGACGTCGCGCCGCCGACGGTGGCAGGTCGCCCTGCTGCCGTTCGCCACCGTAGGGCTGGTCGCCGCCGGCCTGGTCGTCACCCAGACCGGCGCCCAGGCCGCCACCTGGCCCACCGCCAAGAGCACCACCACCGTCACCAGCACCCAGTCGATCAGCGGCACCCGGGACTTCGGTCTGGTGCGCTACAAGGCCGGCGGCGCGATGGGCGACGGCGGTCAGAGCGAGAGCCAGAAACCGATCTTCGAGCTGGCCGACGGCGCGACGATCAAGAATGTGATCATCGGTTCGCCGGCCGCCGACGGCATCCACTGCAAGGGCAGCTGCACGCTGGTCAACGTGTGGTGGGAGGACGTCGGCGAGGACGCCGCCACCTTCAAGGGCGGCTCGTCGGCGAACTACACGGTCGACGGCGGGGGTGCCCGGTCCGCCTCCGACAAGGTGTTCCAGCACAACGGCGGCGGCAAGCTGACCATCAAGAACTTCGACGTCAGCAACTTCGGCAAGCTGTACCGGTCGTGCGGCAACTGCTCGACCCAGTACAAGCGGACCGTCGTCATCCAGAATGTCACCGTGACCGCCCCCGGCAAGGTGCTCGCCGGCATCAACACCAACTACGGCGACACCGCGACGTTCTCGGGCATCACCATCTACGGCGACAGCAGCCGGAAGATCTCCATCTGCGACCGCTACACGGGCAACAGCTCCGGTGCCGAGCCCGTCAAGACGGGCAGCGGGCCCGACGGTACGTACTGCAAGTACACGTCGTCGAACATCGTCTACAAGTAAAGCCTCACCTACAGGTAGGGGTCGGCATCGAAGTGCGACCCCGGCCGAGGCGGGCCGCGCGCGTACCTGAGTGGGCGTGCGCGGCCCGCCGTCAGTATCAGGGCAGTTCACGGCTGCCTTCCGCTCCCAGCCCCGCGCGTCACGGTGATCGACTCGCCTGGGGCGAAGTAGTGGTAACGACCGCGCCCGGTCGCCGCTACTTCGGCCCAGCACAGCGGGCCGTCGGCTACGTTGCGCCGAGTGCCCGTAGCAGGTGATGCATGCCGGAGGACGGGTTGTCGTCGGGAAACGCGGTGCCGTTGTTGGCGTGCCGCATTTCGAGTTGCTCGGCCCGGCGGGCGGCCTGCTTTCGCAGCGGCATATAGATGCTGCTGTCGATGCTCTTGCCGGCGCGGCCGTCAAGCTTGCGGCTCATCTTCTCGGCTTCCGCCGTGTCGACAAACTTGGTGTGTCCGCTGTGGTGCAGGATCAACCACAGCTCGAAGCACGGGTTCGAGATCACCAGCCCGACACCCTTGTCCCGGGCGAGCTGCTTGGCGCGATGCAGGTTCGGATGGTTCTTCGGCCACTCCACGTCGAAGATGCACCAGCATTCGTCCACCTCCGGGTCGGCCAGGCGGTCGGCCGCCATCTGCACAAGCGTGAGCGGGACGCCCTGGTCGGGGTGGATTTCGAGGTTGAGGGCGGTGTTGCCCGCGATTTCGGGCAGCTTCTTCAGCCCGTTGATGTAGTCGGGCTCGGAGTTGATGCCCTCGCAAAACACGACGACCGTGCGCAACTCCGGGCGTCGCGCGACGGTGCGCTTGAGGGGTTTCGTTTCCCGGCGGCGTGGGCTCATCGTGTCGTCAGCCGATCAGACCGAGCGCGCGCAGGAACTCCGTCTGGTCGACCTGGGGAAGTGCGCCGAACCGGCCGTGCAGGTAGGCACTTTCAAGGTTCTGCGACTTCCGTACCCGCTCACCGGCGAACTCGGCGAGCGCGCCGAGCCGGGTGGAGCCGTCAGACTGCTTTTCAGTGAGCCAGACCTCGTCCCGGTTCAGGTGGTTGAGCAGGCTGGTGTCATGCGAGGTGAAGATGAGTTGAGCGCCGTGGGGGTTGGTGACCGGGCTCTGGAAGACCCGCAGCAACTCGGCGGAGAGCGTCGGGTGCAGGCTGGCGTCCAACTCGTCGAAGATGACTATCGACCCCGCCTGTAGCGCGGTCAACACCGCCCCGATCAGGCCGAACCACGTCCTCGTTCCCTCCGATTCAGCGGAAAAGTCGAGCGGCGCCGAGTCATCTCCGGATCTGTGCAGAAGGCGTAGTCGGCGTTGAGTCACGGTCTCACCGTTAGTGGAAGGAACTTCCTGTCTGTCGATGACGACATCTTCGATGCCGAGATCCGCCAGGCGCAGCAGCGCCAGCGCCTGCTGCCGCCTGCTCAGGGTGGACCATTCTTTGCTCTCGTCACCCAGAGCAATTTCTCCCGCGTTGAAGAGGGAGAACAGCAACGGTTGGTCGTTGTCCGGACCATCAAACCACCGGACCGTGTCGGCCCGACCGGAGTATCGTGGTCGCAACCTGTTGTAGAACGCCCCCGAACGGCCTCGGCGCGGCAGTTGGCCGAGCACCTGGATGCGCAGGATCTCTCTGGCGAAATTCGTGACGAGCGGCTCGTCGAAGCGTCGCGCACCGGACAGGGCGAGTGTCCGTTCCGTCAGCAAATCACGAGTTCCGGAAAGTGCGCCCAGACCGCGCTGGAGCTTCAATTCCGAACCCTCCCGCTCAAAAATTCGGCGACGCTTCTTCTCGGGATAGTGAAAAAGCCCCTCGTAGAGGATGTGGCGGGCGTCGAGTTCGACGATGTATTCGAAACGAATGCCGTCAACCGTGGTTTCAATGACGAACTCGCTGGGCCTGGTCGGCCCCGGACCGAAGGCGAAAGGCTCCAGCGGGATCTCGTCTTCCCACAGGCGAAGTGAGTCTTCGACCGCGTCGCGCAGCCAGGCGAGCGCGGCGACGACGTTCGACTTGCCGGACGCGTTCGGTCCGTAGATCGCGGCTCGGGTCAGCAGGCTCTCGCCGAGGTGGGGGGCATCCCGGGCCGCCTCGCGCTCGCGGTCCACCGCCACCATCGACAGCTCGACACCCTCGGCGATCGACCGGTAGTTGCTGGCCTCGAACCTGATAAGCACATCTGCACGCTACCGCAAATCAGACCGCAATCACGGCTGACGTTTCGCAGGATTCTGACGAAAATCAGGCTGTTCCTGCATCGGGGGCGCGGTGTGGTTGGCTTCCGCGTCCCATCAACTGGCACTGATCGAGCACCCATACGCCGGCCGCCGGCAGCCTGTCATCGAGCTTCGGCCACGCGGGACAGCCACGTGCCCCGGCTGTCGGGACGGGGGCTGGGGCACGTCACTGCCGCAGGCGCGTCCCGGGTCGCCCGGCGAACCCGGCTCAGGTGACGGCTTTCCGACTCACTGGCCGCGCCCCGGCCATCGGGGGTAAGAACGATGATGACCGTGTCACCACCCCACGCGGATGACGCCATGGTCCGCCCCTCGGCAACCGTGGCGTCGACCACCGGAGGCAGCAGGAGGAGTGGAGTGGGAGCGGGCATCGCGGACCGGGAACCAGCAGGACCACGCCCTGCCACTCCCACGGCGACGACCACGCTCGCCCGACACGTGGAGGTGCACCGGCTCGCGGTCGCCGGGCAGCAGCCGGTGATCGCACGGGACGTCGGTGACCGGGTGTGCTGGGTGTGGTTGAGTACCTCGCGGTTCGCCGCCGTCGAGGCCATGGCCACCCTGACCCTGACCCTCGGCCCGGACGCCGGTTCCTTCTACGACCGTGGCTCGGCCCGGGCGTCGACCGGTCGACCCCGGGCGGCGCTGGAGGACTACCAGCAGGCCCTGACCATGTACCGGCAGGCCAGCGACCGGGGCAACGAAGCCGCCACCCTCAGCAACATCGGCCTCGTGTACGACAACCTGGGAGATCGGCAGCGGGCCCTGGACCACTACCACCAAGCCCTCCCCATCCGGCGGGAAGTCGGCGACCGAGCCGGCGAAGCCACCACCCTCAACAACATCGGCCGCGTCTACCACAGGCTGGGGAATCACCGGCAGGCCCTGGACCACTACCACCAGGCCCTCCCCATCCCGCGGGAAGTCGGCGACCGAGCCGGCGAAGCCACCACCCTCACCAACATCGGCGGCGTGTACGACAACCTGGGAGATCGGCAGCGGGCCCTGGACCACTACCACCAAGCCCTCCCCATCCGGCGGGAAGTCGGCGACCGAGCCGGCGAAGCCACCACCCTCAACAACATCGGCAGCGTCTACCACAGGCTGGGGAATCACCGGCAGGCCCTGGACCACTACCACCAGGCCCTCCCCATCACGCGGGAAGTCGGCGACCGAGCCGGCGAAGCCACCACCCTCACCAACATCGGCGGCGTGTACGACAACCTCGGGGAGCGGCAGAAGGCACTCGACCACTACCACCAAGCCCTCCCCATCCGCCGCGAAGTCAGCGACCGGGCCGGCGAAGCCACCACCCGGTACAACATCGCGATGGTCCACCGGGCGGACGGTGACCTCGACCAGGCGATCCGGGAACTCGAACTCGTCGTCGCCCTCGACCGGCAGGTCGGCCACCCCGACCTCGAAGACGACACCGCCTTCCTCGAACAACTCCGCCAGGAACGCGCGAAACGCCGGTAATGAAGAGCCTGGCTACGAAATGCTCGCTGTCGGCGAGCGCCGGGCACCAGTCAAGTGTGGCCATGACGTCGGGGGTGGGTCAGATGCGCTACGGGCTGCCCTCGATCTCGGACAGCAATGGTTCCGGTGCCTACCAGCCCACCGTCGAGCCTCAACGAGGTGGAAAGCAGCGTGCCCCGGCCTCCGCGACGGGGGCCGGGGCAGGTCACTGCCGCACTCGGTACGACGGGTGGCGTCAGTTGTGCTTGAGGGAGTCGACGAAGGTGCGCCAGCCGTGGGCGTCGAAGGCGAGGGTGGGGCCGGTCCTGTCCTTGCTGTCCCGGACGGCCACCCCGTTGCGGAGGTCGGCCACCTCGACGCACGCGCCACCGTTGGCGTCGCTGCGGGTGGACTTCCGCCACACAGCGCCGGTGAGATCCGGGTTCGACATGTCAGCCTCTACTTCATCTCGTCGGCGATCCGCAGGATCAGCTTGCGGGACTCCGTTGGCCCCAAAGCCGCAGCCCGGAGTCGGTCCCACAGCCGATTGTAGGCCCGAACCGCCTCGGGGCTGTCAAGGTAATCCGCGTCCGTGAACGTCTCCAGGTAGACGACGTCCGAGGCGACTTCCTCCCCGAACCGGAGAGTGATGAAGTTGAACGAGGAAACCACGTAGGTCTCGGCACCCAGCGGAAAGACCTGGATGGTGATGTTCGGGCGGTTGGCGAGGGTGGCGAGCTGGGATAACTGGTCCCGCATCGCCTCCCGGTCGCCGAGGTTCCGCCGAAGCGCGGATTCGCTGAGGATGAAGCTCAGCTCCGGCCCGTCTGGGCGATCGATGACTTTTTGTCGCTCCAGGCGCACTGCGATCTGCCGCTCCACATCCTCGCTATTGATCAACGCCCTGATGTACGGCTCGGTCTGGAGGATGCCGGGGATGACCTCGGACTGGTACCAGCGGATCTCCGCCGCGTCCGCCTCCAGGTCGAGGTACTGCCGGAACCAGTCCGGCACCACGTTGCGGTACCCGCTCCACCGCCCGCGCTGCCGACCGGCGCGGGCGAGTTCCCGTAGCGGTTCGGCCTCCTCGGCCGACACGCCGTAGAAGTCGAGCAGCAGCTTCAGATCCGTCAGCCGGATGCCGGACTGACCCAGCTCCATCCGGCTGACCTTGCTCGATGCGGAGTCGATGACCTCCGCCGCCTCGTCCTGACTCTTGCCGGCCGCCTCGCGGGCTCGTCTGAGGGCGTTGCCGAGGCGACGTCGCTGGATCGTCGGGGTGACCATCCGGCGAGTATCCCGCCCTTCCCGCCCACGATCCGGCGACACGCCGTGGGTTTCCAAATCAGGGATCACCTCCTAGCATCTGTTTTTAGGTTCCTAAATTAGGGAACCAGAGACAATCTCGGGAGGTCCCCATGGCTCGGCATGCGAAGCACCTGACGCGCTCTGGTCTGCTGGCGAAATGCTGGCCGTTTAGGCGGCGGGTGAACCCGCTCGACCGGCTCCGCCCGGCGACGAACCACGCGGAGCGCGTCGCGGCGTACCGGGTGATAGGGGTGGCCAGAGTGCCCGACCTGCCGGAACGGCCGCTGCTGACGCTGGCGGGGGAATACCGGGCGGGGTGCTGGTCGTGACGGCGCGGCGCGGGCCCGACCACGAGGACCGGGGCGAGCAGATCCAGGCGGCGGAACGTGAGGCGGCGCGGCAACGGATCCTCGCCCAGGCCGAGGCGGAGCGGATACCGGCCGAGGAGACCACCCGGGCGGTGCCGGACCGGCGGTGGCGTCGTGGACAGCAGTGAGCTGCTGCCGGTCGGCCGGCGGGTGGCGTACTGGCGGGGGCGGCGGAAACTGTCGCAGCAGGTGTTCGCGGATCGGCTCGGCCGGTCGAAATCCTGGGTGGACAAGGTCGAGCGGGGTGTCCGGTCGCTGGACAAGGTGTCGACGTTGCGGGACATCGCCACCGTGCTGCGGATCGACACCGCCGTGCTGCTCGGCCGGGACACTCGACCCGCCACGACGACCGCCCGGATCGAAGGGGTGGAGCGGATCCGGGAGGCCCTGTCGGCGTACGACGTCGCGTTGGGTCGACCGACGGGCCGGGTGCTGCCGGCGGCCCGGGTGGTGCGGGACGTCGGGCACGCCTGGGTGCAGTTCCAGCATGCCCGGTACCCGCAGGTGAGCGCCGTCCTGCCGGGTCTGCTGGCCGGCGTGCAGCGGGTCGCCGCCGACGACCACGAGGCGAGCCGACCGCTGCTGGTGGAGGTGTACCGGCTCACCGCGTCGTTGCTGGTCAAGCTCGGTGAGGTCGACCTGGGTTGGCTGGCCGCCGATCGGGCCATGGCCACCGGGTCCGGCGATCCGCTGCTGGTGGCCGCCGCCACGGTGCAGCTCAGCCAGGTGTTCCGCGCCTCCGGGCGGGCCCGGGCGGCGGTGTCGGTGGCGCTCGGCGGCGCGTACCGGATCGCCCTGCTCGGCCCCGACGACGATGGCCCCGGTGAGGTGTCGCTGTGCGGGGCGCTGCTGGTGCAGGCCGCGCTGGGGGCGGCCCGCCGGGGCGACGACCGCGCCGTCGCCGACCTGCTCGACGAGGCCGCCGGGATGGCCGCGCGGGTCGGCGAGGGCCACGACCACCACCGGACGGCGTTCGGGCCGACGGCCGTCGACCTGGCCCGTACCGCCGCCGCCCTCGACCTGGGCCACGCCGGGGAGGCGGTGGCCTGGCACGAGCAGACGACCCGGCGGGACGCCTGGCGGTGGCTGCCGCTGGAACACCGGGCGGCGCACCTGGTCGACGCGGCCCGCGCCTACCTCCAGGCCGACGACCCGACCAACGCCGGCCGGGTGCTGGCCGACGCCGACCGGATGGCACCCGCCGAGGTACGCCACCGGCCCGCCGCCCGGGAAATGGTCGCCCAGGTGGCCCGCACCCCGCAGGCCCCGGCCACGATCGTCACGCTCGCCGCCGCGCTCGGGGTGACCTGACCATGACCGCGCCGCACCTGTCGTTGGCGCAGATCCGCAACCGGTTGGTCCTCACCGCCCGCGCGGTCCTCCGCGCCCACCGCACCGACCCGGACGGCCGCTGCCTGCTCTGCCGGACTGCGGGGTGCCGCGTGGCGACCGCCGCCCGCGACGTCATCCACGCCGCCGCCGCTGTCCGCACGGCCGAGGAGGGCACGAAGAGACACCTGTGCTGATGAGCGGTATGACTGTCCGGCATAAATATGCCAGCCAGGCATATCACTTCCAGTGGATATGCACACCAGCCGCGACACGCCCGACCACCCTCCCCGACCGCCGGGCACGGAGATTTTGGCAGGGAACGGCCCCGGTGGGAGCCTCCGGGATCTCGCGAAGGTCCCCGGCCGGGTCAGTGGGGGCGGATGAGGGAGGCGTAGATGGCGAGGTGCCGCTTGAGGACCACGTCCGGGTGGAAGGTCTGCTCGTACCGCAGCCGGGCCGGGGCGGACAGCAGCGCGGCACCGGCCCGCGCGACCGGAAGCGCGGCGGCCAACGCGGCCGGGTCCGGCGGGACCACCCAGCCGGCGGTGCCGCC
The DNA here is from genome assembly GCF_040648835.1 of Micromonospora sp. NPDC049081. Lineage (NCBI taxonomy): Bacteria > Bacillati > Actinomycetota > Actinomycetes > Micromonosporales > Micromonosporaceae > Micromonospora > Micromonospora sp. NPDC049081. The sequence continues at coordinate 155,565 of NZ_JBEZEK010000009.1, read as the reverse complement.
GAGCAGGCCGGCCGGGACCGCCGGCGGACCGACCGGCGGCGGGGCGTGACCGGCGACCGCCGAGGCGACGGCGGCCTGACCGGTGCCGGCGGGCTCGTGCGGGGCGTCCGCACCCACCAGGTACGGGATGCCGCCGAGCGCGGTACCGAGGACCGGCCGCCCACTGGCCAACGCCTCGATGATCACCGTGGGCAGCACGTCGTGCCACATCGACGCGGCGATCACCACGGCACTCGCCTCGACGGCGGCGCGCACCCCGGCCCGGTCGAGCTGACCCAGATAGACGACGTCGGCGCGCTCGGCGGCGGCAGCCTCGACCAGCGGGCGCAGCTCACCGTCACCGGCCACCCGCAGCGTGCCGAGGCTGCCCACCGGGTGCCGCCGCCACGCGTCCAGCAGCAGGTCGACACCCTTCTCCGGAGTCAGCCGGGCCAGGAAGAGGAAGCCGTCGCCGAGCGGGGTAGGGGCACCCGGGTCGGGCACCGCGTTGGGCTTGACCACGATCCGCTCGGCCGGGATGCCGTAGTCGGTCAGATGGTCGGCGATGGCCGAGGTGAGCGCAATGAACCGGTCCACCGACCGCCAGGTGCCCCGGTGCACGGCCAGGGTGGCCGCCATCAGCGCGCTCTGCGCCCGCGAATCCCGGTAACAGCGGTGCACGATCGACGGCACCGCCAGCGCCCGCCCTTTGCAGTCCTGGCAGATGACGCCGTCGCGGAAGTAGATCCCCGACGAGCAGACCTGCCGGTAGTTGTGCACCGTCTGCACCACCGGCACCCCGTGTTTGTGCGCGGTCCGCACCACCCACGGCGACAGCAGGGGGTACGGGTTGTGCAGGTGCAACACGTCCGGCCGGTGCTCGGTGAGCAGCCGCGACAGGTCCTGCTGGGCGCGCGGGGCGTAGATCGGTGAGATCGGCAGCAGCGCCTTGGCCGACTTCGGCATCGACGGGATCTCGTCCGAGCTGCGGATGAACGGCAACACCTCGACCCCGGCGGCGGTGAGCTGCCCGATCTCCGAGTCCACCATCGTGTTCTCACCCGACGGCTGGGCTTCCCGGTACCGGTTGTGCGCCACCACGATTCTCACGGGAACGAAGGCTACCGTGAGGGGGTGCCCGAACTACCGGAGGTGGAAGCGCTCGCCGGCTACCTACGTGAGCGAGCCGTGGGGCGACGTGTCGACCGGGTCGAGGTCTCCGCCATCAACGCCCTGAAGACGTACGACCCGGCGCCCACGGCGGTGTCGGGCCGGGCGGTCGTGGACGCCCGGCGACACGGCAAGTACCTCGACGTGATCTTCGACGGTGACCTGCACCTGGTGGTGCACCTGGCCCGCGCCGGCTGGCTGCACTACCGGGAGGCGTTCCCGTCCACCACTCCGCTGCGCCCCGGCAAGGGCCCGATCGCCCTGCGGGTACGCCTCGACGACGGCTCCGGGTTCGACCTCACCGAGGCCGGCACCCAGAAGAAGCTCGCCGCCTACCTGGTGACCGACCCGGCGCAGGTCCCCGGGGTCGCCAAGCTCGGGCCGGACGCGCTCGACGCCGACCTGGCCACCTTCACCGAACGGCTACGCAGCCGACGGGGGCAGGTCAAGGGGGTGCTGACCGACCAGGCGGTGCTGGCCGGGGTCGGCAACGCGTACTCCGACGAGATCCTGCACGCGGCGAAACTGTCCCCGTTCGCGATCACCGACCGGCTCACCGACGACCAACTCGCCACCCTGCACGCGGCCACCCGGGCGGTGCTCGGCGAGGCGGTACGCCGCTCGGCCGGGCACCGGGCGGCGGAGCTGAAGGGCGAGAAACGCTCCGGACTGAAGGTGCACGCCCGCACCGGACTGCCCTGCCCGGTCTGTGGCGACACGGTACGGGAAGTCTCGTTCGCCGACTCCAGCCTCCAGTACTGCCCGACGTGCCAGACCGGGGGCAAACCACTCGCTGACCGTCGGTTGTCTCGCCTCGTACGCTGAGTCACAACCCACCATTGTTACGGAGAGGTATCGCCCGCGGCGCGTGGAACCTCCCCGTCCGCGCTCTACCCCGGTGGCCGTCCATCGGTATAGTGGCTCGGTCCCCGGCTTCGAAAACTGACGTGAAGTCGGCCGGTTCCTCGTTGGCGACCCCAGACGCAAAGCCCCCCGGCTCCGCGTTTGACCCGCCGCCAGCGTGGGAGACTGGAACGGTGGGCGACCCGGGCCCCTCACGGCGAGTGAGCGGCGCGTGTCATGCGGGAGGACATGGGTTGAGGTGACGACAAGCCTCCAGCGCCCGGTAACCAACACAGGCCGGAGCAGACTCGTGCGGCACGTGGACAGCTTCGAGATCCAGCCGCCGACACCGCCGTCACACAACGGGGTGCCCCGGTCGGCCTGGGCTCGCGCCCGACGCCGGGTGTCCCGCTGGCACCGCCCGTACATCGTCGCGCTGCTGCTGCTCGACTTCGCCGCAGCGGCGCTGGCGAGTTTCCTCGCCATCCAGATCTTCGACCAGGCGGCCTCCGGCTTCTACGGCGTGAAGGAGAACCCGACCTGGTTCCACACGGTCGCGTTCGGTCTGCTGCCGCTCGGCTGGGTGGTCATCCTCTGGGGAAACCGGGCATACGACCGGCGTTACCTGGGACTGGGCCCGGACGAATACAAGCGGGTCATCCGGGCCGGGGTCGCGGTCGCCGCGACAGTCTCCTTCCTCGCCTTCGCCACCGTCACGCAGCTCTCCCGGTGGACGGTGGGCTTCGCGCTCCTCGGTGCGCTGGTGCTGGTGCTGGTCGGGCGCATCACCGCCCGGTTTGTGCTGCACCGCATCCGGGGGCGGGCCGGACACGCCGGGCACCGGATGGTGCTGGTGGGCACCCTGCCGGAGTGCCTGGAGGTCTACGTCGCGGTCACCCGCAACCCGAGCGCCGGCCTGGTGCCGGTGGCCATCCACATCACCGACGGGTACGCCGCCGCCCGGGGCATCCAGACCCCCGTCCCGGTGTACGCCGGCCGGGACGTGCTGGCCCTGGTCCGGGAGGTCGGCGGGGACACCATCGCGGTCTGCGGCTCGGCCAGCGCCGAGCCGGGTGAGCTGCGCCGGCTGGCCTGGCAGCTGGAAGGATCCGGTGTCGACCTGGTGGTCGCCCCGCAGCTCACCGACATCGCCGGCCCCCGGGTGCACATCCGCCCCATCGAGGGCCTGCCGCTGCTGCACGTGGAAGAACCGACCCTGTCCGGGCCGGCCCTGCTGGCCAAGAACCTGATGGACCGGGTCGCCGCCGGGCTGGGCCTGCTGCTGCTGGTGCCGGTCTTCCTCGCCATCGGGCTGGCCATCCGGCTCTCCGACCCCGGGCCGGTCTTCTTCCGCCAGCCCCGGGTCGGCCACGAGGGGCGGACCTTCCGGGTCTGGAAGTTCCGCACCATGTACGTCAACGCCGAGGAACGGCTGGCCGGCCTGGTCGACCAGAACGAAACCGACGGCATGTTGTTCAAGATGAAGCAGGACCCCCGGGTGTTCCCGGTGGGCCGTTTCCTGCGGGCCTCGTCGCTGGACGAGCTGCCCCAGCTGATCAACGTGCTGTGGGGGGAGATGTCGCTGGTGGGGCCGCGTCCGCTGCCCGCCGACGACGGCGACTTCCTCGGCGACGTACGGCGGCGGCTGCTGGTCCGCCCCGGGATGACCGGGCTGTGGCAGGTGTCCGGCCGCTCCGACCTGTCCTGGGACGAGGCGGTCCGGCTCGACCTCTACTACGTCGACAACTGGTCGCTGGCGTACGACCTGAGCATCCTGTGGCGCACGGTCGGTGTGGTGCTGGCCCGCAAGGGCGCGTACTGAACCCCTTGGCGTGGCGGCCCGGACAGGTCAGGATCGCGGGGTGGGTGGCAACCTCTCCGCCGTGGTCGGCGTCGTCTCGCTGGTGACCGCGCTCGCCGCCGCGCTCTGGGCGGCGCTGCGGCTACGCGGTCGACGGGGCATCGCCACCGCCACCCAACGGGCCACCTACGAGGTGCTGCACACCGCCGGGCTGGCCGCCGAGCCACTGCGTACCGGGCTGCACCCGGCGGGCGCGGCGAAGGCCGTACGCCATCTGCGGGCCCTGGTGGGGGCGGCCGGGCTGGCGTTGACGGACGCCGACACGCTGCTCGCCCTCGACGGGCGCGGCGGGCACCACGGCGGGCAACTGCTCGCGGCGGCCCGGCGGGTGGCCGAGACCGGGCGGTCGACGGTGCTGGGCGAGTCGGAGCTGCACTGCGACCGGGTGGACTGCCTCGTCCGGGGGGCGGTGGTGGCTCCGCTGTCAGCCGACGGCCGGGTGGTCGGGGCACTCGTCGCGGTGGCCGACGGGCCACCCGAGCCGGGCCTGGTGCAGGCCACCCTGGAGACCGCGCACTGGGCCGGTAACCAGCTCTCGCTGGCCGAGCTGGACTCGTCGCGGGAGCGGCTGGCCCGCGCCGAGATCCGGGCGTTGCGGGCACAGATCAGCCCGCACTTCATCTACAACGCGCTGACCGCGATCGGGTCGTTCGTGCGCACCGACCCGGAGCGGGCCCGGGAGTTGATCCTGGAGTTCGCCGAGTTCACCAGGTACTCCTTCCGGGCGCACGGGGAGTTCACCACCCTCGCCGAGGAGTTGCGCTCCATCGACCGCTATCTGACCATCGAACGGGCCCGGTTCGGCGACCGGTTGCAGGTGCGGTTGCAGATCGCCCCGGAGGTGCTACCGGTGACCCTGCCGTTCCTCTGCCTGCAACCGCTTGTGGAGAACGCGGTGCGGCACGGGTTGTCGCGCAAGCCCGGTACCGGCATGGTGAGCATCGAGGCCCGGGACGCGGGTGCCGAGTGTCACATCACGGTGGAGGACGACGGAGTGGGGATGGACCCGGCCACGCTGACCGCGGGGATCGCCGAGCTGACCCGGGCCGGCAGCGACCCGACCGACGACCCCGGCCAGCACGTCGGCCTGTCCAACGTCGACGAGCGGCTCCGCTCCGTCTTCGGCGACGGGTTCGGCCTGGTCGTCGAGACGGGCCCCGGCTCGGGTACGAAGGTGAGCCTGCGGATTCCGAAGTTCCACCCGGGCGTACGGGCCGGCGCGTGAACGAGCGGGCCGGCACGGTGAACGCGTCCGGGTTCCTGCGGGTGCTGGCCGTCGACGACGAGCCACCGGCGCTCGACGAGTTGGCGTACCACCTGCGGGCCGATCCCCGGGTGGCCCGGCTGCACACGGCCGGGGACGCCACCGAGGCGCTGCGGGTGCTGCGGGACACCGACGTGGACGTGGTCTTCCTCGACATCCGGATGCCCGGACTCGACGGGATGGAGCTGGCCCGGGTGCTGCGCCGGTTCGCCCGGCCGCCCGCGATCGTCTTCGTCACCGCGTACGACGACGGGGCGGTCGACGCGTTCGACCTGGGTGCCACCGACTACGTCCGCAAGCCGGTACGCGCCGAACGGCTCGCCGAGTCGCTGCGCCGGGTGATGGGCTCGCGGGTGGTGCCGTCGCACCCGGCGGCGCTGGCCCGCGCGGAGGAGGACCCGACGATCCCGGTGGAGTTGGCCGGGACGACCCGGATGCTGCCCCGCTCGGCGGTGCGCTGGGTGGAGGCGCAGGGCGACTACGCCCGGCTGCACACCGCCGACGGGTCGCACCTGGTCCGGGTGTCGCTGGCCACCCTCGCCGAACGTTGGGCGGACGCCGGTTTCGTGCGCATCCACCGGTCGTACCTGGTGCAGTTGCGGCTGATCGCGGAGCTGCGCCTGGTCAACTCGGGGTACGTGGTGCTGATCGACGCCGCCGAGTTGCCGGTGAGCCGCCGGCACACCCGGGAGCTGAAGGACAAGCTGGTCCGGGCCGCCAAGCAGGACTGGAACCGCTGACCCCGGGTGCGCGAAGCCCCCCATGATCAACTCAAGATCGGCAAAGTAGCGGTGACAGACCCGCCCGGACCCCGCAACATCGCTCCCGTGGCGAGGGACGGCGAAGGGCGTCCCGGCCTCGGCCGGGACGCCCTTCGGGTCGGGTCAGCCCAGGATGCCGGTGCCGCGCACGGTCAACGGTTGGCCGCCGGCCCTCGCCGTCGGGTTCGCGGTGCCCGGGTAGAGGTGGAAGCGGCCCACCACGTCCGCGACGACGTCGACGTTCCCGGTGAGGTTGTGCACCTGGAACGCGTCCTGCGGACCGATCCCGCCCAGCACGGCGTTGGATACGGTCTGCCCGGCGGCCGGGTTCAGGTTGCTCACCCCTGGCCTGGCCAGGTCGGCGTCCGCCGGCCAGACGGTGAGCACGGTGGCCTTCGTGGGCGCCACGGCGGTCACGTTCATCACCAGCACCTCGGTGGCCGGGGTGACCACCGTCGACGGCGCGGTGATCTTGCGGGTCTCATCAGCGCCGAGTGCGCCGCTGGTGCCCAGCCCGGTGCGGCTGTCCGCGATCCGGATCGGGCTCAGCGGGGTGAAACGCAGCCCGTTGGCCAGCGAGCCGTCGTCGATCACCCCGACGAGGTCCACCACCAGGTTGGTCGTCTGGGAGGTGTAGATGGAGAAAGTCGGCACCGCGTACGGGGGGTGGCAGGTGGTGCACCGGCCGGTCTTCACGAACGCCAGGTTGGGCACCACGGCACCGGCCTGGTAGTTGACGGTGGAGAAGGTCGGCGGGCGCCCCGGCGCCGAGGCGCTGAGGAAGCCCGACTTCGCCGGTTGGACCGCCGTGACGTTCAGGACCAGCCCCTTGACCCGCGGGCTGTCCGGGCCGAGGTCGACGAAGCTGTCGATGCGCGAGGTCGCCGGCAGGGCGTTGGGGCGGGTGTCGATGAGCCGGGTCGGTGCCACGGGCAGGTAGTTCCCGCCCCAGCCGAGGTTGGCCCGTACCTCGTCGCTGGCCGCGTAGAAGCCGACTACGTCCACCACCACGTGGGTGCTGCCACTTCGGTTGTAGATGTTGATCGTGCCGTTCGTGCCGAGTTTCACCGTCACGTTGTTCGACCCGGTCCAGCCGGCCGGGAAGTTGATCGACGAGGTGGCGGTGTTCGACTCGTTGGGCGGGTACAGGCTGAGGTAGCCGGCGGCGGTCGGGTTCACCACCGTCACGTTGAACACCACCGACCCCACGCCGCTCTCCGGCACCCCACCGCGCCCGGCGATCAGCAACTCGGCCGCTTCCTGGGAGCCGATCGCCCCCCGGCCCTCCCGGGTGTCCAGCAGCCGCTGCGGCTCCAACGGGTAGAACATGCCGATTGCGGTGTCGTAGGCGGTGAACTTCAGCGGCACCACCCGCTTTCCGTAGGCGCTGTTGTCGAGCACCTCTAGGTTGGCGGTGTGCTGACCCGGACGCCGCACCACCGGGACGACGACGATTCGGCAGATGCCCGTCTGGTAGGTCCTCCCCGAGCACATGTTCCCCTGGATCTGGAAGGACGAGGCGTCGGCACCGGTGATCCGGGCGATGTCGAAGCGACTCTCCTCGGTGCCCTTGATCTCGAAGGCCACCGCAGCCGACAGGACCTTGCCCTCGATGGCGAGTCGCCCGAAGTCGACAGTCGCTGGCGAGGAGACCACCCCCAGATAGCCGAGACCCGAGTTCCAGCGCAGCTCACCGGTGACGGCACCGCTGGTCGCGGCACAGTGGAACTCGTACGCCCCGGCAAACGAGACCACCGCCCCCGCGTCGTAGACCACGTCCCGCACGGTCAACGAGCCGTAGCTGTCGCCACCGTTGCAGCCGTTCGCACCGGACGCCATGTCCAGACCGGCGCGGGTGGCGCCGGCCGTGCCGGTGGTCTGGTATGTGCGCCCGGCGGTGAACACCTGCCCGACCGGCGGCAACGCCCACACCGAGATGGTCGTGCCGCCGGTCAGCCGCACCCCCATGCGCACCCCGCCGGTGCCGTAGACGGTCCCGTCGACTGTGGCATTGCTGGCGTCGTACACCCCGGATTGCTGGACCGGTCGGCCGTTGGCGTCACCGACGTCGACGGTCACCACCGTGTACGGCGCGGTGGGCGCGGCGAGCGCCGACCCGGGTATCGCCGTGGCAACGCAGACCCCGGCGACGAACACGCCGAGTAGACCGACTCTTTTCATGAATACCCCCGTGGCGGATGAAGAGTGGCACTAGGAAGTGTGCGCCGACCAACCGCTGCCGGTCACGGTCGGTTTGCCGACCCGACGCGCGCCGGCCGCCGTGCCCGGGTACACCTGGAAGGTGCCGACCACGTCGGCCACCAGGTTGGTGCTGCCCGACAGGTTGCTCACGTGGAACGCGTCCTGGGGGCCGAGCACCCCCAGCACCCCGTTGGAGACGACCTGACCCGGTGCGGGGTTCAGGTTGCTCGCCGTCGGCTTCGGCCTACCGGTGTCGGCGGGCCAGACCGTGACGACGGTGTTGGCGGTGGGGGCGACCGCGGTGACGTTCATCGCCAGCACCTGGGTCGCGTCGGTCAGCATCGCGGCCGGCGCGGTGACCCGCCCCGTCGCGTTCGGCCCCAGCGCCGCCGGCAGGCCCTGCCCGATCCGGCTGTCCACGATCCGGGTCGGGCTCATCGGGGTGAACCGCATGCCGTCGACCTCGGTGCCGTCGTCGACCACCCCGACGAGATCCACCACGATGTGGGTGGTCGCCGAGGTGTAGAGCCGGTACCGCGCCGCACCGGTGGCCCCGTTGCAACTGCCCGAGGGGCACGGCATCGTCTTCACGTACGCCAGGTTCGGCACCACCTTGCCCGCCGCGTAGTTGACGGTGGACGCGTTGGGCCTGGCCCCCTCGCCCGACCAGGTGGTCAGGAAGCCCGCCCGCTGCGGGCTCACCGCCGTGATGTTGAGGATCAACCCCTGCACCTTGGGGTTGTAGTCGTGGAAGTCGATCCAGGCGTTGAACTCGCCCCCGGCGGGGATCACCCCCCAGGTGCGGGTGTCCATGATCCGGTACGGCTCGTACCACTGCACCTGGCCGCCCATGCCGCGCTCGGTCATGACACTTTCGTCCCCGGCGTAGAAGCCGATCACGTCGATCACCACGTCGGTCTCACCGTTGCGGTTGTAGACCGACACGCTGCCGCCGGTGCCGAGCTTGACCGTGGCGTTGTTGGAACCCAGCCACCCCTTGGCGAAGTTGATCGTGGAGGCGGTCGGCAGCGCCTCCCCGCCTGGAAAGACGGTGACGAAGCCGTTCGCCGTGGGACCGCTGACGGTCACGTTCAGCACCGCCGCGCCGATGCCGGTCGCCGGCAGCCCGCTGCGACCGGCGACCTGAAGGTCGATCTTCCGACCCGCGCCGATCTTCCCCTTCGGCGTGCCGTTACCGGTACGCGTGTCCAGGATCCGGGTCGGCGTCGCCATCGGGTAGTAGGTGCCGACCACACTGGGGAGCGCCGACACCTCGACCGGGGTGCGGACCGTTGACGGCGCGGCGAGCGCCGACGCCGGTATCGCAGTGGCCGCGCAGACCCCGGCGACGAACACGCCGAGTAGACCGCGAATTCTGTTCATGATCGCCCCGTGGTGAGAGAAGGAGACGGCCGGGGACGGGCACGGTCCGAGGACCGGTGCCCGTCCCCGGATCGGATCAGCGTCGGGTGGGCGGAAGCGAGCCCGCGCCCACCACCGTCGGCCGCGCGGAGGTGCGGGCGGCACCAGACCCGACGTGGCTGTCGGTGCCGGAGTACCGGTAGAACGTGCCCACCACGTCGGCCACCAGGTGGACGTTGCCCGAGAGGTTGTGCACGTTGAACGCCTGGTTCGGCCCCAACTGACCGAACACGGCGTTGGAGACGGTCTGCCCCGCCCCCGGGTTGAGGTTGCTCGCGTTCGGCCTGGGCCGGGTCGTGTCGGCAGGCCAGACGGTGACCACCGTGCTCTTGGTGGGCGTCACCGCGGTCACGTTCATCGCCACCACCTCGGTGGTGTCGGTGAGCATGGCCGACGGCGGGGTCACCTTCCGGACCGAGCCCGGACCGAGCACCCCGGGGATGCCCAGCCCGCTACGGCTGTCGACGATCCGGGTGGGGCTGCGCGGGGTGAACCGGAGGCCGTCCACCACCGTCGCGTCGTCGATCACACCCACCAGGTCGACCACGACGTGCGAGGTCGCCGAAGTGTAGATCTCGTACGACGGCGCCCCGTAGGAGTCACCGGTGCAGAAGTCGGCGTAGCAGGGGCTGGCTTCCACGATCGCCAGGTTCGGCACCACCTTGCCGGCCGCGTAGTTGACGGTCGACGTCGACGGCACGTCCCAGCCGCCCTTCCAGGCGGTCAGGTAGCCGTTCTTCTTCGGCGAGACGGCGGTGATGTTGAGAACGTAGGCCCGGACGTGGGAGCGGAACTCCGGGACGAAGTTGACCCAGCCGGTGATGGACCAGCCACCCGGCAGGGCGCCACCGCCCGAGCGGGTGTCGAGGATCCGGACCGGGTTGAACCACTGGTACTGGCCGCCCATGCCCTGGTTGGCCAGTGCCGCGTCGCTGCCCGCGTACCAGCCGACCACGTCGACCACGGCGTCGGTGGCACCGGCGTGGTTGTAGATCGACACCTTGCCACCCGAGCCGAGCTTGACGGTGACGTTGTTGGAACCCAGCCAGGACTTCGGGAAGTTGATCGAGGAGGCGGTCGGGCGTCCTTCGCCGGCCGGGTAGACGGTCAGGAAGCTGCCCGCCGTCGGGTTGGCCACGGTCACGTTCAACACCACCGAACCGACACCGCTGGACGGCACCCCGCCACGGCCGGTGATCTGGAGGTCGACCTTCTGCCCGGCACCCAGCTTGCCCTTGCGGACGCCCAGCCCGCTGCGGGTGTCCATCACCCGCGACGGGCCGACGGCATAGTAGGTGCCCACGGCGGTGTCGACCGCGGTGAACTTCAGCCGCACCAGCCGCTTGCCGTAGGGGCTGTCGTCGGCCAGCACCAGGTTGGCGGCGAAGGAACCCGCCCGCCGGGCGGTGGCAGCGACCGTCATCGTGCAGCTCGCCCCCGGGTCGAGGGTCCGACCGGTGCAGTCGTTGCCGGTGATCTGGAACGACGCGGGATCGGTACCGGCCAGCGTCGCGCCGCCCAGGGTCACCGGCAGGCTGCCCGCCGAGCGGTAGGTGACCTTACGCGTCTGGGTCGGGCTCTCGACCTTGAGTTCACCGAAGTCCACCGGCGCGGGAGAGGACAGCAGGGCCGCGTACTCGACGTCGGAGTTCCACCGGATCTCACCGGTGGCGTCGCCCCGGTTGTCGCAGTTGTAGGAGTATGAGGCGGCCAGACCGGTCAATTCCTGGGTTTCCGGGTCGAAGGCGGCCGACCGCACGGTGAGGCTGCCGGTCGGACTTCCGCAGCCCCAGTCGGACGAGATGTCCAACCTCGCGTTGTCCGCGTCTCCGAACCTCGTCGTGGGGTACGTCCGGCCAGCGACGAACTGCTCGCCCGTCGGGGCCTTGAACAGGAGAGAGAGCCGGGGGTCCTGCGGACCGTCCCGGAAGTACATCCACGTGCTGCCGTCGGTCTGCGGTTGCACCGACACGGTGAACCCGTCAGCGGAGAAGACCCTCGACTCGACCGCAGGGGACGAGGTCTCCCCGATGTCGATCGTGACGAGCGTGTACGGCGCGGTGGGCGCGGCCAGCGCCATCCCCGGCAGTACGGCCAGCGCACAGGCCCCGGCAATGCTCATGCCGAGTAGAGCGCGAAAAATGCGCATGAATACCCCGTGAAGAAGGAAGAGTGATTGTGGACCACACACTATGGGCGGTGATCACGAGCGGCAAGGCCGTATCGACGGAATGCCAAGAAAGGGCATTGCGCCCTTACCGGATCGACTACCGGCACCGTGTCCGAAGCCCGTTCGCCCTGCATGGCAGGCGTCCGCCATTCATCGTCGGAAAACGCGAGAGCGCCCCGACCGGGTGGTCGGGGCGCTCTGCGGGTGACGACTGACGGTCAGCCGTCGGGGTGGCTGTCGGTCAGCTCCGGTTCGCGGCCGGAACCGCGCTCGGCTTGGCCTTGCCGCCCTTCAGCGACGTGGCCGACTTGGCCGTGGACGCCGGCGGGTAGTAGAACGTGCCCACCACGTCGGCGACCAGGTGCGTGCTGCCGGACAGGTTGTTGACGTTGAACGCGTACTCCGGGCCGATGATGCCGAGCACGCCGTTGGAGACGACCTGGCCCGCGTACGGGTTCAGGTTGCTGGTGGCGGGCTTTTCGACGCTGTCGAGGTCGGCCGGCCAGGTGGTGATGACCGTGTTCTTGGTCGGGGTGACGGCGGTGACGTTCATCGCCAGCACCTCGGTGTCGGGCGTGACCAGCGCACCCGGGGCGGTGACCTTACGGGTGCCGTTGGCCGGGATGGCCCCGGAGATACCCAGGTTGGAACGGCTGTCCACGATCCGGGTCGGGCTCAGCGGCGCGAACCGCATGCCGTACGGGGACTCACCGTCGTCGACCACACCGACCAGGTCGACCAGGACGTGCGCCGCCTGCGAGGTGTAGATGTGGAACTTCGGCGCACCCACGGTGCACCAACCGTTCAGCTCGCTGCCGGTGCAGGGGGTGGTCTGCACGAAGGTCAGGTTGGGCACGTTCGTGCCGGCGAGGTAGTTCACCGTCGAGGCGGTCGGCCGGGCGCCCTTGCCGGACCACGCGGTGAGGAAGCCGGACTTGGCCGGCGACACCGCGGTGACGTTGAAGACGAACGACTTGACGTGCGGGTTGTAGTCGTCGCCGAAGTTGAGCGAGTATTCCAGCACCTGACCCGCCGGGGGCTTGCCCTCCGGGTCGTCACGGCTGTCCCACATGCGCTCCGGCAGGTACCACTCGTACTGGCCGCCGGCGCGGTTGGTGAGGCTGTTGTCGCCCGCGTAGAAGCCGACCACGTCGACGATCACGTCGGTGGAGCCGCTGTTGTTGTAGACCGAGACCTTGCCACCGGAGCCGAGCTTCACGGTGACGTTGTTGGAGCCCAGCCAGCCCTTGGCGAAGTTCACCGAGGAGGCGGTGGGCCGGTTCTCACCCGTCGGGTAGGCGGTGAGGAAGCTGGCGGCGCTGGGACCGGTGACGGTCACGTTCAGCACGACCGCGCCGACGCCGCTGGCCGGTACGCCACCACGGCCGGCGACCTGGAGGTCGACCTTCTTGCCGGCACCGATCTTGCCGATCGGGGCACCCGTGCCGTTACGGGTGTCCAGCAGGCGGGCCGGGGCGACCGGGTAGTAGGCACCGGTCACGTCGTCGAGGGCCGCCGCCTTCTGCAGCGGTGCGGAGACGGGAGCCGCGGAGGCCGTACCCGGCACCACGGCCAGTGCACATGCTCCGGCGAGAGTGACGCCGAGGATAGTGCGAATTTTGCGCATAGAGACCCCGTGTTCGAAGAGGAAAGGATTGGCCGCCCCAGCGTAGGGGCCCGGGTCAATGCCGGCAAGGCCGATACAGATGACCGCCCGGTGACGTTCCGGTGAGGACGAATCACACGAAATGCCACCGGCATCCTCGACCCGCCGCTGTCGTCCACAGGGTGGCCGCCTTGTCCACAGGTTGTCCACACCCCCCGGTGGACGACACTTGACATTCGGGCCGGGCCCGCGAGACTGCCCGGGTGACCGCCCACCACGATCCCGAACCGACACCCCGGGACCCCGGGCCACCGGCCGCCCGGCCGACCGGGCGGGTACGGATCGTGCTGGCCGGCGTCTCCCGCCGGGACACCCGGGCCGACCACACCCGCACCGAACTGGCCCAACAGACCCGGGTCGGTGAGGCGCTGGTGCGGGGCCTGGTCCGGGCGCAACTCACCCTCGCCCTGCGACTGAGCCTGCTGGTGCTGGTCGGGCTGGGCGGGCTGCCCTGGCTGTTCGCCATCGCACCCCCGGTCGGCCGGGTCACCGTGCTCGGGGTCAACCTGCCCTGGCTGCTGCTCGGGGTGGTCTCCTTCCCGTTCCTCATCGCCGTCGGCTGGGCGTACGTGTGGCTCGCCGAACGCAACGAACAGGACTTCGTCGACCTCGTCCAGCGGCCGGAACGCTGAGATGGGCAACGGGTACGTCGTCCCGGCGATCGTCGCGGTCACCCTGGTCACCGTCGGCATCGGCTTCTACGGCCTGCGCCTGGCCCGGACCACCTCCGACTTCCTGGTGGCGTCCCGGACGGTCAGTCCGACCTGGAACGCCGCCGCGATCGGCGGGGAGTACCTGTCGGCGGCGAGCTTCCTCGGCATCGCCGGGCTGATCCTCAAGTACGGCGTCGACGTGCTCTGGTACCCGGTCGGTTTCGCCGCCGGCTACCTGGCGCTGCTGCTCTTCGTCGCCGCGCCGCTGCGCCGCTCCGGGGCGTTCACCCTGCCCGACTTCTGCGAGCTGCGGCTCGGCTCCCGCCGGCTGCGCACCCTGGCCACCGTGTTCGTCATCTTCATCGGCTGGCTCTATTTGGTGCCGCAGTTGCAGGGCGCCGGGCTCACCCTGGCCACGGTGGCCGGCTCGCCCTACCCGGTGGGGGCGCTGCTGGTCGCAGTGGTGGTCACCACCAACGTGGCGTTCGGCGGGATGCGGGCGATCACCTTCGTGCAGGCCTTCCAGTACTGGCTGAAGCTGACCGCGCTCGCCGTACCCGCGATCTTCCTGGCCCTGCAGTGGCAGGCCGACGCCCGCCCGGCGGTGACCCCGCCCGACGGGCCGGCGTTCCGCACCGCGACCACCGTCGTGGTCGAGCACCGCGCGGCCCTCACCTTCCCCGACGGCACCATCCGTGAGGTACGCCCCGGCGACCAGCTGAGCTTCGCCGCCGGTGACCCGGTGCCCGAGGTGTCCGGGGCGGCCACCGGTGCCGCCGACTGGCTGCTGCCCAGCGCCGCCGGGGACGACGACCGGGGCCTGTTCGCCACCTACTCGCTGATCCTGGCGACCTTCCTCGGCACCATGGGACTGCCGCACGTGCTGGTGCGCTTCTACACCAACCCCGACGGCGCGTCGGCCCGGCGGACCACCCTGGTGGTGCTGGCCATGGTCGGCGTCTTCTATCTGCTGCCCACCCTCTACGGCGTGCTCGGCCGGATCTACACCCCGCAACTGCTGGTCAGCGGGCAGACCGACGCGGTGGTGGTGCTGCTTCCCGAGGCGGCGCTCGGCAGCGGCGTCACCGGGCGGCTGCTTGCCGCCCTGGTCGCCGCCGGGGCGTTCGCCGCCTTCCTGTCCACCTCGTCCGGGCTGCTCACCAGCGTCGCCGGGGTGATCTCCACCGACGTGCTGGGACGCGGCTCGGTACGCGGTTTCCGGCTGGCCACGGTGATCGCCGGCGGGGTGCCGGCGGTGCTCGCGCTGAACGTCTCCGGGCTGGACGTCTCCCAGGTGGTCGGGCTGGCCTTCGCGGTCGCCGCGTCCAGCTTCTGCCCGCTGCTGGTGCTCGGCATCTGGTGGCGCGGCCTGACCGACCTCGGCGCGGCGGCCGGGGTGCTGGTCGGCGGCGGGGCGGCGATCGGCGCGGTGCTGGTCACTGTGCTCGGGCCGCCCCTGACCGGCTGGCCGGCCACCCTCACCACCCAACCGGCCGCCTGGACGGTGCCGCTCGCCTTCACCGTGATGATCGCCGTGTCGATGGCGACGCGCCGCCGCACCCCGGTCGACGTCGGGGCCACCATGCTCCGCCTGCACACGCCTGAGTCACTGCGCTCCTGACCGGTTCGTCCCGGTCGTCCGGGGCCATGCCAGGATCAACGGGGCGGTCACGGCACGTCTCGGATCCTTCACCATGCGCGACCGTCCGTCTCGGGGATGAGTCGGGATCGTCCCCCGGCGGGAGCAGCCACTCGCCCGGCCCGGATACGGTCGACACATGACTGGTGAACACCCTGCGCTGGCACTCCGTGGCCTGGCCAAGCAGTTCGACGGCAAGGTGGCGGTCGCCGGGGTGGACCTGGCCGTCCCCGCCGGCTCGTTCTACGGCCTCCTCGGCCCCAACGGTGCCGGCAAGACCACCACCCTGTCGATGGCCGTCGGACTGCTCCGACCCGACCACGGCAACGCGTGGGTGCTCGGGCACGACGTCTGGGGTGACCCGGTCGAGGCGAAACGGCTGCTCGGCGTCATGCCCGACGGCGTCCGGCTGTTCGACCGGCTCACCGGCGCGGAGCTGCTGGCGTACCACGGGCTGCTGCGCGGCATGGACCCGGCGGTGGTCGACCAGCGGGCGGCGGAGCTGCTCGACGTGCTGGCCCTCACCGACGCCGGCCGGACCCTGGTCGTCGACTACTCCGCCGGCATGAAGAAGAAGATCGGCCTGGCCTGCGCGCTGCTGCACGGCCCCCGGCTGCTGGTGCTCGACGAGCCGTTCGAGGCGGTCGACCCGGTGTCGGCGGCGCTGATCCGCGACATCCTGCACCGGTACGTGGTCGGCGGCGGGACCGTCGTCTTCTCCAGCCACGTCATGGAGGTCGTCGAACGGCTCTGCTCGCACGTGGCGATCCTCGCCGACGGCACCATCAAGCGGGTCGGCACCCTGGCCGAGGTGCGTGGCGAACGTTCCCTGGAGGACGTCTTCGTCGAGGTCGTCGGCGGCCGGACCGCGACCGGTGAGGAGCTGGCGTGGCTGTCCCGGTGAGCACACCCGCCGAGCGGGTCCGCCCGGTCTCCCCGCGCCACTTCGTCCGGCTCAAGCTGCGGGTGATGGGCAACAACTTCCGGGGCCAGGGCTGGCGGATCGCGCTGTTCGTGGTCGGGGTGCTGGTCGGGCTCTGGTTCGCGGCCGGCGGTTTCCTGATGTTCGCCGCGCCCGGCTTCGCCGACGAACCCCGCTACGCGGTGATGGCGGCGGCGTTCGGTGGCGGGGTGCTCGTCCTCGGCTGGCTGCTGCTGCCGCTGGTCTTCTTCGGTGTCGACGAGACCCTCGACCCGGCCCGGTTCGCCCTGCTGCCGCTGTCCCGCCGCACCCTGGTCACCGGCCTGTTCGCGGCGGCGCTGATCAGCGTGCCGGTGTTCGCGGTGCTGGTCGCGGTCGCCGGGCTGGTGGTCAGCGCCGCGCTGCTCGGCGGCGCGGCGGCCGGTGTCGTCGCCGCCGTCGGCGTGGTCGCCGGGGTGCTGCTCTGCGTCGCCGCCAGCCGCGCGGTGACCAGCGCGTTCGCCACCATGCTGCGGTCCCGCCGGGTCCGTGACCTGGCCGCCGTGCTGCTCGCCGTGGTCGCCGCGCTGCTCGGCCCGTTGCAGCTCGTGGTGCTGGCCGCCGTACGCACCGCCGACTGGGACCGGCTCGTCGGGGTGGCCCGGATCGTCGGCTGGACCCCGTTCGGCGCACCCTGGACGATCGGCCTGGACGTGGCCGAGGGCCGGGCCTGGGCGGTACCCGTCAAGCTGCTCATCACCGCGGTCACCATCGGGGCGCTGCTGCTCTGGTGGTCCCGGTCGCTGGAGTCGGCGATGGTCGGCGCGGCGAGCGCCGCCCCGACCAAGACCCGCCAGGCACCGACCGGCGGCGCCATCGCCCAACTCTTCCCCCGCGCGGTCGGCTGGGCCCGCCGGGACCGGTTCGGCGCGCTGGTGGCCCGCGAGTGCCGCTACTGGTGGCGCGACGCCCGACGACGGGCCAACCTGATCACCATCGCCGTGGTCGGGATCTTCGTCCCGGTGATGGTCAACCTCGGTGGCGCGGGCTTCGCCGTCGGCCAGGAGGGCTTCGAATCCACCGGGGACCCGTCGCCGGTGCTGCTCAGCATCTCGATGATCTTCGTCGGCGTGCTCGCCTCGGTGACCCTGGCCAACCAGTTCGGCTTCGACGGCAGCGCCTACGCGGCGAACGTCGTGGCCGGGGTCCCGGGTCGGCTGGAGCTACGCGCCCGGATGACCGCCTTCTCCGTGTACGTGCTGCCGATGCTCGGTCTCGTCTCCCTGATCATCAGCGGGGTGCTCGGCCGGCCGGAATGGTTCGGGGTGGCGGCGGGCGCACTGCTCGCCTCGTACGGGGTGGGATTGGCGATCAACGGGTTCATCTCGGTGCTCGGGGCGTACTCGCTGCCGGAGACGAGCAACCCGTTCGCGATGAACGGCGGTTCCGGGGTCGCCAAGAGCATGCTCACCCTGCTGTCCATGGTCGGCTCGGCGGCTGCCGCCGTACCGATGGTGGTGGCCGCCGGGCTGCTCGGCGACGTCTGGCTCTGGCTGGCCCTGCCGGTCGGCGCGGCGTACGGGGTGGGGGCGGCGCTACTCGGGGCGTACCTGGCCGGGGACGTGCTGGACCGCCGGATGCCGGAGTTGCTGTCGACCGTCACCCCCCGCCGCTGATGCCGGTCGTCGAGGCGGTCACCACCGTCGCGGTCCCGCCGGAGGTGGCGTTCGCGGTGTCGCAGACCGTCGCGCCGGTGCGCTACCGGTGGGACCCGTTCGTCCGCGAGCAACACTTCGTCGACGGTGCCACCCGCCCCGGCAAAGGCGTGCGCACCTTCACCCGGTCCCGGCACGGCCTCGTGATGATCAGCGAGTACGTCTCCTTCGCCCCGCCGACGAACGTGGGGATGAAGATGGTGCGCGGCCCGTGGTTCTTCGAGATGTTCGCCGGTGGCTGGCGGTTCGCCCCGGCACCCGAGCCGGGCCACACGGTCGCCACCTGGCGGTACAGCTTCCGCTGTCGGCCGGCGTTCCTGCGCCCGGTCGCCGACCGGGTCGGCGTCTGGCTGCTCACCCGGGACATCCGCCGCCGGATCGCGGGTTACGCGGCCGGCTGCGCCGACCCGCAGGTGCTGGCCGCCGCCCGTGCCGCCCTGCCCGACGGGCCGGGCGGCACACCCCGGGAGGCGGACCTCACCCCTCGGGGTGCTGACTCCGCCCCTCGGGATGCAACGGTCGACGACGCGGGACCACCCGCCGGTAGCTGATCCGCCAGCCGGTCGCCGGCCGCCGCGCACCGGCCGTCCCTGCCGGGGGCCGCGTCTCGACCCGACGGACCACGTCCTCGTAGACCACGGTGCCCACCGGGCCGTCGACCGGCACGCCGAGCCCCTTCGAGCGGACCCGGACCGTGCCGTCGGCGTCCTCGCTGACCACGACGTTGGTCACGTGGTGGCCGAGCGGGTTGCCGTCGCCCAGGGTCCGTGCCGCCTCGGCGAACGCCGCGTACCCCCGCAGTACGCCGAACCCGTAGGCGGTCACGTCGTAGGCGAAGTCGTCGGTGAACAGCTCGGACAACCGGTCGAACGCCCCATCGTCCATCAGGTGGCCGTGCAGCGCGACGAGTTCGTGGATCGCCAGCCGGTCATCGGCGCTCAGCGGCACGCCCGTCGTCCCTCCGGCCCGGCGGCGGTTCCCGTCGAGGTGACGAAGGAACGCCAGGTGTCGGGGGTGAAGTGGAGGGTCGGGCCACAGCGGTCCTTGCTGTCCCGGACCAGCACCACCCCGGGCAGATTGTCCGCCACCTCGACACAGTTGCCCCCCGAGTCGGTGGAGCGGATCGGGGTGCGCCAGCAAGGCTCCGTGTTGGTCATGTCGTCACCTTCAGCTTTCGGATCAGATCCAACGAGGCGCCTGTGGACAGTGCTTCGCCGAGCAGGCTATCCCACTTGCGCTCAAGCAGGCCGTTCATCTCGGGGTCGTCCATGACATGCCCCCGAGCGGCATTCTCCAGGTAGAGCGCCCGCTCACCATCCGGCAACTCGGCAAGGACAAACCCGCCACCAAGCCCGACGTGCTCTCCCACTTCCAACGGGATGACATGCACTCGAAGAAACGACAGCTCCGCCATCTCCAGCAGATGGCCAAGCTGCGCGTCCAGCACCGCCGGCCCGCCGATCGGCCGACGCAGGCCAGCTTCGTCCATCAGAAAGACGCACTGGGGTGGCTCATCTCGGTGGAACAACCGTTGACGTTCCATCCGCACCTCGACCAACTCATCAACCAGGGCGGGTGAATTCAGTCCGCCCGCTGAGATGACTGCCCGTGCATATCTCTCGGTTTGCAGCAGGCCGGGCACCAGACACGCCTCGAAAGCACGCAGCCGCGTTGCCTGCTGCTCGTATCCCCGCCATGCCGCGAACCAGGAGGGTCCATGCTCCCGGTCCGCAGTCTTCAACAGTTCGGCGAGGAGGCCGCCGGTGCCGAGGGCCTCGTCGGCCGCGACGGCGAACTCCATGGTCGGGCGGCGGCGACCGGTCTCGATCGCGGCGATCAACGACGGGCTCCACTTGACCAGGCCAGCCAGGGCCTCCTGGGACACCCCGGCACCGGCCCTGGCTGCCTTCAACGCGCGGACCCACATCTCGAAGTTCATCACTCACCTATCTGGTAAGTACGCGAACGCGCTCCGTAGTAACCGCTGGCATCCTCCCCTGCTGCGGCTGCCGAGTCCAGGGTGGAGGGCACGCGGCCCGGCCGGTGGAGGCGTCGTCCCGGCGACCGGTCCTGCGCGGGTCGCCCCGGCCGTCTCCTCCGGTCGGGGCGACCCCTGACCCCGCGAAGGAGCCCCGTGTCGTACCCGCGTGGCCGGTCCACCCGGTCGAGACCACCCACCCCGTCCGGCCCCGCCCGCCGTCTGCGGCACACGAGCGGCGGCGGCTGCTCGTACCCTCGGATGGCGCTGCCGACCGGGGCAGCCCGGATCCTGCGGGACGACCGTCCCCACCGGGGCAGCGATGCTCCGGGATCCTTCCTGGCGGAGCCGGGATGCCGGCGCGGCGTGGGGCAGATCCGGTGGTGAGGCGGTTCGTGCCGCACGTGCCGATGCGACCGCTGTGGCGCTGCCGGGCCTGCGGCGCACCATGGCCCTGCCAGCCGGCCCGGCTCGCGTTGCTGGTCGAGTACCGGGGGGAGCGGACCGGACTGCTGGTCTACCTGGGTGCGCTGATGGTCGAGGCCGGCGACCAGCTCGGCCAGCTCAACGGTCACGCACGGCCGGCCGACCTGCACGAACGCTTTCTCGGCTGGGCGCGCGCCCGCTCGGCGGGGAGGCCCGATGGTCGCCTACGGGTGAGCGGCGCCGAACCGGCGTGTCGTGATCGCCCCCGCGCAGACGACCATGGAAATGCGGCCGTCTCTCGCCCCGACCTGGCAACGCGGGACGGGGCGGGGGCCACAATGTTTCACGTGAATCCAGAACCGGGTGCCGAGATCCACCACACCGACCCGTTCGCGGTGCCGACCGGGCAACGCTCGCCGGCCCGTCGGCTGCGGGGACGGCTCGCCGCCCCGGTGACGCTCTGGACCGCACCCGGCCCGGCCGGGCTGACCGTGTCGTCCACCCTGGTCGCCGAGGGGGAACCGGACCGGCTGCTCGGCCTGATCGACCCCGAGGCCGACCTGTGGCCGGCGATCGAGGAGGCCGGCCGGTTCGCGGTGGCCCCACTCGGGCCGTCCCACCGGCAGCTCGCCGACCGGTTCGCCGGGCTCTTCCCCTCTCCGGGCGGCCTGTTCGCCACCGACACGTGGACCGACACGCCCTACGGGCCGGTGCCCGCCGACGCCGGCAGCTGGGCCGGCTGCCGCCTGGACACCGCCCGGGAGTACGGATGGGCGCTGCTCGTCGAGGCCACCGTCGAAACGGTCGAGATCCTGACCGACACCCCGCCCCTCCTGCACCACCGGGGCCGCTACCACCACCTTCCCTGACCCGACCCCGACCCGAGCTGGCCCGAGCCGAGCCGCCCGGGCGGGCGGGGGTGGCGTCGCCATGTGTCCTGGGCGGTCGGATACCGCTGTATCGGCCCACAGGAGTGGATCACGGCTGGGCCGGGCCGGGACGGGCCGCGACGGGGACGGCGCGGGCCGGTGAGCGGGGTGACGTGGGTCACTGGGCGCAGGTGGGGGACCGTTCGGCGCAGGGGACTGCCGGGATCGATCTGCGCCTTTTCTCGCAGGCAGGCCGGTCTCTACGGTGCGCGAAACTCCCGATGCCTGTGAAGGTGGTGATCCACAGATGTCCACGGACACACCCACGCCCGCCCCGGCCGAGTCGGCGGCGGAGCGTTATCTGGCCGTACAACGGTCGGACGAGTTCGTCGGGTTGCGCCGCGCGCTGCGCAGCTTCGTCTTCCCGATGACCGTCGCGTTCTTCCTGTGGTACGCGCTCTACGTGATCCTCTCCGCCTACGCGCGGGACTTCATGGGCACGAAGCTCTTCGGCAGCAACATCAACGTGGCGCTGATCTTCGGGCTGCTCCAGTTCGTCTCGACGTTCCTCATCGCCTGGCTCTACTCGCGGTACGCCGACCGCAAGCTCGACCCGACCGCCGACCGCATCCGCGCCGAGATCGGGGAGGTGACCCATGAACACGGTCCTCGCGGTTGAGGCGGGTGGCGGCACCGCCCGCAACCTGACCATCACGCTGTTCCTGGTCTTCGTGGCGGTGACCCTGGCCATCACGATCTGGGCCAGCCGGCAGACCAAGACGGCCACCGACTTCTACGCCGGCGGCCGGTCGTTCTCCGGCTTCCAGAACGGCATGGCGATCGGCGGCGACTACATGTCGGCCGCGTCGTTCCTCGGCATCGCCGGCATCATCGCGCTGTACGGCTACGACGGCTTCCTCTACTCGATCGGCTTCCTGGTCGCCTGGCTGGTGGCGTTGCTGCTGGTGGCGGAGCTGCTGCGCAACTCGGGTCGTTACACGATGGCCGACGTGCTGGCGTTCCGGATGCGGCAGCGGCCGGTGCGTACGGCGGCGGCGGTCTCCACCATCACGGTGTCGATCTTCTATCTGCTGGCCCAGATGGTCGGGGCGGGCGCCCTGGTCGCGCTGCTGCTGGGGATCAAGCCGGGCACCACGTTCCTCGGCATGGACGCCGACACCGCCAAGATCGCCACCATCATCATGGTCGGCGCCCTGATGATCATCTACGTGACCGTGGGTGGCATGAAGGGCACCACCTACGTCCAGATCGTCAAGGCGTTCCTGCTGATGACCGGCGCGCTGGTGATGACCGTGCTGGTGCTGGCCAAGTACAACTTCAACCTGTCGGCGCTGCTCGGTGACGCCGCCGCCACGTCGGGCAAGGGCAGCGCGTTCCTCGAACCCGGGCTCCGCTACGGCGTCGAGGTGGCCGGCAACTCGACCCAGACCTTCTACAACAAGATGGATCTGCTGTCGCTGGGCATCGCCCTGGTGCTCGGCACCGCCGGCCTGCCGCACATCCTGATCCGCTTCTACACGGTGCCGACCGCCAAGGCGGCCCGCAAGAGCGTGCTCTGGGCGATCGGCATCATCGGCACCTTCTATCTGTTGACGCTGGCGCTGGGCTTCGGCGCGGCGGCACTGGTCGGCGGCAAGGCGATCGTCGCGCAGGACAAGGCCGGCAACACGGCCGCGCCGCAGCTCGCCGAGGAGTTGGGCAAGACCTTCCTCGGCGGCAACCTGGGCGGGGCGACCCTGTTGGCGATCATCGCGGCGGTCGCGTTCGCCACCATCCTGGCGGTGGTCGCCGGCCTGACCCTGGCCTCGTCGTCCAGCCTGGCGCACGACTTCTACGCCAACGTGATCAAGAAGGGACAGACCTCCGAACGCCAGGAGGTCCGGGTGGCCCGGATCTCCGCCCTGGTCATCGGCGCGGTCTCGATCGCCCTGTCGATCTACGCGCAGAGCCTCAACGTGGCCTTCCTGGTGGCGTTGGCGTTCGCGGTGGCCGCCTCGGGCAACCTGCCGGCGATCCTCTACAGCCTGTTCTGGAAGCGGTTCAACACCTCGGGCGCGGTCTGGGCGATCTACGGCGGCCTGATCTCGGCCGTGTTCCTGGTGTTCTTCTCGCCGGTCGTCTCCGGTGCACCGACCTCGATGTTCCCGGAGCACGACTGGCAGTGGTTCCCGCTGTCCAACCCGGGCCTGCTGTCCATCCCGTTCGGGTTCCTCTGCGGCTGGATCGGCACGGTCATCTCCAAGGAGCACGACGAGGACAAGTACGCCGAGTTGGAGGTGCGTGCCCTCACCGGCGCGGGTGCGCACTGAGCAACCGGCACCACGAGGCCCCCGCCGCGAGCGATCGCGGCGGGGGCCTCCGCCGTCGCCCGGGGCCCGCCGACCCCGACGGTCGCGTCGTGGCAGGCCCCGGGGCAGAGACGGGCAGGGTACGGGGCACGGGCGTCACCCAGGTCGAAATGACCTGCGGCGGTCGCGCTGAGTAGGCTGACCGCCATGAAGGTTGCCCAGCGGTTCGGTAGCGGTCACCGCGTCCTCGTCACCGGCGGTGCCGGGTTCGTCCCGTCGCACCTGGTGGACGCCCTGATCGAGCGCGGGTGCACGGTCGTCGCGCTGGACAACTTCGTCACCGGCTCCAAGGACAACGTCGCGCACCTCGCGGAGCACCCACGGTTCACCCTGGTCGAGGCGGACATCTCCGAGGGCCTGCCCAGCCACCACCCGGCCCTGGCCCAGCGGTTCGACGCGATCCTGCACATGGCCTCCCCGGCCAGCCCGACGGACTTCGCGAAGCTGCCGGTGGAGATCCTCCGGGTCGGCTCGGTGGGCACCCTGCACCTGCTCGACCGCGCGGTCGCCGACGACGCCCGGTTCCTGATGGCCTCCACCTCCGAGGCGTACGGGGACCCGAAGGAGCACCCGCAGCGGGAGACCTACTGGGGCAACGTCAACCCGATCGGGGTGCGCAGCGTCTACGACGAGGCGAAGCGGTTCTCCGAGGCGGCCACGATGGCGTACCACCGCAGTCGGGGGCTGGACGCGGCGATCGTCCGGATCTTCAACACGTACGGCCCACGGATGCGGCCGGACGACGGCCGGGCCATCCCGACGTTCATCTCCCAAGCGTTGCGTGGCGAGCCGATCACCGTGCACGGCACGGGTGAGCAGACCCGGTCGATCTGTTACGTCGACGATCTGGTGCGCGGCATCCTGCTGCTGCTCGACTCGACGCAGACCGGCCCGATCAACTGCGGCACCGAACACGAGCTGACCATGCGGCAACTCGCCGAGACGATCGCGTCACTCTCCGGCAGTACGTCACAGGTGACCTACGTCACTCGCAGCTCGGACGATCCGGAGATGCGCCGCCCCGACCTGACCCTCGCCCGGGACCTGCTGGGATACCAGCCGCAGGTGTCGCCCGACGAGGGCCTGCGACGCACGATCGACCATTTCCGCAGCCGGCTAGGGTAGCTCCCCCACGCCACGCGGGGCGCTCAGGAGGCTTCACATTCAGCGAACGCTCGACCCGCCTACGTACGCTGAAACGCATGTCAGCGACCTCGTCAGCCGGCGCCTCGCTCCCGTACCTGCACCGCAGCGCGGGCCGTGCCTCGGTGCCCGGCTCCGACCGGGGCGCCACCGGGCGCACCCGCCAGTCCGACGCGCAGTGGTACCCCTCGCACCAGGAGAGTCAGCCCCGGTCGGGCGGGCCGGGTGGCCCCGGCACACCCTCGGGGCCGGGCGGGCCGGGGAACTACGGCCGGCGTGGGCCGCGCCCGCGCTGGGGGCGGATGGCCCTGGTGGCCGGCGTGACGGTGCTGGTGGTGGCGCTGCTCGGCGGGATCGGGGCCTGGTTCTACACCCGCAACCTCAACGAGGACCTGGCCCGCACCGATCCGTTCTCGGAGATCACCGGTGGCCGGCCGGCGAAGGCGGTCGACGGGGCGCTCAACATCCTGCTGGTCGGCACCGACTCGCGGGACCCGGACGCGGCGGTCGACAAGCCGGGCGAGTGGCGGGCGGACACGCTGATCGTCATGCACATCCCGGCCGACCACAAGTCGGCCTACCTGGTCTCCGTCCCGCGTGACCTGTACGTGCCGATCCCCGAGAGCGCGGGCGCGGCCTGCGACTCCGGTCAGCGTGCCAAGATCAACGCTGCCTTCGCCTTCGGCGGCCTGCCGCTGGCGGTACGCACCGTGGAGTGCTTCACCGACGTCCGGATCGACAACGTGATGGCGATCGACTTCGGCGGCTTCAAGGAGGTCACCGACGCGCTCGGCGGGGTCGACCTGAAGGTGGAGCGGAGCATCACCTCGATCCACAAGCCGTACCGGAAGTTCACCAAGGGCACCATGCACATGGACGGCGCGACGGCGCTGGACTGGATCCGCCAGCGCAAGCAGTTCCCCCAGGGCGACTTCGCCCGGATGCGCCACCAGCAGGAGTTCCTGCGGGCGCTGATGGACAAGGCGGCCAGCACGGGCACGCTGACCAACCCCAAGAAGCTGAACGCGTTCCTCCAGTCGGTGACCGCCGCGGTGACCGTCGACAACGACTTCTCCCTCGGCGACATGGCGATCCAGTTCCGCAACCTGCGCGGGGAGAACCTGACCTTCCTCACCAGCCCGAACACCGGCAGCGACACCATCAACGGCGAGTCGGTGGTGGTGTCGGACCGGGAGAAGGCGCTGGCGATGTACAAGGCGATGTCCGCCGACACGATGGCGGACTGGGTGGCCGCCGACCAGAAGGCGGACACGCCGGGCAACGGGAACTGAGCCGGCCCGGCATCTGGGGTCGGCCCGGCCCCGGATGTCGGGCAGATTTCGACGAGCGTCATCAGAGGTCTTTACCGAAGGCTTGATCATCAAAAGCCAACAGCCGTCCGGTCTCATCGATTCATCCGTTCGGACAAATCGCGGAGGAAAAGGTCGGGTTGTCTGGGATTTGTGCGTGTGACGACCTCGCCTTGACGGGAAGCGGTACGTAAAGTGGTCCCGCCCCCCGATCACGCGAGCTGGAGCATGCATGCCGGTTCAGACCAGCCCCCGCCCTTCGTCGCTGAACGCCGACCCCTACCGGGCGTCGGCCGCCGTCCCGTCACCGGGCGGTCGCGGCGGTAGGCCGTCCGGCACGGCCCGCAAGCGCACCCGGCGCAAGGACCCCCTCTGGGCGCGGCTGACCGTCATCTTCGGCGCGGTGCTGATGGTGACCAGCGGCATCGCGATCGTCGGCAGCAAGGCGCTGATCAGCCAGGCCACCGGCAACATCGCCCAGCGCAACCTGCTCGGCGGGGCGGGGAAGACCGAGGCGGAGGGCGGCGCCAACCTGGACGGCCCGATCGACATGCTGCTGCTCGGCGTGGACGCCCGGGAGCGCTGGGCCGCCGACGACGTCCGGTCGGACAGCATCATCGTGCTGCACATCCCGGCCAGCCACGACCAGGCGTACCTGATCTCGATCCCCCGCGACACCGAGGCACAGATCCCCGCGTTCAAGAAGAGCGGGTTCAAGGGCGGCACCGACAAGATCAACGCGGCGTTCCAGGCCGGCGCGCGCAACGGCGGCGGCTGGGAGGGCGGCGCCCAACTGATGGCCCAGACCATCAAGAACATGACCGGGGTCAGCTTCGACGGGGCCGCGATCATCAACTTCGGTGGCTTCAAGAACGTCATCGACACCCTCGGCACGGTGCGCATCTGCGTCAGCCACGAGGTGAAGTCGCACCACATGATGATGGTCGACGGCAAGCAGATGTGGAACGCCGACGCCAAGAAGACCGGCCGGCCGATGACCCCGGTGGTCTACAAGAAGGGCTGCCGGGAGATGAACGGCCTCCAGGCGCTCGACTACTCGCGGCAGCGCTACGGCCTGCCCAACAGCGACTACGACCGCCAGCAGAACCAGCAGCAGCTGATCAAGGCGATGGCCCGCAAGGCCACCGACAAGGGCATGATGACCAACCCGGTCAAGGTCAACCAGCTGATCAAGGCGGCCGGCAAGGCGTTCATCCTGGACACCGGCGGGGTGCCGGTCGCCGACCTGGTCTTCACCATGCGCGGGGTCACCGCCAACGAGTTGACCATGCTGCGCACCAACGGTGGCACGTTCAACGGCAACGCCAACAACCGTGAGGCACTCAGCCAGCAGACGCTGGACATGTTCCAGGCGATCAAGGAAGACAAGCTGGCCGAGTTCGTCTACGCCAACCCGAGCGTGCTGTCCACCCGGAAGTGACCCGCCGGTAGTCCCGGCGAACCGGCCCGGGGACCCGTGGTCCCACCGTAGCCTGACGTGAGAAACACTCACGTTTCGGCCACGGGAGGGCGTCACGGCCAGGTCAGCGCGATCCGTTCGGGGGCGGGGCACACCGCCTCCCGCCCGGCGCGGGACACGCTGGTCGCGGATCCTGCTCGGCGTCGGCCTGACCCTGGTGCTGCTCGCCGGGCTCGCCGTCGTCGGGGTACGGCTGCTCGCCCACCGCTACGACCGGACGGTCAGCCGGGAACAACTACTCTCCCCCGACGCCCGGCAGGCCCGCACCGAGCTGGACACCGGGCTGAACTACCTGATCGTCGGCACCGACCGACGCCCCGGCGCAGCCGGGGCGGACCAGCGGTCGGACACCATCCTGATCGTCCACGTTCCGCCCGGCCTACGGCAGGCGTACCTGATTTCCGTCCCCCGCGACCTGCTGGTCGCGATCCCACCCGACGCCGCCGGCTACGGCGGGGGCCAGGACAAGATCAACGCGGCATACGAGCACGGCGGTGGCGGCGAGGGCGGCACCCGACTGCTCTCGGCCACCCTGACCCGACTCACCGGCATCCGCTTCGACGGCGCGGCGCTCGTCGACTTCGCCGGCTTCCGCCAGGTCATCGACCTGCTGGGAGGCATCCGGATGTGCGTCGACACCGAGGTCCGGTCGATCCACACCGGGACGAACTTCCCGGTCGGCTGCCAGCAGATGGACGGCGCCAGGGCGCTGGACTACGCCCGGCAACGCTACGACCTCCCGAACGGCGACTACGACCGGCAACGACACCAGCAGCAGATGCTGCGGGCGATGCTGGACCGGGCCGCCCAGTCCCACCTGCGCAGCGACCCCGTGCAACTGGACCGGGTACTGCGGGCGGTCGGCAGCTCACTCACCGTCGACACCAACGGGGTGCCCCTGGACGACCTGGTGTTCGCGCTGCGTTCCCTGCCCGCCGACGCGCTGCACGGGGTGCAGTTGCCGTCCTACCCGCAGACCATCGACGGCATCTCCTACGTGGTGCTGGACCAGGGCGGCGGCGGGCTCTTCGACGCCGTCCGCACCGACCGGCTGCCCGACTGGTCGCGGGCCAACCCGCGCTGGGTCAACCGGCTGTGACCACCACCCCGACCACCGGATCCCGCGCCACCGAGGCCCCGGGGGCCCCGGCATCCCTGGAGCCACCGAGGTCCCGGAAGCCACCGGCATCCCGAGAACCGCCGGGGTCCCGGAAGCCACCGAGGTGCCGGGAGCCGCCACGCCGGCTGCCGACGTGCCGTCGGCGGCACCGAGGATCTAGGCTTGGTGACCGTGTTCGGATCCCAGGTTCCCAGCGTCCCCGTGACCGCGATCGACGACGACACCTACCTGCTCGACGTCCGGGAGGACGACGAGTGGGCGGCGGGCCACGCGCCCGGCGCCCACCATGTGCCGATGATGGAGCTGCCGGCCCGGCTCGCCGAGGTGCCCACCGACCGCGAGGTGGCGGTGATCTGCCGCTCCGGCGGGCGCTCCGCACAGGTGGTCGGCTACCTGCTCGGCAACGGGTGGGAGCAGGTGCGCAACGCCGACGGCGGGATGCGGCAGTGGGTGGCCGTCGGCAAACCGGTGGTCACCGGGGACGGGCAACCCGGCCAGGTCATCTGAGCGACCGAGCATGGGTGATCCACTGGTCTTCGCGCACCGTGGCGCGTCGGCCGACCTCCCCGAACACACCCTGGCGGCCTACCTACGGGCCCTCGACGAGGGTGCCGACGGGTTGGAGTGCGACGTCCGACTGACCCGCGACGGGCACCTGGTCTGCGTACACGACCGGCGGTTGAACCGGACCAGCAACGGTCACGGTCTGGTCAGCGCCCGCACCCTGGCCGAGCTGGAGGCGTTGGACTTCGGCTCCTGGCATCCCGGGTGCACACCGGCCGACGGCGACGAGGCGGGCGACGACGCGCACACCCGGCTGCTCACCCTGGACCGGCTGCTGACCGCCGTACGCGACGCGGGCCGCCCGGTCCGGCTGCTGGTGGAGACCAAACACCCGTCCCGCTACCGGGGGGACGTCGAGCGCCGGTTGGTGACCATGCTGCGGCGGCACGGGCTGGCCGAACCGGGCCCCGACGACCCGGTCCAGGTCACCGTGATGTCGTTCTCCCCCCTGGCCGTCCGCCGGGTCCGTGAGCTGGCCCCGGCGCTGCCGACGGTGCTGCTGCTGGAGGTGCTGCCCCGCTGGCTGCCGCTCGGCCGGCTGCCGTTCGGGGCCCGGATCGCCGGGCCGGGCATCGGCCTGGTCCGGGCCCGCCCGACGCTGGTGCCCGCGCTGCGGGCCGCCGGCCACCCGGTGTACGTCTGGACGGTCAACGAACCGGCCGACCTGGACCTGGTCCTCGACGCGGGGGTGGACGGGGTGATCACCGACCGCCCCGCCCTCACCCTGGCCCGGCTCGGCCGGTGAGGCCAGTCGCCGCCCGACCGGTGAGGCCCGTCGCCGCCGCACCGGCCCGGCCGGTGCGGCCCGTCGTCCGACCGGCCCGCTCGCGCCCGGGGCGTCCCAGCGGCGGGTCGGCCCCCGCCCGGGGATGTCCGACGGGCGGTGCACCGGGCACACTCGGGGCATGCCGGAGCGAACCGATCTCGCCGACCTCATCACCGACCACGGCGCGGTGATCGAGATGATCAACTCGGGAGAGGCCGGGTTGCCGGTGCTCACCGCGCTGCTGCGGGCGGCCCGACCCGCGCTCGGCGCGGCCTGCGTGGCCTTCGTCGAGTTCGCCCCGACCGGGGGACGGGTGATCGCCGCCAGCGGCTGCGCCGAGTGGACCATCGGCCGCCCGTTGCCCGCCTCCGACCCGGCCACCGTCTGTCTGCTCACCGGTCCCCGGGTCCGGCAGACCCGGCTGGACCACCTCGACGGTCCGCTCGCCGGCGAGCTGGCCGAGCGGGGCCTGCGCCGCATGATCGTCGCCCGCGCCGAACTCAACGGCCTGACCGTCGGCAGCCTGCACGCCCTCTACGCCGACGGCGAGGACTCCGAGGACCGGGTCCAGCACGCCACCCTCGGCTACCTCGCCTCCTGCATCGCCCACATGTACGGCGACCAGAGCGGCCTGCCGGTGCACGGCGACGGCCCGGTCGTGGCGGCGCTCGCCGACGGTCTGGCCGTGGTCGACCGGGACGGCCGGGTCCGGCTCTGGAACCCCGCCGCCGCCCAGGTCACCGGCCGCAGCGCCGGTGAGGCGCTGAACCGCCCACTGCCGTTCCCGCTCCCCCCGACCGGCCAGGTGCTCGACCACCAACTACCCGACGGGCGGTGGCTGCGGATCACCTCCGGCGAACTGGTCGACCCGGGCACGCTACGGGTGGTCACCTTCCGCGACATCACCGACCAGCAGCGCCGGGACTCCGACCGGGACCTCTTCGTCGCGGTCACCAGCCACGAGCTGCGTACCCCGGTCACCGTCATCAAGGGGTACGCGGACACCCTCACCGACCACTGGGAGTCGCTGACCGACCACGACCGGCGGCAGGCGGCCCGGGTGATCGGTCAACGGGCCAACGAACTGGCCCGGCTGGTCGACCGGCTGCTCGCCTCCGCCACCGACGTACGCCCCGGCGACGAGCCGGCCGTGCCGTTCGACCTCGGCGGGGCGTTGCGCGCGGCGGTGCTGGACCTCCCCGGTGACCTGCGCCGCCGCCTGCTCCTGCACGTCCCCGTCGACCTGCCCAAGGCGCTCGGGGACCGGCACAGCCTCACCACCGTGCTGACCGAGCTGTGCACCAACGCGGGCAAGTGGTCACCTCCGGACGCCGTGATCGAGGTGTTCGCGGCCGCCGACGGGCAGACCGTGTCGTTCCGGGTGACCGACCGGGGGGTGGGCATCCGGCCGGAGCACGTGGAACGCGCCTTCGACCGGTTCTGGCAGGGCGAGTCCGGCGACCGGCGGGGTTATCCCGGGGCCGGGTTGGGTCTCTATCTCGTCCGCCGGATCGTTGAACAGCAGAATGGATGGGTATCCCTACGTCCACGAGATGGTGGCGGTACCGTCGCAGAGGTGCGGCTGCCGCGCGGGTGAGTCGTCGGTGGACCCGGGGTGGTCCACCCCGCCAGCAGGCACGGGTCGAGAAGGAGCCGGGGTGTCGACGGGACGGGTCGAGCGTTCGTGGTGTGTGGTGGTTCCCCACCACGCCACCGGCGCGCGGCTGGCCCGGCACCGGCTCGCCGACGAGTTGGCCGGCCTGGTGCCCCCGCCGCTCCTCGCCGACCTGGTGGCCGTCCTGGCCGAACTGGTCGGCAACGCGGTCCGGCACGCCGACCCGCTGCCCGGCGGGGTGGTCCGGGTCGCCTGGCGGCTGCGGCCCACGTCGACCGGTCCGGGTCTGTCCGTCCGGGTGACCGACGGCGGCGCCGGCGTGGGGCCCCGGATGCGGGCCGCCGGCACGGACGCGGTCGACGGCCGGGGCCTGCACATCGTCGCCGGCCTGGCCAGTCGGTGGGGGGTCGACCGGGACGGTCTGGGGCAGAGCGTCTGGGCCGAGTTCGACCCGGCCGACTGCCGCCCGGATCTGATCGCCGCCGGCTGACCCGTCACCGCCCGTCCGCCGCCGGCCGAGCCGCGGTCCGCCTGTCCCCCCACCAGCCGGGTCGGGATCTGCGACGTCGGCGGCACCGGCGACCCGGCAGGCGCGGGGCGGGTCCTGCCCCCACCGCCGCCGATCGGGCTCTAGGCTGTCTCGCCGTGAGCAAGCGTCGAAAGAACCAGCGTGCCGAGGCCGCCCCCCGCCGGGAGAAGATCCGGGACGTGTTCGTCCCCCGTCCGTTCGAGGGGCTGGTGGACGAACCGGAGTGGATCGCCCTGCGCGAACTCGTACCGGCCGCCTCGGCACCGCTGCGACTCACCCCGGAACTCGTCGAGGAGCACGGCGACCGCCCGGTCACCCTGGCGACCGTGCTGCCGATGGCCGCCCCGGCGATGACCAAGCCGGACGGTCGGGTGTTCATCGGTCTCCAGCGCCACCAGCAGTCCGGTGACGTCTCCCGGGACCTGGCCGACGCGCTGCTCTGCGCGTTGCGTACCGAGCCGGGTGGGGCGGTGACGGTGCCGCCGCTGCCGGGCCCCGGCCCCCGGCTCCAGGACATCCTGGTCGACGGCCCGCTGGACATCACGATGCACGAGGGTTTCGAGTTCTGGCTCGATCCCGGCGCCGCCGACGACCCGACCGTGCAGGCGTCCCTGGAGCGGGCGAACGCCGCGATCTATCCGACCGTGAAGCTGGCCGCCGCCCGGGCCGCCTACTGGTGTCAGGTGCCGGAGAAGGCCCACGTGCGCTGGGTGCTCGGCGACGACGAGGACGCCGCGTTGGACGCGCTCTCCCGGCTCTCCGCCGCCGGTGCCCTCCCCCTGGGCGAGGGCACGAAGTTCGCCGGCATGTTCCGGGCGCACGGCCGGCTCGCGCCGGTCTGGGACCTACCGGAGGACGTTCCGGCCGCCGAGTGGGAGGAGCCGGTCGCCGCGTTCGCCAAGCGGTACGCCGACGCGCTGGCCGAGAAGGAGCCGTTGGACGCCGCCGGTCGCCGGGCCCGCCAGGGCCTGCTCGGCCGCCAGCTCACCCTCCGCTGAGCCACCCCCACCGGTCCGGGGCGACGACGCCGGGATAGGCGGACAGCAGGTCAGCCGGCCGGCGGTCGCAGTGGCTCGCGGACCAGTGGGCAGGACATGCAGCGCGGGCCGCCCCGGCCGGAGCCCAGCTCCGAACCGGCGATCGGGATGACCTCGATGCCGGCGCGCTCCAACTGGGCGTTGGTCTCCACGTTGCGTTCGTAGCCGACACAGAGCCGGGGGGCCAGCGCGAGGGTGTTGTTGCCGTCGTC
Organism: Micromonospora sp. NPDC049081; assembly: GCF_040648835.1. Lineage (NCBI taxonomy): Bacteria > Bacillati > Actinomycetota > Actinomycetes > Micromonosporales > Micromonosporaceae > Micromonospora > Micromonospora sp. NPDC049081. The sequence goes on along the minus strand of NZ_JBEZEK010000009.1, from coordinate 121,901 downwards.
CCACTGCTCGCGTTCGGCGGTCACCGGGTCCAGGCCGGTGTCGATCACCCGGAGCTGGTCGAGGTCCATCGCGTCGGCCGCCGCGCGCAGGAACGGCGCGGGGCCGTCGACCCGGGGCTCGCCGTCCGGGCCGGCGATCACCGTGTACGCCGACAGCGTGCTGGCCACGTTGGGGTACATCAGCACCGTGTCGACGTCGACCATGGTGCAGACGGTGTCGAGGTGCATGGTGGCCCGTTCCTGGGCGATCGGCACCACCAGCATGGTGTGCGCCAGGCCGGCGGCGAAGACCTGGCGGGCCAGCCGCTCGGCACCGGCGGGGGTGGTTCGCTCGCCCACCCCCACGGCGAGCACCCCGGGGGCGAGCAGCAGCACGTCGCCGCCTTCGAGGTGTTCCAGGCCCGGGTGGTAGACGGCCCGGGTGCCGACGAAGCGGGGGTGGTAACGGTAGATCGCGTCGGTCAGGGTGGTCTCCCGGCGGCGGGCCGGCATGGCGAGGCTGGTGACCCCGACCCGGTCGCCGATCCACAGTGACGAGTCGCGGGTGAAGAGCAGGTTGGGCAGCGGGTCGATGACGAATTCGTGCCGGTCCATCATCGTCCAGACCAGACCGCCGGGGCGCTCGGCGCTGATCCGTACCTCCTCGTGGGCGAGCCCGGCGGTGAGCACGTCGGCGAGCGCGGCCGGGTCGAGGTAGGCGAGGTGGTCGGCGACCCGGCGGCGCAGGGTGTCGCCCAGCCGGGGCGAACCGAGCACCTGCTCGGTCAGCTCGGCGCGGGCCTCGGGGACGGCGAGCGTCTCGGCGAGCAGGGTGGCGAGGTAGAGCACCTCCACACCGCGCCCGCGCAGCTCGGCGGCGAAGGCGTCGTGCTCCTCCTGGGCCCGGCCGACCCATGGGATAGCGTCGAAGAGCAACGAGTCGTTGTTGCGGGGGGTGAGGCGGGCAAGTTCCGGACCCGGCCGGTGCAACAGCACCGTGCCGAGTCGACCGACCTCGCTGTCCACGTAGTGGGTCACCCCCGCAGCGTAGGGCAGTGATGAACGATCTTCAGCGGAAGAACAGCGGATGAATATGGCATTCATCCGCACTCATTCCGGCGTTCCAACTTGCCGTACCCCCACAGTGGCGACGTAGGGTAGTGAGACCATAACTTTCGAGGGACCTTTTGCCGGAGGTCGCGATGACTGTCTTTCCCGCTCGTCGAGCCGTACCCACCCGGGCACTGCCGCCCGTGGCGGTGCCGCACCCCCGTCCCGACGGGTCCGCGGCACTCGATCCGGCCCGTCCCACCCCACTGGAGTGGGCGCGTCGACGCCGGGCCGAGCGGGGCGCCCGCCGGCTGGAGGCCGCCGGGGCGCGGGCGCTCGGTCAGCTCGACCACCTGGGCCCCGCCTGGCACGTCATCGAGTGGCCGCGCACCGACGTCTCCGACGTCCTGCGCGACCACGGCCAGGACGAACGCGCCGGGTTCCTCGCCATCGGCCCCAGCGGGCTGTTCGCGGTGAGCATCGCCGACCACGGCCGGGCCCGGGTGCTGGTCGCCGGGGACGTGGTGCAGATCAACGGCAAGCGCCCGCCGTACGTGGCCGAGGCCCGCAAGGACGCCAAGCGGGCGAGCAAGGCCCTCACCGCAGCGGTCGGCCTGCCCATCCCGGTGACGCCGGTGCTGACCTTCGTCGGCTCCGGCGTCATCAGCGTCTACGGCCTGCCCAAGGACTGCATGATGGCGACCCACCGGGAGCTCGACCGGCTCCTCGTCGCCGGAGGCAACCGGATCAGCCCGGCCACCGCCGAGAAGCTGTCCCGGGTCGCCCAGGCACCGCAGACCTGGCACAACGGCACCTACCGTCCCACCGGCGACTACCGGTGGTACGACGAGGGCCGAACGGCCGCTGACAAGCCGGCAGGTCGCCGGTAACGTCACCGGCGACGCCCCGCGGCACCGGTCCCCCCGACACCTCCGGTCCGCGCCGTCGCCGGCCGCCCACCAAGGCACCCGATCCACCCACCGGCGGCCGGTGGCTCCCGCGCGGTCGGCGACCGTCATCAAGACCGGCTAGCGTGGACAGTCCGTCGGTGTACCTAGGAGGCGCGGTGGCCCACGTCGAACTCTCGCTCTCGGACGTGTTCGTGCCGGCCGCACGGACGACGCCGACAGGGCCGGGGGGCGACAACGTCGGGCAGTGGTCAGCCACCGTCTCCCACGCCGAGGAGCCCTGCCTCCTGATCGCCGCCGACACCCGGGTGGTCGCCATCTCCGCCGCCGGCTGCGAGCTGCTCTGTCTCGGCGCCCCCGAGGAGGTGGTCGGCCTGCCGCTGCTCGAAGGGGGCCTGCGGCTGCTCGACTTCACCGCCGCCCGCCACGAGCTGCCCGAGCAGGAGACCGACAAGATCCCGCCGTTGCTGGCCCTGCACTCCGGCCGACTCGCCCGGGGGCTGCTGAGGGTGCAGCCGGCCGGCGACGACACCACCTACGCCACCGTCGACGCGATCTCCACGCCGATGCTCACCGACGGGTCGGTCGCCGGCTCACTCACCTTCTTCTCCGCGATCTGACCGGCTCCCCCGTCCCGACGCCCCCGCGCGCGACTCCCCCGAGGATCGGCCCGTGCCGCCCTACCCCGCACACCGTCCCCCGTACCGCCGGCCGGTCACCGGACGGATCGTCGTGGCCCTGCTCGCCGTGCTGCCGGCCACCGGCTGCGCCGCACCGCCGCCAGACCCGCCGCCGGTCCCCCTCGCCCCACCGACACCCGCCGTCAGCGCGCCACCGGCCACGTCGCCCGGCATGCCGCCGGTGACCCCCACGCTGCCGGTGATCCCGACACGGCCGTCGACCCCGCCGCCGCCGACCCCCACCGCCGCGACGGTCGCCACGGCCTGCGCCGGCCGGCCCTCCGCCACCTCGGTGATCGGGCTGCTGCGCAGCGACGTGCTGCCGGGCGATGTGTCGGTGCGGGCAGTCGAGGGGCCGCTCTGCGCCGACGGCTGGCACTACACCGTGCTGGCGGTCAGCGGGCACGAGGAACTCCAGGCGGTCAGCCGGGGGGAGCCGGGGGCGCTGCGGCTGGTCACCGCCGGCACGGACGTCTGCTCGATCGAGGTCAAGGCCGCCGCGCCGTCCGCCATCCGGACGTTGGCCTGCGACGCCGGGACCGGGCTGCCACCGGGTGCGTAGGCTGGGCGACATGCCCGGAACACCGCCGACCCGATACGTCTACCTGGGCCCGGAGGGCACCTTCGCCGAACAGGCGTTGCGTACCGTCCCGGCCGCCGAGCACGGCAGTCGTACGCCCGCCCGCAGTGTCGGCGAGGCACTGGAGAGCGTCCGGGCCGGCGAGGCGGACGCGGCGCTGGTGCCGATGGAGAACTCGATCGGCGGCGCGGTCGGGGTGACGCTGGACGAGCTGGCCGAGGGGGGCCCGCTGGTGATCACCCGGGAGGTGATCCTGTCGGTGGAGTTCGTGCTCGGCGCGCGCCCCGGCACCGACCTCGCCGGGGTGCGCAGCGTGGCCGCCCATCCGCAGGCGTCCACCCAGTGCCGCAACTGGCTACGCGCCCACCTGCCCGACGCCACGGTGATCGACGTGCTCTCCAACGGCGCGGCGGCGGCCGGCGCGGCCAACGGCGAGTTCGACGCGGCGATCTGCGCCCCGATCGGGGCGGCCCGGCACCGCTTGACGCTGCTCGCCGACAAGATCGCCGACCACCCGGACGCGGTGACCCGCTTCGCCCTGCTGTCCCGCCCCGGCCCGCCCCCGCCGCCCACGGGCGACGACCTCACCTCGCTGGCCGTCTACATCGCCCACGACCGGGTGGGCGCCCTGCTGTCGGTGCTGATGGAGCTGGCCGTCCGGGGGGTCAACCTGACCCGGATCGAGTCCCGCCCCACCGGTGAGGCGCTCGGCCGGTACGTCTTCTTCCTCGACTGCACCGGTCACGTGGCGGACGCCCGACTCGGTGAGGCGTTGCAGGGGCTGCGTCGGGTCTGCGCCGAGGTGCGCTTCCTCGGGTCGTACCCCCGGCACCGCTGGACCGACGCGGTGGGTGACCGGCCGGTCCCGGCGCCGGCCGGCCTGTCGGACGCCGACTACACCGACGCGGCGGCCTGGCTGGCGCGGCTGCGCTCCGGCGAACTGAGCTGACCCCGCCTGCCGCAGCGCCCGACGGCACGCAGACGGATGGGGGGCGGCCCCGGCCGGGACCACCCCCATCTCGGCGAAGGTCAGCTGAGCAGGCCGCCGAGCAGGCCCTGTTGCTGCTGCTGGCCGCCGCTGCCCTGGACCGGCGGCTCCTCCGACGGCTGGACCACGACGAAGCCCTGGCCGGCGAAGCTCATGGTGAACGCCTCACCGGTGCTGCGACCGAGCAGGGTGCCCAGGCCGAGCTGCTCGGCGCGGTGGTAGCCGGTCTGGAGGTTGGCCGACCAGCAGACGGCGGCCTGCGGGTCGACGTAGGTGGGGGCGTCGACGTTGAGCACGACCGGGGTGCCCTTGGTGGTGATGGCGATCCGGCCGTGGCCGCTGAACACGCAGTTGAACAGGCCCGACGAGGCCATCCCCGCGCCGCCGACCATCTTGATGTCGTACGACAGGCTGGAGTCGAAGGCCAGCACGCTGGACCCGTTGATCGACAGGGCGTCGCCCGGCTCCAGGTCGATGATGTGCACGTCCTTGGCCAGCTCGGCGAGGAAGACGTCGCCGTGGCCGCTGAGCTTCATCAGCGGCACTCCCTCGCCGGTGAGCCGCTGCTTGATGAACTTGCCGATGCCGCCCGAGCCGAGCGCCTGGAACTGCACCTGCCCCTGGTAGGCGACCATGGACCCGACCCGGGCCATCGCCTCACCGTTGAGTTCGATCTTGAGCATCTTGGAGTTCTGCAGCCGCATGCCGGGCTGGGCGGACTCCTTCTCCAGGTTCTCCGCGGAGAACAGCGCGCTGCGCATTGGGTTTTCCTCCTGATTGGGGGTGTGCTCGCCCCACGGTAGGCAGCCCCCGCAACAGCCGCATCGGCCGGGTGGAGCACAAGCCCGGCTCCACGCACGGAACCGGTCACCTGTGCGGAGGTGACCCGCCGGAGTAGGCGGGTGGCGGGCTCAGCCCCAACCCAACGCGTGCAACCGCTCGTCGTCGATGCCGAAGTGGTGGGCGATCTCGTGCACCACCGTCACCGCCACCTCGTCGACCACGTCGTCCTCGGTGGCGCAGATGTGCAGGATCGGCCGACGGTAGATGAAGATCCGGTCGGGCAGCACACCCGAGTAGCTCCAGCCGCGCTCGGTCAGCGCGTGCCCCTCGTAGAGGCCGAGCAGGTTCTCACCGGCGGGCGGGTCGTCCTCGACCAGGATGACCACGTTGCTCATCAACCGGAGCAGCTCCTCGGGCACCTCGTCGAGGGCCTCGCCGACCAGCTCCTCGAAGCGTTCACGGCTCATCTCCACGGGCACCTCACCCATTGTGCCCGACCCGCCGCCCACCCACCGGCCCGATCACCCACGCTCGGACCGCCCACCGGGAGCACCTCGAACCACCGCACCGTGATCGCGCCCGCTCCCGGTCACCTGGGCGACGAATCGCCCGGACACCACGACGACCAGGATCGAGGGCGAGCCCCGGCCCCACCCCGGGGCGGGGTGGGGCCGGGGCTCGGGGTCAGGAGGCGAGGCGGGCGGTGAGGCTGATCTGCGCGCCGGGGGAGAGCAGCCGGGAGATCGGGCAGCCCTCCTTGGCGGCCTGGGCCAGCTTGGTGAACTGGGCCTCGTCCAGGCCCGGGGCCTGACCGACGGTCTCCAGGTCGATCCGGGTGACGGTCATCCCCGCGTCGGTCTTGTCGAAGTGCACCTTGGCGGTGGTCTCCACCGAGGTGTCGGACAGGCCGGCGTCGGCGAGCTGCTTGGAGAGCGCCATCGAGAAGCAGCCCGCGTGGGCGGCCCCGATCAGCTCCTCGGGATTGGTCCCCTCGCCCTCCTCGAAGCGCGACTTGAAGGAGTAGTTCCCCTCCAGGCCACCCTTGCCGGTGCGGACGGTCCCGGCGCCCTCGGTGAGGTTGCCCTGCCAACGTGCGGATGCGGTACGGATAGGCATACCCGAACGCTAGTCGAACCCGCACCGCGCTGCCGACCTTCCGGGGGCGGGCGCTCCCGGCCGCTGGCCCTCCGACGTGGGATGATGCGGGTCAGGCCCGCGACGCGGAAGGTAGCCGATGTCCCAGGATCTCCCCATCCCGAGACAGGACGACCGCTCGGACGACAGCCCCGTGCCGCAGTGGGACGCCCCCGAAGGACCCGCCGGCCGGCGATTCGGGCCCTGGCCCACCGCGCTGCGCCGCGACCACCGGCTGCCCCCGGTGCTGACCCTGCTCGGCGCGGTCGCCGCCACGGCGTCGGCGGCCGGGGAATGGCTGGTGATGACCCTCCCGAACGGTGGTCCGGAGGGCAGCGGCACCATCCGGGTGCCCGGTGGGGTCGCCGAGGTGGGCGGCTTCGGCATCGCGTACCTGGTGGGACTGCTACTGCTCAGCGCGGCGGTGGCGTTGACCCTGCGGGGGAGCGCGGCGGTCCGGCACGACGCCCGGGTGGCCGGACTGGCCGTGGCGGGTGCCCTGCTGGTCCTGCTCACCGTCACCGCCTTCTCGTTGGACGACTCCGGGCAGCGGGCGGTGTTCTACTCCGCCGAGGACGGGTTCCGGGTGGACTACGGCCGGGGCCTGGTGATGGCCTTCGTGGCCGTCACGCTGGTCGGGGCGGCACTGCTCACGGTCGTCCCGCAGCAGCCGGCCGAACGGCCGGACGGCGACGGCGGCGACGGCGACGGCGACGTGGCGGAGCGGACGGGCTTCGGCCCCGGCGGGGACGACCGGCCGGCCCTACCCGCCGACCTGACCGTCACCCCGACGGTCCCGTTCGCCCGTCGCGAACCCGACGCCTGAGCGCCCCACCCACCGCGACCCACCCCGCCGGTCGCCGGGAGCGGCGGTCGACCAGGGCCCCCGTCGGCCCTGCCACCGGCCACGACCCGCTCCCGCCACCAGCCACGACCCGCTCCCGCCCGGTGCCGGAACCGGCACGCCGGGTGGCGGTCCGGCGGCCATCGGACGTTGCCGCCCGGTTCGCCGGGAAGCCGTGGTGACGACCTTTCCGGCGAGGTACGGTTGCTGCCCGCCGTCACACCGGGTCGGACGACCGGTACGGACGGCGGCGGGCAAGGAGGAACGATGACCCGCCCGGGACTACCGAAACTCATCGCCACCGACCTCGACGGCACGCTGGTGCGCAGCGACGACACCGTCTCGGCGTACACCCACGGGGTGCTCGACCGGGTGCGGGCCGCCGGCATCCCGGTGGTCGGCGCCACCGGCCGCGGCCCCCGGTTGAAGGAACTCACCCGTAACGACATCCGGGCCGCCGACTACCTGGTGATGGCCGGCGGCGGCTGCGTGGTCGACCAGAGCGACCCGGCCGGCCCGGTGGTGCTGCGCGACGAACGGCTCTCCGCCGAGGTGCTGGCCGGTTTGCTGACCGACCTGGAGGCCGCCGTCGGCCCGCTGACCGTCATGGTCGAGGGCTCCGACGAGCACGACGCGCCGCTCTGGGGCGACTACCACCCGGCCTGGCCCTACCCTGAGCGGTTCGAGGCGCGCACCCGGGCGGAATGTCTCGCCCTCGACGTGATCAAGGCGTTCGTCCGGACCGCCGACCACGACGTGGACGAGCTGCTGGCCACCGCCCGCCGGATCGTCCCGCCGCAGGTCGCCACCCTCACCCAGGCCGGTCTCGGCTTCGTCGAGATCACCCCGGCCGGGGTGGACAAGGCCAGCGGGCTGACCGTGGTCGCCGAACGGCTCGGCGTCGACCCGGCCGACGTGCTGGTCTTCGGGGACATGCCCAACGACCTGCCGATGTTCGCCTGGGCCGGCTGGTCCCGGGTGGCCGTGTCGAACGCCCACCCGCTGGTGCGGGCCGCCGCCGACGAGGTGACCCTGCGCAACGACGACGACGGGGTGGCGGTCTACCTGGACCGACTACTCTCCCGGTGATGGGAGAGACACCACGGCTGGTCGCCAGCGACATCGACGGCACCCTGCTCGGCGACGACCGCCGGCTCAGCGCCCGCACCACGGCGGTGCTGGAGCGGATCGCCGCGGCGGGCACGCCGGTCGTGCTGGTCACCGGCCGCCCGATCCGCTGGCTCCAGACGGTGTACGACCAGCTCGCAGCCCCACTCCCGGCGATCTGCGCCAACGGCGCGGTGGTCTACGACCCGGACACCGACCAGGTGCTGCGGGCCGACCCGCTGGCCCCGGAACTGCTCGCCGAGGTGGCCCGCCGGCTGCGGGCGGCGGTGCCGGAGGTCAGCTTCGCGGTGGAGATCGTGGACAGCCGGGAGATGCGGCACGAGGCGCACTACCCGCTGCGCTGGGACGCCGACCACGATGCCATCCGGGCCGTCGAGTCGCCCGAGGAGCTGGCCTCGGTGCCGGCGGTGAAGCTGCTGGCCCGCGCCGGCACCCAGGACCCGGACGCCTTCGTGCAGGTGGTGGCGGGGGCCCTGGAGGGGCTGGCCGAGGCGACCCACTCGTCGTACAGCGGGCTGGTGGAGATCTCCGCCGCCGGGGTGACCAAGGCCGCCGGGCTGGCCTGGTACGCGGCCCGGCTCGGGGTGGCGCAGGCCGACGTGCTCGCCTTCGGTGACATGCCCAACGACGTGCCGATGCTGACCTGGGCGGGGCGGGCGGTGGCGGTGGCCAACGCGCACCCCGCCGTGCTGGAGATCGCCGACGAGGTGACCGGGGCGAACTCCGCCGACGGCGTGGCGGCGTACCTGGAGAAGGTCTTCGGGGTGGGCTGAGCGGACCGGGGCGTCACCGCGCCGCGACGCCCCGACGCCCGCCCCGGGCCGGCGGCCCCGACCCGGGGCAGGGCCGAGGGTCAGAGGCCGGCCCGGGGGCCGGGCCGAGGGTCAGAGGTACTGGCCGGTGTTGTGGCCCTCGCCACCGGGCTGCTGCCCCATGCCGGGCATGCCGGGGATCATCGCGCCGGGGCCGCTGGGCAGGGCGGGACGGCCACCGGAACGCATCTGCTCCAACTGCACCCGGGCGGCCATCTGCTGGGCCACCAGGGCGGCCTGGATGCCGTGGAAGAGCCCCTCCAGCCAGCCGACCAGCTGGGCGTGGGCGATCCGCAGCTCACCCTCGCTGGGGGCCTGGTCCTCGGCGAACGGCAGCGAGAGCCGTTCCAGCTCCTCACGCAGCTCGGGGGCGAGGCCGTCCTTCAGCTCGACGATCGACCGGGCGTGGATCTCCCGCATCCGGTGCCGGCTGGCGTCGTCGAGCGGGGCGGCTTTGACCTCCTCCAGCAGCTGTTTGATCATGCTGCCGATCCGCATCACCTTGGCCGGCTGCTCGACCAGGCGGGTCGGGTCCTCGCCGGTCTCGTCGGTCTGCACGGTGCCGACCGGGCGGCCGTCCGGGCCGACCACCACCACGGTGCCCGACTGCCCGTCCGCGCGGCCCGGCTCGTCATCTTGTCCAGTGGAATGCGCTTCGGTCATGGCACCCATCTTTACCCACCCGGTCCCGCCGCACGCGCCCGGACCGCCACCGGCCCCGACATCGCCCATGGGCAGCGGGAACACCCTCGGTGAGGTCGCTCACGGGGCACGGCCGGCGGGGACCCCGTCGCGGCGGTGGCCGCGCTACCGTCGCCGGCATGCCCACCGACCCGCGGGCCGTGCTCACCCGGCCCGCCCCACCGCCGGACCTGACCGTCCGCTACGGCGACCGGCCGGAGCAGCTCGTCGACCTGCGCCGGCCGGCCGGGGATGGTCCGGTCCGCCCGCTGGTGGCGGTGCTGCACGGCGGTTTCTGGCGGGCCGGGTACGACCGCACCCACACCGGCCCGCTCGCCGCCGCGCTGGCCGACCTGGGGTGGCCGGTGGCCCAGCTGGAGTACCGGCGCACCGGTCAGCCCGACGGGGGGTGGCCGAACACCCTCGCCGACGTCCGGGCGGGGGTGGCGGCGCTGCCCGGGTTGGCGGCGCGCGCCCTGCCGGGGCAGGTCGCCGAGGGGCCGCCGCTGCTGCTGGGGCACTCGGCGGGTGGGCAGCTCGCGCTGCACGTGGCGGCGCACGTCCCGCAGGCCGTGGGCGGGGTGCTGGCGCTGGCACCGGTCGCCGACCTCGTCGAGGCGTACCGGCTGGATCTGGATTCGGGGGCGGTGGCCGCGCTGCTCGGCGGCGGCCCGGCCGAACACCCGCAGCGGTACGCGGTGGCCGACCCCCGCAGCTCGGTGCCGGCACGGACGCGGACGGTGATCGTGCACGGGATGCGGGACCGGCAGGTGCCGATCGCTCTGAGCAGGTCATATGCTGCCACCGCACAAGCCGCCGGAGCCCCGGTCACCCTCGTTGAGCTGCCGGAATGCGAGCACTTCGGGTTGATCGACCCGCTCTCGGCGGCCTGGCCCGAGGTAAGGGCTGCGTTGCAGTCGCTGCTTGAAGATCAAGATCCATTGACGCAAGGCCGCTCACCAGGTAGAACGCCGGAGGGGCGGTGACGCCCGGCAATGCTCCCGGAAGGATTTCGGTGTCGCAGATGAACCGCAGGCGGGCCCTCCAACTGTTGGCCGCGCTCGGTACGACCGGACTGGCCGCCGCCTGCGGCACGGACGACACCGAGACGCCGGTCGTGGGCAAACCGATCAAGATCGGGCTGATCCGGCCGGAGAGCGGCGTCGGCAAAGCCATCGGCGAGGACATCGAGAACGGCTTCCAGCTCTTCCTGGCCATGAACGGGCAGCAGCTCGGCGGGCACCCGGTGACCGTGGCGACCGTCGACGAGGGGGACAACGCCAAGAGCGGCCAGGCCGCCGTCGACTCCCTACTCGGCCAGAACGTGCTCGCCATGACCGGCGTCGTCAACTCCACCGTGATGTCCGGCATCCGCGACGCGGTGGAGAAGGCCCGGGTGCCGCTGATCGGGTCCAACGCCTCCCCACCCAGCCTCCAGAGCGTCGTCTACATCTGGCGGACGTCGTACGTGCTCGACGAGCCGGGCCGCGCGCTCGGGTCGTACCTGCGGCGAACACTTCCCGCCGGCAGCCGGCTCGCCATCGTCACCCCGGAGGGCACCGCCAGCCAGGACGTGATCAACGGGTTCCGGGACGGCTTCGGCACCGACGACCCCCGGATCATCGGCGACCCCATCCTCACCACCGCCAACCCCACCCCGGGCGAGAACGAGTTCAGCGCGCAGATCAACGAGGCGCTCAGCCGCCAGCCCGACGGGATCTTCTGCTTCTATTCCGGCACCGCGGGTGAGCAGTTCATCAGGCAACTGCGCCGCAGCCGCTGGTTCGGCGACATCTACGCGCCCGGCTTCCTGACCGAGGGCAACATCCTCACCGACCTGCGCTCGACCCTGGTCAACGCGGACGACAGCCTCAAGGCCGGCACCATCCAGACCTCGCTGAACTACTCGGCCGACCTCAACAACAACGCCAACCGGATCTTCGCCTCGGCCTACCGCAAGACCTACAACGTCTCGCCCACCACCTACGCGATGGCCTCGTACGACGCCGCGCAGGTGCTCGACAAGGCGATCCGGCTGGCCGGTGCGGAACCCACCGCGCAGCAGGTCAACCTGGCGCTGGGCAAGATCGGCCAGATCGACAGCCCACGCGGGCCGTGGCAGTTCAACCAGCCGCGTACCCCGCAGCAGAAGTGGTACCTGCGCAAGGTGCAGTTCGACGGCCGGCTGCTCTCCAACGTCCTGATCAACGAGATCGCCACCCTCGGCTGAGCCGCCCCACGGCCGGCCGGCATGCAGGCGGTGGCGGGCAGGCCAGGCGGTGGCAGCCGTCGCGGGGCAGGCCGTGGCGGCCCTTCGCGGCATGGCACCGGTCAGGGCAGGCCGTGGCGTGGTGGTGGGCGCGGCGGTCAGGGGCGCAGCGGTCAGGGGCGCAGCGGTCAGGGGCGCAGCGGTCAGGGGCGCAGCGGTCAGGGGCGCAGCGGTCAGGGGCGCAGCGGTCAGGGGCGCAGCGGTC
>NZ_JBEZEK010000009.1:0-109763 GCF_040648835.1 Micromonospora sp. NPDC049081 | reverse complement strand
CGGGGCGCAGCGGTCAGGGGCGCAGCGGTCAGGGGCGCAGCGGTCAGGGGCGCAGCGGTCAGGGGCGCAGCGGTCAGGGGCGCAGCGGTCAGGGGCGTAGCCCGTCAGGGGCGCAGCGGTCAGGGGCGCAGCGGTCAGGGGCGCAGCTCGGCGATGCAGCACTTGACGCTGCCGCCGCCCTTCTTCAGCTCGGCCAACTCCACCGGCACCGGGGTGTACCCGGCCGCCTTGAGCTTCCCGGCCAGCCGGGTCGCCTCGCTGTTGAGCACCACGTTCGCCCCGTCGCTGACCAGGTTCAGGCCGAAGGCCAACGCGTCCTCGTCGTCGGCGAGCACCGCGTCCGGGAAGAGCTGGGTGAGCACCCGCTGGCTGGCCGCCGAGAAGGCCCCCGGGAAGTACGCGACGTTGCCGTCGTCGATCGAGGCGAGCGCCACGTCCAGGTGGTAGAAACGCGGGTCGACCAGGCGCAGCGACACCACCGGGCGGCCCAGCGCCTCCTGCGCCTCGGCGTGCGCCGGCAACTCGGTGCGGAACCCGTGCCCGGCGAGGACCAGCCCGCCGTGCGCCTCCGGCAGGTAGGCGAAGTCGCCCTCCCCCTCGTTGGTCTCGCTCGGCGCGATGAAGTGCCAGCCGTGTTCCTGGTAGAACGCCCGGTGCGCGGCGGCCTCGGCGGCCCGCTGCTCGTGCTTGAACTGCGCGCCGTAGACCGTCCCGTCCACCACGAAGGCACCGTTGGCCGCGAAGACCATGTCCGGCAGCCCCGCCTGCGGGGTCAGCACGTGCACCTCGTGCCCGAGCCCGACCAGCGTGTCCCGCAGCCGGTCCCACTGTTTGACCGCCAGCACGACGTCGACACCGGTGGTGACGTCCATCCACGGATTGATGGCGTACTCGACCGCGAAGTGCTCCGGGGCACACATCAGATATGTCCGCTTTCGCGGGGCGCGCTGCTGGTTCACGGTCACCAAGGGTAGGTAGCGTAGAACGTTGGTAACAGCCACAACCATTGCTTCCACGAGGCGGAACGTTGCAGATAGACGCGGTCGACCAGCGAATCATTGCGTTGCTCGTGGCGGACGCCCGAACCTCGTACGCGGACATCGGCAACCGGGTGTCACTCTCCGCTCCTGCGGTCAAGCGACGGGTGGACCGGCTGCGGGCCACCGGGGTGATCCGGGGCTTCACCGCCGTGGTGGACCCGGCCGCCGTCGGCTGGACCACGGAGGCGTTCGTCGAGTTGTTCTGCGCCGGCCGGACCACACCCACCCAGCTCGGGGTGGCCGCCCGCCGGCACCCCGAGGTGGTCGGCGCCTACACCGTCTCCGGTGAGGCCGACGCGCTCGTGCACCTGCGGGCCGCCGACATCTCCCACCTGGAGGAGGCACTGGAACGGCTCCGGGCGGAGCCGTTCGTCACCTCCACCCGGAGCACCATCGTGCTGTCCCGACTGGTCGAGTCGCCCGGCGTCGGCCCGTCCACCCCCTGACCGCCCGCGCCGCCCATGCCGGCCGCGCCGCCCATGCCGGTCGGGCCGGTCGGGCCGCACCCGGCGGCGCAGCCAGCAGCCGGGCAGCAGCACGGCGGCGCAGCGGCAGGCCGGCGGCGGCGCGGTTGTCTGGTGGGCGGAGGATCAGAGGTACATGCCGGTGCGGTGTTCGCTGTCGCCCCGGCCCGGCTTGTCACCCTCGCCGAAGAACCGCTTCCCGCCGAACTCACCGTGCAGCCGGTCGTCCAACTCGTCGGCGAGCCCCGTCATCACCTGCACCGCCAGCATCAGGTGGGTGGCCTGGAAGTTGCGCCCGAAGACCGGGATGGACGCCCACACCGTGTCGTCGGCGCAGTACAACCGGCCGATCGGCATCCGGTTGGTCAGCTCGGAGAGTTTCACGTACAGCCGCTCGGTCGGCTCGACCTCGGTCAGCACCGGCGAGAAGACGTCGACCAGCGGCGGGTTGTCCCGCACCCGGACGAAGACCATCGCCGACCCGGCCCGGATGTTGATGTCGCCGTCGGAGTCGATCTGAAGGTGGTCGGAGGTCGACTTCAGCATGGTCGACACCACCGTGCGGACCCGTTCGGGCAGGTCCAGGACCTCCTGCTCACCGTTCTGGGCGCTCGCCGCAGCGGCCAGTGCCTCGTCGAGGTCGGCCTCGACGTCCTGGTCGGGGCCGAACTCGCTGCGCGCGGTGCCGAGCGCCTCGATCGGCAACGACTCCCCCTCGGCGTCCTGACTGAGATAGACCAGGAAGGCCGGGTGCGGTGCGCCGTACACGTCCCGCAGGGTGCGGGAGAGCAGCCCGGCCAGCTTGCTGGCGTCGTCGGCCACCCCGTCCAGGCCGAAGTGTTCGCCGGAGCCCGCCACCACGCCGGGCGGCGACCAGCCGAGCGCGATCATGTCGGCCACCGCCGCACGGTCCAGCCGGAAGCCCTGCGGCAGGGTGGCGTTACCCACCGCCCGGGCGGAGATCCGGCCCCCCTCACCGACGCTCACGCTGATCGAATAGACCGCGTCACCCGTGCCGGAGGCGGTCGGGTCCAGAGTGAGTTCGAGCTGCGCCCCGGCGGGCAGCTCACGCAGCCGCGCGGCCAGCGCCCGGGCGAACTCCCGCCACGCCTCGGTGACCTTGGCCCGCAGATCGGCCGTGCTCGGCTCGTCCAGCAGGACCGAATCGTGGTGGTCGTGGTGCGCCGGCGAGGTGCCGGGCTGATCACCGGTCGGCTTCGAGGGGTGGTCCGCCGTCATGATCGCCTCCGTCCGTCAAGGTCACCCTACCCAGGCGGGCCGGAGAACGAATCCACCGCGACCGGCATCGGACACCGTCACCGACGATCGTGGCGGCGAGAGATCACGACGTGACGGGTCACCGGTGGGGCGGCCGGCCAGCCGGCCACGACGCTCGTTGCCGGGCCGCTCAGGGTGCCGGCGGTGCCGACCGGCCGACCTCGGACGCCAGCCGGTCGGGACGCTCACCGCCCAGCTCCACCGGCCACTGGGCGGCCAGTCCGCTGAGCCGGGCCGCCGCCGCTGCCGGGTCCGCACCGCGCCCGACCGCCACCCCCAGCAGGTACGCGGTGACCGGCGCACCCGGCCGCAGCACCTGGTGGGCGACATCCCGGGCCAGGTCCAGCACGGTCGGCACCGACACCTCGGCCGGGTCGAGACCCAGCTCGGCGCAGGCCGCCGTCACCCAGTCGTCCAGCACGGTCATCGCGTCCACTCCTCCGCCCGGCGAATGTCGGAGTCAGTGTCGCAGTCGAACCACGGTGGCGGGCCGGCAGCGGACCAGACCAACTCGCGTACGGTCAGCTCACCCAGGAGTTCCCGCATCGACGCCCCGGCGAGGGCTTCGGCTCCCCCGCCGCCGCCGGCCCGCCCGGTGCCCCGGACGCCCCCGGCCCCGCCGGCCGTTCCGGGCAGCTCGGCGTTGCCGGGCAGCTCCGCGTTGCCGGGCAGCTCCGCGTTCCCGGGCAGATCCGCGTTCCCGGGCAGATCCGCGTTCCCGGGCAGATCCGCGTTCCCGGACAGGTCCGCGTTGCCGGCAGCACCGGCGGTGCCGAGCAGCTCCGCGATCCCGGCGGCCCCGACACTCCCGGCGGCCCCGGATCGGCGGGTGGCTACCCGGGCCAGCGCGGCGTGCAGCGACGGCACCCGCCACACCCCGCACAACGGTTGCCGCCGGCCCCGGTCGTCGAGGAGACAGACGCCGTCCGGTGCCTCCGGGCCGGACCCGGCGGCGAGCGCGTCGAGTAGCACGCCGACGGCCGGGCGGGTGAGCAGCGGCAGGTCGGCGGCGAACAGGGCGACCACCGTCGTACCCGGGTGGAGCAGGGCCAGTCCGGCGGCCGTCGCGGCCACCGGGCCACCGCCCGCCGGCTCCTCCCGGGTCACCAGCACGTCGACCGGCAGCGACCCGCCCGGCCCGACCAGCACCCGGGGCGTGGCGTCAGCAACGGCGGCGAGCACCCGGTCGCGCATCGACAGCCCGTGCACCGGCACCGCCGGCTTGTCCCGCCCACCCATCCGGCGGGCCGCACCACCGGCCAGCACCACCGCCGCGTACGCCGTCATCCGGTCACGGTAGCGGTCCGGTTCCCACCCGGCCCGGCCATCGTGAGCCGGTCCCTGCCCTCCCCGGTCGATCCTGTCGCGTTCCACGGTCGCCGGGGCCGGCACCGGGTGCCCCGCCGGACGGGCACCCGGCAGGCCGACGGGGTCACCGGCCGAGCATGCGACCGCGCAGCCAGGGTGGTCACCGTGCGGGAGGCCGGGTGGGCGGGGCAGGATGGCGGGATGGGACGGGCCACTGACCGGCGGAGCGTGCTCCGGATCGACCTCGACGCGGCGGACGACGCCCGGGTGGCGCTGCGCCGGCCCGACACGCTCGCCGTGGAGGAACCGCTGGAGATCCGGGTCGGTCCGGGTGGCCCGGGTCGACGCCGCCCGCTGGCGGTGACCATGCGTACCCCCGGTGACGACCTCGACCTGGCCATCGGTTTCCTGCTGACCGAAGGGCTGATCCGCAGCGACGCCGACGTGCACACCGCCCAGCTCTGCTCCGGGGTGGAGACACCGAACACGTACAACGTGGTCGACGTGGTGCTCTCCCCCGGCGTGCCGGCACCGGAGACGGACCCGACGCGCAACTTCTACACCACCAGTTCCTGCGGGGTGTGCGGCAAGGCCAGCATCGACGCGGTGCGTACCCGGTCCCGTTTTCCCGTCGCGGACGACCCGCTCACCGTGCCGGCGAAGCTGCTGGCGGAGCTGCCGGACCGGCTGCGCGCCGCGCAGCGTGCCTTCGACCGCACCGGCGGCCTGCACGCGGCGGGCCTGTTCACCCCCGACGGTGAGCTGGTGGTGCTGCGCGAGGACGTCGGCCGGCACAACGCCGTCGACAAGGTGATCGGCTGGGCGGTGCGGCAACGGCGGCTGCCGCTCGCCGGGCACCTGCTGATGGTGTCCGGCCGGGCGAGTTTCGAGCTGACCCAGAAGGCGTGGATGGCCGGGGTACCGCTGCTGGCGGCGGTCTCCGCCCCGAGCACCCTCGCCGCCGACCTGGCCGACGAGGCGGGCCTGACCCTGGTCGGTTTCCTCCGTGGTCGCACCATGAACGTCTACACCGGCGCGCACCGCATCACCCCCTGAACCCCGCAATTCCTGCCCCGGGCGGCGGCTCAGGCGCGGGCGGCGGCTCAGGCGCGGGCGGCGGACCGGTCGATGCGGTTCGGTCGGTGGCGGGTGCGGCGTGCGGCGGGCGGCGCGGGTCGGTGGCCCGGGTCGGTGGCGGGTGCGGCGGGTGGCGGGTGGCGCGGGTCGGTGGATGTCCGGCGGTGGATTGTGGAGAGTTCTTGTCGCCAGGGCCGCAACAATTCTCCACAATCCGCCGGCAGCCGCTGCCGGTTCCAGCGGCGGCACGGCGATCCGGCAGCGGAACGGCGACCGGGAGAGGGATCAGCGGTCCGGCGGGCGGACCCAGGTGAGGAAGCGGTCGGTCACGTCGATCCGGCGACCGTTGTCGAGTTGCGTCAGGTGTTCGGTCGCCTCCGCCGACAGGCTGGCCAGCAGGGCGAGCAGTCCGGGCCGGTCGCCGTCGTACCTCGCGAGGAGGGCGAGTTTCGCCTCCCCGCACGGCCACGGCCCCGCATCGATCCGGCACAGCCAGATCGGCCGCAGCGGCGTGTGCCGGCCGGGCAGCGGCCCGGTCATTGTGTCCCCGCCGACCGGGCCGCCCGCCCTCGGCCGGGCCGCGCGTCCCGGGGGACCGCCGTGCCCCGCCGCGAGACCGGCGCCCCACCCCGCCGGGCCGGGGGAGCCGGGACGGTCCGGGTGGGGGCGCGGTCCGGCTGCGGGGTGGGCCGGCGCGCACCCGCCGGCATCAGGAACAGGGTCCGCCGCCGCACCGCTTCGCCGACGGCATTCAGCTGGTACGCGTCGATCCACACCCACCCGTCGTACGTGTGCCAGTCGGTCAGCACCCGGATGACCCGGACCGTGATCGGCTGGATGAACTGCACGCTGGCGGTACGTGACAGGTGCAGCACGTCTCCCGACCTGATCTCCGGCGGAGTCACCGGGGCCCCTGGTTCGGGCTGAACGCCCAGCGGTGCGTCGGCACGACGCCGGTCATCCGCCCCGGCCCCCGGTACGGCGGGACGAACGGCCCGATCGGTCCGGGCACGATCGGGCGCGCGGGCGGTCCGGGGTCGGGCGCGGGCTTCGGGTCGGGTACGGGCTTCGGACTCTGCTCGGGTTTCGGCTTCTCCCTGGGCACGGGGTCTCCTCTGCGTCGACGTGGAGGAGGGGCCGTCCCGCCCTCCCACGGGACGGCCCCTCCGGCAGACGCCGTCGCCAGCCCTCGACCACTACCGACAGCGCCGCCCCGAATAGACCTTGCCCAGGGTTGCGGATCGATGACACCGCGTAGCAGTCTGTACCGCAGACATTCGGGACGTTCGCTCGGAGGAGCGTGGATGAATCGGGCAGTTCAGAGAGCGATGGCTGCGGTTGGCGAGACCGCCGAGAGCCTCGCCTCTCAGATCGGAGTTGATCCGAAGACGGCAGCCCGGTGGGTGAACCAGGGACGGATTCCCCAAACGCGCCACTGCGCCAAGGTTGCCGAGATCCTGCGTAAGGACATTGAGGAACTTTGGCCGGACATTCTGAAGAAGCTCGAGCCGGCTTGGTTCAGACCATGGGCCGAGATCGAGCGGGAGGCGTCCGGCCTGCGGTGGTTCGAGAATGCCGTTCTGCCGGGCGTACTCCAGACTCCTGATTACGCCCGCGCCATCATCGCCAGCGGACCGCTCGCCGCCGATGCCGAAGATCACGTGGAATCTCGCCTACAACGGCAGGCGGCCGTGCTCGACCGAGCACGACCCCCTTTGCTCGTATTCGTGATCGACGAGGCAGCTCTACGCCGGGGAACCCCAGACGTCATGACTGCCCAGTTGGACCACCTGGTAGAGCTTGCCCAGCGACCGAATCTGATGGTCCACGTCCTGCCGCTACGCGCCGGGCTGCATCCAGGCCAGGCAGGACCCTTCATCATCGCGAACACACCGGAGGGTGAAGAGGTCGGCTATCTGGACGATCAGGCCGCAGGACGCATCACCAAGGACGTTGCTTCCCTTTGGGAGGTCTGGGATACAGTCAGGTCGGTAGCGTTGCCGCGCGACCAGACCATCGAATTTCTGAGGGCACGATCATGGATGAGCTGACCGGCGCGCGCTGGCGTAAGAGCAGCCGCAGCAGCTCCAATGGTGGAGCTTGTGTCGAGGTCGCCGACAACCTTCCGGGAACGGTCGCGGTCCGTGACTCCAAAGACCCCCATGGGCCGGCTCTGACGTTCACACCGACGTCATGGCACACGTTCGTCGCCGGGCTGACTGGCCGGGCTTGATCTTCTGGTCCACCGTGGACCGAGACCCCTCGGCCTCGCAGGAGCATTCTTCCGTCTTGAGTCGGGCGATATGACGCGGAACAGAGCCATCAGCCGGGATATCAGCAGCCCGGCCGATTACCTGCGAGAGGCGGCGGGGCAATGGACCTGACTGATGCGCGGTGGAGGAAGTCCACCCGCAGCGGTGCGAGCGGCGGAAACTGTGTCGAGGTTGCCGACAACCTTCCCGGCGCGGTCGCCGTGCGGGACTCCAAGGACCCGGACGGGCCGGCCCTGACGTTCGCCCCGACCTCGTGGCGCACGTTCGTCGCCGGGTTGGCCGATCGCGCCTGACCACGTCTGCCCGGCGAAATGCCTGCCCCGAGGTTCGGGGCAGGCATCTCGCGTCAGGGGACGACCCGGTCTCCCAGCCCGGACCTACCCGACCCGATGGAGAGCCCTTCGTCCGTCGTCACGGTCGGGGCAAGATTCACCGTCTCGCCGCCGTCGTCGCCGGTCGACCGTGGCTGCCCGCCAACATGTCACCGACAGCCTTATGACTCAGAGGCATAAATATGACTGCTGGGCATAGTCATCTCGGCGAACACATACCCCCGACCGACAGGACGCCGTAGTCCCGGGTAGCGAGAGCGGAAGGCCGCAGCGCCGCGCCGCTCGCAGCGCAGCCAAGTCAGCACAGCCGAGACAGCACGGCCGAGACAGCACGGCCGAGACAGCACGGCCGAGACAGCACAGCCGAGTTTCAGCACGGCCGAGACAACGCAGCCGAGTCAGCGAGGCCGGCGGGGTCGACGACGGCGGCGGCGCAGCACTCCCGGCTCGGTCACGGCCGGCCAGCCGTCCAGGTCGGACGGCGGCACACCGCGCCGGAGCAGGTCGTCGAGGATCTGGGCGAGGGTGTAGTCGGGGCGGAGGCTCAGCGCCCATTCCAGCGCCACGGCGGCGAGCGCGCCCTGGCCGGCCCGCCAGGCGGCGAAGGCGAGCAGGCAGGCGGGGGCGGGGACCAGCTCCTCCTCGGTGCGGCGCAGCACCTCGCTCCAGAAGGCGATGTCCTCCTCGCGCCCGTCGGTGCGTTCCCATGCGTGGTCGCGTACCGGCAGGTGGGTCAGGAGCAGGGTCAGCCAGGCCACCTCGTCGTCGGTGAGCCGGTCGCCGCGCCGGTGCCGGCGTTGGGCCTGCCGTACCGCTGCCACGCCGGCTCTGCGGATGGCCCGTTCGCCGAACTCGTCGGTGGCGGGGGCCGCCTCCAGCAGGCCCAGCAGGCGTTGCTCGGCGCGGTCTCCGGCTTGGCGCAGGGCGACCCGGTCGACGCCCTCGGCGGGGGCCACCTGGGCGGCGAGCGCCGCCCGGTCGGGGAGGGCCACCTGACCGGCGTAGACCGCAGCGGCGGCGACCTGGCTGGCCTCCGGGTCGTACGGGGTGCCGTCGGGTGGGCAGCAGTCCGGCGCTTCGCAGAGGTACGACCAGTAGCGGCGGTCGGTCACCCGCAGCGCGTCGAGCACGGGCAGCCCGATGTCGTCCAGCGCCGACCGGACGGCGTCCACCGCCGGGGTGACCCGTTCGGGCGGGCCGAACCCGATGACCGTGGTGGATTCGGCGTCCTGCCGGCCGATCACGTCGCCGAGATGTCGCGCCGGCAGGGCCGGGTCGGTGCCCGACTCGGGCAGGTCGGCGCGGGCGGCGAAGACGATCCGCCGGCCCCGCATCGCCACCACCACGATGCTGTCGACGGGGTGGAAACCGATCAGGTAGGGCACTGCGGTGATCAGGTCGGCGGGCGAGCGGACGGTGAGCCGGGGGCGGTCGGTCGCGTTCATGTCCGGCAGCCTGCGGCGGGCAGGGTCAGCACCGACAGGCCCTGTGGACGACACGCGGGTTATCCACAGATACGGACGGTAGTCGTGCAGGTCACCGCGATCCGGGAGGCGACGCGGCCCACCGGGGTCGGTCCGAGCGGCTACCTTGCGCTCATGGACCTGGCGTACCTGCGGGCGCACCCGGAGCACCTGCCCACCTTCCTGACCCACCAGCGCATCCGGGAGACCCCGGTGGCCGGCGGGGACAGCTGCGCGGCCTCCCGGTTGACCCTGGACGACGGCCACTCGGTCTTCGCCAAGACCTGGCCGGAGCGGGCCGGTCGACCGGTGCCGGAGGGCTTCTTCGACACCGAGGCCGCCGGGTTGCGCTGGCTGCGCGAGGCCGGCGCGGTGGCCGTACCGGAGGTGGTGGTGGCGCTGCCGGAGCTGCTGGCGCTCGACTGGGTCGACCCCGGCGAGCCGACGCCCGACGCGGCCGAGCGGTTCGGTCGGGAGCTGGCCGGCACCCACCGGGCCGGCGCCGACCGGTTCGGGGCGCCCTGGCCCGGGTTCATCGGCACCCTCGGGCAGGACAACACCCCTGACGACGGGCCGTGGCCGGACTGGTTCGCCCGGCGGCGACTCCTGCCGTACCTGCGGATGTCGGTCGACGGCGGTGCGCTCGACGGCCCGGACGCCACGCTGGTGGAGCAGGTGGTGGCGCGGGTCGGCGAGTTCGGCGGCGACGAGCCGCCGGCCCGGCTGCACGGCGACCTGTGGCCGGGCAACCTGCTCTGGGGCGCGGACGACCGGGTGTGGCTGGTCGACCCGGCGGCGCACGGCGGTAACCGGGAGACCGACCTGGCCCAGCTGGCGCTCTTCGGTGGTCCGCCGCACCTCGACCGGATCATGGCCGGCTACCGGGAGGCGTGGCCGCTCGCCGACGGTTGGCCTGAACGGGTGCCGCTGCACCAACTGCACCTGCTGCTCGTGCACACCGCGCTGTTCGGCGGGGCGTACCGCGATGCGGTCGTCGGTGCCGCCCGAGCGGCGCTGCGGGGTGTCGGTCGCGCTACGGTCGACGGGTGACCGCCGCCCCGACGACCGCCGGCGTCCTCGTCGACCGGTACGGCCGGATCGCCCGGGACCTGCGCGTGTCGCTGACCGACAAGTGCAACCTGCGCTGCACCTACTGCATGCCGGCCGAGGGGCTGCCCTGGCTGGCCGGGTCGCAGCTGCTCACCGACGCGGAGATCGTGCGGCTGGTCGGGGTCGCGGTGCAGCGGCTCGGGGTGACCGAGGTGCGGTTCACCGGGGGCGAGCCGCTGATCCGACCGGGGCTGGTCGGCATCGTCGCCGCCGTGGCCGCGCTCACCCCCCGCCCCCGGATCTCGTTGACCACCAACGGTCTCGGCCTGGACCGGCTCGCCCCGGCGCTGCGCGACGCCGGGCTGGACCGGGTGAACGTGTCGTTGGACACCCTGGACGCGGCCCGGTTCGCCGCGTTGACCCGACGGGACCGGCTGGCCGACGTGCTCGCCGGGCTGGCCGGGGCCGCCGCCGCCGGGCTCGCCCCGGTGAAGATCAATGCGGTGCTGATGCGCGGGGTCAACGACGACGAGGCACCGGCGCTGCTGCGGTTCGCCCTCGACCACGGTTACGAGCTGCGGTTCATCGAGCAGATGCCGCTCGACGCCCAGCACGGCTGGGACCGGGCCACGATGGTCACCGCCGACGAGATCCTGGCGTCGCTGGCCGCCGACTTCGCCCTCACCCCCGACCCGGCGCACCGGGGCGCCGCCCCGGCCGAGACCTGGCTGGTCGGCGGCGGCCCGGCCCGGGTCGGGGTGATCGGCACGGTGACCCGGCCGTTCTGCGGCGACTGCGACCGCACCCGGCTCACCGCCGACGGCCAGCTCCGCAACTGCCTGTTCGCCACCGAGGAGTCCGACCTGCGGGGCGCGCTGCGGGCCGGCGCGGACGACGTCGACATCGCCCGCCGCTGGCAGGCCGCCACGGTGGTCAAGCGGGCCGGGCACGGCATCGACGACCCGACCTTCCTGCAACCCGTCCGGCCCATGTCGGCGATCGGAGGCTGAGGTGGACCTCACCGTCCGGTACTTCGCCGGGGCGCGGGCCGCCGCCGGCCGCAGCGAGGAGACCGCATCCGCCGGCCGGCCGCTGGACGAACTCCTCGGTGAACTCGCGCACCGGCACGGCCCCCGGCTGGCCGCGGTGCTCCAGGTGGCGAGTTTCCTGGTCGACGGCGTCGCCTGCCATGATCGGCAGACGCCGTTGCCGGCCGGGGCCACGATCGACGTGCTGCCTCCCTTCGCGGGCGGCTGAGGAAGGGCTGCCGTGTTGGCGATTCTGGGGTTCGTGGGCACGCTCGCCCTGATCACCGGCCTGATCCACTTCTACCTGTGGAAACGGCTGGTCAAGGACACCACCGGGCCGGGCCGGTGGCGCCGGGTCGGCACGGTCGTCGCCCTGCTGCTGGCGGTGCTCGTCCCGGCGACCATGGCCGGCACCCAGATCGCCGGGGCGTTCTGGCTGGCCTGGCCCGGTTACCTCTGGCTCGCGGTGATGTTCTACCTGCTGATCGTGCTGGTGGTGCTGGAAGTGCCGATGGCGGTGACCCGGCTGGTGCTGCGACGGCGCAGCACCGCCGCCGAGGCCACCACCGCCGCCCCGGAACCGGCGCTGGTCGGTGCGGCCGGCAGCGCCGACCCGCCGGCCGCCGAGGCCGTGGACCGGCCCGACCATGACGAGTCCCGCCGGTTGCTGCTCGCCCGGGGTGCCGCCATCTTCGCCGGGCTCACCGCCGCCGGCATCACCGGGTACGGGGTCCGCTCCGCGCTGGGACCGCCACAGCTCGACCGGGTACGCATCCCGCTGGCGAAGCTCCCCCGCAGCATGGACGGCCTGCGCATCGCCACCGTGTCGGACATCCACCTCGGTCCGCTACGCGGTCGGGTGCACACCGAGCGGATCGTCGAGATGATCAACCGGTTGGACGCCGACCTGGTCGCGGTCGTCGGTGACCTGGTCGACGGCTCGGTCGCCGAGCTGGGCGAGGCCGCCGAGCCGCTGCGTGACCTGCGTTCCCGCTACGGCAGTTTCTTCGTCACCGGCAACCACGAGTACTACTCCGGGGTCGAGGAATGGGTGGCCGAGGTCGACCGGCTCGGCCTGCGGGTGCTCCAGAACGAGCGACAGGAGATCCAGGCCCGGGGCGGGGTGCTCGACCTGGCCGGGATCAACGACGTCACCGCCGACGGCACCGGCGTCGCCGGCCCTGCCGACTTCACCGCCGCGCTCGGCGGCCGGGACGTCAACCGCCCGGTGGTGCTGCTCGCCCACCAGCCGATCGCCGTGCACGAGGCGGCGAAGTTCGGCGTCGACCTGCAACTGTCCGGGCACACCCACGGCGGTCAGCTCGCCCCGTTCAACCTGGCCGTCAAGCTCCAACAGCCGGTGGTCTCCGGGCTCGGTGAAATCGACGGCACCAAGGTCTACGTCACCAACGGGGCCGGTTTCTGGGGTCCCCCGGTCCGGGTCGGCGCACCGCCGCAGGTGACCCTGGTCGAACTGCGCGCCCCGTGACCTGCCCGGATGGCCGGAAAGCCCGGCTCATACCGCGTCCGGCCGCAGTAGTCCAGCACCGGATTGCCCTCCTCACGCGTACGCGTGGCGGCAGGCGGGTAGTGGACCGGCCGTGACAGGATGCGGCGTGCCTCCGTTCAGCGCCGCTCCCCCTGGTGGCGTCCCGCCGTTCGTCGCGGACCTGCACATCCACTCGAAGTACTCCCGCGCGTGCAGTCGCGATCTCACCCTGCCCAACCTCGGTTGGTGGGCCCGACGCAAGGGCATCGGGGTGCTCGGCACCGGCGACTTCACCCATCCCGCCTGGTACGACCACCTGCGGGAAACCCTGCAACCGGCCGAGCCCGGCCTGTACCGGCTCGGCCCGGACGCCGAGGCGGACATCGCCCGGCGGCTGCCACCCCGGCTGGCCGACGCGGCGGAGGCCGACCCGGTCCGGTTCATGCTGAGCGTGGAGATCTCCACCATCTACAAGCGGGACGACCGGACCCGCAAGGTGCACCACCTGATCTACCTGCCCGACCTGGACGCGGTGGCCCGGTTCAACACGGCGCTGGGCCGGATCGGCAACCTCGGCTCGGACGGCCGGCCGATCCTCGGCCTGGACTCCCGGGACCTGCTGGAGATCACCCTCGACGCCAGTGAAGACGGCTACCTGGTGCCGGCGCACATCTGGACGCCGTGGTTCTCGGCGCTCGGCTCGAAGTCCGGTTTCGACGCGATCGCCGACTGCTACGCCGATCTGGCCGAGCACGTCTTCGCGGTGGAGACCGGGCTCTCCTCCGACCCGGCGATGAACTGGCGGGTCGGCAGCCTGGACCGCTACCGGCTGGTCTCCAACTCCGACGCGCACTCCCCGCCGGCCCTGGCCCGGGAGGCCACCGTCTTCTCGTCGGCCCGTGACTACTTCGCCATCCGGGACGCGCTGCGGACCGGTGACGGGCTGGCCGGGACGATCGAGTTCTTCCCCGAGGAGGGCAAGTACCACGCCGACGGGCACCGGCTCTGCGGCGTCAACTGGTCGCCGGAACGGACCCGGGCGGCCGGCGGGCGCTGCCCGGAGTGCGGCAAGCCGCTGACCGTGGGGGTGCTCAGCCGGATCGAGGAGCTGGCCGACCGGCCGGACGGGCACCGCCCCGAGCACGCCCGCGAGGTGACCCACCTGGTGCCGCTGGCCGAGATCCTCGGTGAGCTCAACAAGGTGGGGCCCCGGTCCAAGAAGGTCGAGGGCAAGCTCAACGAGCTGGTCGCCGCGCTCGGCCCGGAGTTGGAGATCCTCACCCGTACCCCGGTCGACGAGATCGGCCGGGTCGGCGGGGAGTTGCTCGCCGAGGGCATCGGCCGGTTGCGCCGCGGCGACGTGCGCCGGGTCCCCGGCTACGACGGCGAGTACGGCGTGATCACCCTCTTC
This sequence comes from Micromonospora sp. NPDC049081, assembly GCF_040648835.1. Classification (NCBI taxonomy): domain Bacteria; kingdom Bacillati; phylum Actinomycetota; class Actinomycetes; order Micromonosporales; family Micromonosporaceae; genus Micromonospora; species Micromonospora sp. NPDC049081. The sequence goes on along the minus strand of NZ_JBEZEK010000009.1, from coordinate 95,550 downwards.
GACCCGGCCGAGCTGGGCGGGGCCGCCGGCTCGGGGCAGGAGACGCTGTTCGACGTACCGGTGCCGGCGCAGCGCAGGCCGACGGAGCCGGCGGCGAAACCGAAGGCCAAGCGGCCGACGGCGGCGAAGGCCGAGCCGAAGCCGAAGCCCGCGCCGACCCCGCCGCCACCGATCGCCTCGACACCGTCGCCGCACGAGCCGTTCGAGCCGATGCTCGCCGGGATGGAGGAGGTCGGCACCGGCCTGCTCGACCGGTTGGACGCGATGCAGCGGGTGGCCGCCTCCGCGCCCGGTGGCCCGCTGCTGATCGTGGCCGGGCCGGGCACCGGCAAGACCCGCACGCTGACCCACCGGATCGCCTACCTCTGCGCCGAGCTGAACGTCTTCCCCGAACAGTGCCTGGCGATCACCTTCACCCGGCGGGCCGCCGAGGAGCTGCGGCACCGGCTCGACGGGCTGCTCGGCCCGGTCGCCGAGGACGTCACCGTCGGCACCTTCCACTCGCTCGGGCTGAGCATCCTGCGGGAGAACGCGGAGGCGGCCGGCCTGCCGGCGGGGTTCCGGATCGCCGACGACGCCGAGCGGTCGGCCGCCCGGACGGAGGCCGGCGACGACCCGGCCCGCTACACGGCGTTGCTGCGTAAGCAGGACCTGGTCGACCTGGACGAGTTGCTGACCCTGCCGGTCGCACTGCTCAAGGGCGACAAGAAGCTGGTCCGGGACTACCGGGAACGCTGGCGGTGGATCTTCGTCGACGAGTACCAGGACGTCGACCCCGTCCAGTACGACCTGCTGCGCCTGCTCAGCCCCGCCGACGGCAACATCTGCGCGATCGGCGACCCGGACCAGGCGATCTACTCGTTCCGGGGTGCCGACGTCGGCTACTTCCTGCGGTTCTCCGAGGACTTCACCGACGCCCGGCTGGTCCGGCTCAACCGCAACTACCGCTCGTCCGCGCCGATCCTCGCCGCCGCCGTCCAGGCCATCGCCCCGTCGTCGCTGGTCCGGGGCCGCCGGCTCGACCCGGCCCGGCTCGACCCGGAGGCCCCGCTGGTCGGCCGCTACCCGGCGGCGTCCGTCGCCGACGAGGCCGATTTCGTGGTACGCACCGTCGACGACCTGGTCGGCGGCCTCTCCCACCGGTCGTTGGACTCGGGGCGCATCGACGGCCGGTCCACCACCCTGTCCTTCTCCGACATCGCGGTGCTCTACCGCACCGACGCGCAGGCCGCCCCGATCGTGGACGCGCTGGCCAGGGCCAACATCCCGGTGCAGAAGCGGTCCCACGACCGGCTCCGGGACCGGCCCGGTGTCCTCGCGATCGCCCGGGAACTGCGGCACGCCGACGGCCTCGCCGGTGGGCTGCCCGCCCGGGTCCGGCTCGCCGGTCAGGTGCTCGCCGAACGGTTCGCCGCCCCCACCCTGGACGCCGCCGGCACCGTCCGCCCCGAGGACGTCCGGACCGCCGTCGACCTGCTCACCCCGCTGGCCCGACGCTGCGGCGACGACCTGGAACTCTTCCTCTCCCAGCTCGCCACCGGGGCCGAGGTGGACGCGCTGGACCCGCGCGCCGAAGCGGTCACCCTGCTCACCCTGCACGCCGCGAAGGGGCTGGAGTTCCCGGTGGTCTTCCTGGTCGGCGTGGAGGACGGTCTGCTGCCGTTGCGCTGGCCCGGCTCAACACCGGACGACGACGCGATCGCCGAGGAACGTCGGCTGTTCTTCGTCGGGTTGACCCGCGCCCAGGACCGGCTCTACGTCAGCCACGCCGCCCGCCGGGTGCGCCACGGCACCGAACGCGACTGCCGACCGTCGCCGTTCCTGGACGTCGTCGACCCGGGGCTGTTCGAACGGTTCGGCGAGGCCGAGCCACGCCGACCCAAGGACCGGCAGCTCCGCCTGATCTGACTGTCCGTCGACCGACCTGCGGGGTCGCCGCAGCGGTATCCGCCCGCGCTGATACCGCTTGATGCGTGACGTTGCTGCCCGCCCGCCCCGGCCCGCCCGACGGGCCGGTCAGGCGAGGAGGACGGCCAACCAGGCACCGGTGAGCAGGGCCGGGCCGAACGGCAGGGCGGTGTCCCGGCGTACCCGGCGGGCGGCCAGCAGCGCCAGCACCAGCAGCCCCTGGAGCAGGTGCGGCAGGAGCAGGCCGAGCCAGAGGGTGGGCCAGCCCAGCCAGCCCAGCGGCAGCCCGAGCACCGCCGCCAGCTTCACGTCACCGAAGCCGAGCCGGGAGCGGGGCAGCAGCGCCAGCACGACGTACAGCAGGAGGGAGAGGGCGGCCCCGGCGAGCGCGAGCGCCAGACGACCGGGCGTGCCGGTGACGACGGCCGCGACGGTCAACGCGGTGCCGCTGCCGAGCGCGGCCGCGCCGACCAGCGGGTCGGGCAGGCGGAGGCTGGTCAGGTCCGCCACCGCCAGCACCAGACCCACGGCGGCGACCAGCAGGAACGCCGGCAGTGCCGGCTCCGGCCACCGTGCGGCGGCCAACCCACCGAGGACCACCGCCCCCACCACCGCGATCCCCACCGGCGCCGGAGCCGAGGCCACGGCCGGCGCTGGAACCGGCGCACAGTCGGGCGCTGGAGCCGAGGCTACGGCCGACGCTGGAGTCGGGTCCACGGCCGGCGGGGTGTGGGGTGGGAAGGCGCGGGCGAGCCGGGGTGCGGCGAGGCCGGCCAGGACGCCGAGCATCGCGGCTACGGTCACCGGGCCGACGGGCACGGCCCTCGACGCTACCGCCGGGACGGTACGGCGGCTGCCCCGTCACCGGCCGGCCGGCGGGCCCGCTCGGTGGTCACCACCAGCGCCACCCCGGCCACGATCACCGCACCGCCGAGCAGCACCTGACCGGTGATCGGCTCGGCCACCAGCAACGCGCCGAGCGCCACCGCCACCACCGGGTTCACGTAGGCGTAGGTGGAGACCAGCGAGATGGGCGCATGGGCCAGCAACCAGACGTACGCGGTGAAGGCGACCAACGATCCGGCCACCAGCAGGTACGCCAGGGCGAACCAGGAACGGGTCGTCACCTGCGCCGGGGAGAACCCGCGCAGTTCACCCCGGGTCACGGACAGCACGACGAGCGCCACCGCCCCGGCGACCATCTCGTAGACGGTGGCGACGAACGGGTCAGCGGGCATCCGCAACCGGTTGGACAGGAACGACCCCACCGACCAGCAGGTGGCCGCCGCGACCACGGTCAACGCACCGACCAGCGGCACCGTCCCCGTCCCGCCCCGGGGGAGCACCAGCAGCACCAGCCCGAGAAAGCCCACCGTCACCCCGGCGAACGTCCACCCCGGCGGGCGGTCCCCGGTGACCGTACGCAGCAGCACCACCAGCAGCGGGACGGTGGCCACCAGCAGCGCGGCGATGCCCGACGGCACCGCCACGCCGGCCGGGCCGGACTCGGCGAGCACCACCAGGCCGTTGCCGCCGGCCAGCAGCAGCACCCCGACCAGCGCGGCCGAGCCGAGTTGCCGCCGGTCGACCCGCAACGCACCCGCGCCACGCCGCAGCCGCAGGACCACCGCCAGCACCAACGCGGCACCACCGAAGCGGGCGGCAGCCGAGCCGAGCGGCGGCATCGACTCCACCACGACCCGGATACCGAGGTAGGTGGAACCCCACAGCACGTAGACCAGGATGAGTGCGGTCCAGATCAGCGCTGGTCGGGCGGGTGTCGCGGCCGAGGAAGGTGAGGTCATCGCGGGACCACGCTACGGTGACCACGTCGGTGGCGTCCTTCCGGACGACCGGCATCTCGGCACGCGGGAGGACGGGCATGGCGAACTACGGACCACCGGGCGGTTCCCCGGACCCGTGGGGTGGGCGACGCCCGGACGACCGTTGGGGCCAGCCCGCCCCGGACCAGCCCCACCCCGCGACCGTGCCGACCCAGCCGACGGGTGGACAGCAGCCCCACCATCCGGCGTACGACCAGTTCCAGTCGGAGCCGTACGGGCCGGCGGGGCAGTTTCCGGCGGGCGGACCGGTGGCCTACCCGGGCAACCCCGGGTCGGGGCGCGGCCGGGGTCCGCTGATCGCGGTGCTGGTTGTGCTCGCCGTGCTGACCGTCAGCGGTGGCACCCTGTGGTACCTGCTGAGCGACGACGAGCCGACGAACACCGGTGCGGCGCTGCCGACGGCACCGGACGCGGCCACTGCCGAACCGGGTGGGTCGACCACCGCCACCCCCGCACCCGCCGCCTCGGCCGACCCGCGCTTCGTCAAGGCGGGGCAGTGCGTCCGCAACGAGGGTCCGGCCGGCGGCAAGCCCAAGCTGCTGATCACCGAGTGCGCCCCGAGAACGTACGAGGTCTTACGTCGTTTCGACGGGGCGACCAGTGGTGAAAGGGACGCCGAGGCGAAGTGCGGCAAGGTGGAGGGCTACACCAACTGGTACTTCTTCGACAGCGAGCTGGACACCCTCGACTTCGTCCTCTGCCTGAAGCAGCGCTGAGCCCACCCCTGGGGGAGAGATTGTCAACCTTCGGCCCACCCGACTCCGGCCGCCCCGACGAGGAACAACGTCCCTCGAACAGCGACCCGGAGCCACCCACCGCGCCCCTCGCGCACCCCGACCCCGAACCAGCGACGAAGCCCATCGTCCGCGCCGAGCCGGAGCCACCCACCGTGGGAATTCCGTCGGAGGCGGAACCACCGACGGCACCGATCCCGGGCGGATCGGACGAGCAGCCGACGGCACCCCTCACCCGCAACCAGGACGAGCAGCCGACGGCACCGATCTCCCCGGCAGTTCCACACGCCGCCGAGGAACCGGTGACCGCCGTCAACTCGCCGGCTGCCCCGCATCCGGCTGACGAGACGCCGACCGCGCCGATCTCCGCGCCTGCCCCGGGCGCTACCGAGGAACCGGTGACCGCACCCATCCGGGGTGACGCGGACGACCAACCGACCGCCCCGCTCTCCGCCGGGCCGACCGGACCCGATGCCGGCCCGGACGAGTCGCCGACCGCACCGATCCGCCCGGAAGACGTCGAGCCACCGACCACACCGATCCGCCGGGAGGACGTCGAGCCACCGACCGTGCCGGTGTCACGGGAGGCGGGCGAGCCGGCCACGGCACCCGTTCCGAGTGCGGAAGAGCCGCCCACCGCACCAATGGCCGCGTCCCCGCCGGAGCCGCCGACGGCACCGATCTCGGCCACCGCGCCCGAACCGCCGACGGCACCCTTCGCCGCCGAACCGCCGACCGCCCCGATCACGGCCACCACGCCCGAACCCCCGACGGCACCCTTCGCCGCCGAACCCCCGACCGCCCCGATCACGGCCACCACGCCCGAACCCCCGACGGCACCCTTCGCCGCCGAACCCCCGACCGCCCCGATCTCCACACCACCTGAGCCGCCGACCACCCGGCTGCCGGTGTCGGGAGCCGGGCAGCCGGCCACCACGCCGATGCCCGCAGCGGGTGGCGGGTACTCGCCGACCACCCAGATGCCCGCAGCGGGCGGGTACTCGCCGACCTCCCAGATGCCGGCAGCGGGGGCCGACTACCCGACGCCGTCTTCCGGAGCGGGCTACCCACCTCCGTCCTCGGGGGCGGGTTATCCTCCGCCGGACACCTATCTCCCGCCGACCGGCACGCCGGTGCCGTCCTCGGGGGCCGGCTACCCGCCGCCGGGGCCCTTCCCGCCCGCCGGGCCGACCGCCGCACCGGCGGCCGGCGCGTTCAGCGCACCGGCGTCACCACCACCGGCCAGCTACCCGGCCCAGTCCCCACCGCCCCCGGCACCCAGCTACCCGGGGCCGGCCGCACCGTCATCCGGCTTCCCTGGCGCAGCCGCACCATCGTCCGGCTTCCCAGGGGCAGCCGCACCATCGTCCGGCTTCCCGGGCGCAGCCGCACCGTCATCCGGCTTCCCAGGGGCAGCCGCACCGTCATCCGGCTTCCCAGGGGCAGCCGCACCGCCGTCCGGCTTCCCGGGGCAGCCCACGCCACCGGGATATCCGGGGCAGGGTTTCCCACCTCCGGCGGCACCGCCGGCAAAGGGCCGGGGCGGTCGGATCGCGCTCATCATCGGGCTGGTGGTGGTCCTGCTGCTGTGCCCGTGCCTCGTGGGGGGCGGCTGGTTCCTCCTGGCGTCGCGGGACAGCGACGATCCGGCTCCGAGGGCGGTCGCGTCCGCCTCGCCGACGGAGAACGGGCCGACCGGGAACGCACCGACGGAGCCGACGGAGCCGACCGTCGAACCGACCACGGACGAGCCGACCCCGACGCCGACCCGGGCGGAGCAGATCGTCCGGGGCGACTGCGTGGTCAACGACGGTACGGCCAGTGACGCCGACCTACGCAAGGTGCCGTGCGGTCCGAACACCTACGAGGTGCTGCTGCGGATTCCGGCGTCCACCAACGGGGACCGGTGTAAGTCGCTGGCCCCGGAGTCGAACGCCAACTATGTGCACGACAACTCGGTGGACCTCTTCGACTACGTGCTCTGCCTGCGCAAACGCAGCTGAACAGGGAAATATGGGGCTGTCTAGCATCAACGCTAGACAGCCCCATATTCGTGTCGAGAGGGTCGCGGGCACCCCCGTCGCCTCCACCACGGGACCTGCCCGGGCCCGGTGGGCGACACGCCGGTAGCCCCGTCTACGCATCTCTAGTCCGCAGGCTAGACCGCCCGATACTGTGCGATGCGTGGATCCGGTCCGCAACCCGTACGCCCCGGGCGCCGGTCAGCGCCCGCCCGAGCTCGCCGGGCGGGGGCGGGAGCTGGACGTCTTCGACGTGGTGCTGGAACGGATCGCCCGGGGACGCCCCGAGCGCAGCCTGATGCTCACCGGCCTGCGCGGCGTCGGCAAGACCGTCCTGCTCAACACCCTGCGCTCCCAGGCGATCAACCAGCTCTGGGGCACCGGCAAGATCGAGGCCCGACCGGAGCAGTCGCTGCGTCGACCGATCGCCGCCGCGCTGCACATGGCGGTCCGCGAACTCGCCCCCCGGCACCGGGCACCGGAGCGGATCGACGCCTTCCTCGGCGTACTCAAGGCGTTTGCGCAGCGCAGCGCACCGACCACCGGGCGGGCCGGTGCGGCCCCCCGGCTGCGTGACCGGTGGCAGCCCGGCATCGACGTGCCGGCCAGCAGCGGCCGGGCCGACTCCGGGGACATCGAGATCGACCTGGTGGAGTTGCTGACCGACGCGGCGGCGGTCGCCGGGGACGTGGGCACCGGTATCGCCGTCTTCATCGACGAGATGCAGGATCTCGGTGCGGAGGACGTGTCGGCGCTCTGTGCGGCCTGCCACGAGTTGTCCCAGCTCGGCGCACCCTTGATCGTGGTCGGCGCGGGCCTGCCGCACCTGCCGGCGGTGCTCAGCGCCGCCAAGTCGTACTCGGAGCGGCTCTTCCGTTACCTGCGGATCGACCGGCTGGACCGGATCGCCGCCGACCAGGCACTGTGCGCGCCGGCCGGGCGGGAGCAGGTGGAGTACGAGCAGAAGGCCCTCGACCTGCTCTACGAGGCGTCCGGCGGCTACCCGTACTTCGTCCAGGCGTACGGGAAGGCGACCTGGGACCATGCGCCCCGTTCCCCGATCACCGACGCGGACGTCCGGGTCGCCGCCCCGGAGGCGGAGGCGGAGCTGGCGGTCGGTTTCTTCGGTTCCCGGTTCGAGCGGGCCACCCCTGCCGAGCGCGAGTACATGCGGGCGATGGCGACCCTGTCCCAGGTGGCGGGCGAGGCCGACGGCGGTGGTCGGGACGACATGGACGCCGCCGTGCCGACCGCCGAGATCGCCCGTGCGCTGGGGCGCAAGCCGGCGAGTCTCTCCCCGGCCCGGGACGCGCTGATCAAGAAGGGTCTGATCTATTCGGGGGAACGCGGCACGGTCGCCTTCACCGTCCCGCACTTCGGCCGCTACCTGCGTACCCAGCCGGCCTGATCGGCACCGGCCACGGGGCGACCGGACCCGCCGGACGGCCGGCACCGGCCACGGGGGTCAGACCCGGGACCAGGGGGGTGGGAAGACCACCTCGCCGCGCGGGGGTGGTGGCGCGTCGCTGGTCTCCGGCGGCAGCACCAGCGCCTGCCACGGCTCTCCCAGCCCCGACCAGGGGCTGACCAGCCCCATCCGGTCGGCCCGGGTGAAGCCGAACCGCCGGTAGTACGCCGGGTCGCCGAGGACCACCACCAGCCGCTCGCCCAGCTCGGTGGCGGCCTCCAGCGCGGCCTGCACCACCGCCGTGCCGTGCCCGACCCGTTGCCGGTGCGGGGCCACCGCCACCGGCCCGAGCACCAGCGCCGGGGCGCGTTCCCGGTCGGCCTCGACCCGGACCCGGGTGAGCAGCGCGTACCCGACCACCTCGCCGCCGTACTCGGCGACCATTGCCAGCTCCGGCAGCCACGCCGCACTGCCGCGCAGCTCGTCGACGAGCGCGACCTCACCGGGGGTGGTGCGGTCGGGGCGGGCGAAGGCGGCAGCCAGCACCCGACGGATCGGGCCGGCGTCGGCCGGGCCCTCGGGACGCAACCGCAGGGTCGTCACCGGCGCGACGTTACCGGTCGTGGCAGGTCCATCAGCGACGGTCGCCCGGTTCGGCGTGGCGTGTCATCGGTGCGGCACGGCCCGGAACAGCGGCGCGCCCCGCTTCGGACGACGGCACGCAGAGCGCTCCGGATCGGCCGTTGCCCGGATAGCAGGGGTCCAAACGGGGTATGACTGAGCAATGAAACCCGTGCGCTCCCTCGCCCGTGTCATGTTGAGCGGCATCTTCGTGGTCAGCGGCGCCCGCAACTTCCAACACCCCCAGCGGCTCGTGCCGGCTGCCCGGCCGGTCACCGACCGGGTCGCTCCGCTGATCCAGCGGGCCGCGCCGCAGCTCCCCACGGACCCCGAGACGCTGATCCGCGCCAACGCCGCCGTGCAGCTCGCCGCCGGCCTGATGCTGGCCACCGGGAAGTTCACCCGGCCGGCCGCACTGGTCCTGGCCGGCACGCTGGTGCCCACCACCGCCGCCGGTCACCCGTTCTGGGACGACGACGATCCGACGACGCGGAACAACAACCAGGTGCACTTCCTGAAGAACCTCGGGCTCTTCGGTGGTCTGCTGCTCGCCGCAGCCGACACCGAGGGCAAGCCGGGCCTACGCTGGCGGGCCGGTCACCGCATCGGCCACTCTCGACGGTCGGTCGGTCGCGCGGTGCGCACCGCCCGGCGGGAGGCCCGGATCGCCGTCCGGTCGGCCGCCGCCGCCCGCCGGCTTCCCGGCTGACCTGCATCGATTCGGCCACCACCCCCCGTAAGGCCGCGAATTACCTGAACCACCCGACACCCGTTAACGCGGTGGAAATGTCAAAAACTGGTGTGGGATCGGACACGGTCGGATAACGCGGGAGGCAGCAACGTGAGGCGCCGTTCTAGGCTCCCTACCGGACCTGGACGGGTAGGACGACCTTGGTATGGGGGTGGCCACGCCATGCCGACGACCGTCGGTAGACGGGCGGACCGCCTCGCCCCAGTCCGTCGCGCAACGCGTGGGATCGATCGTAGGACAGTCGTACGGGTCGGCATCGTGGCCGCCGTCGCCTATGCCGCATGGCTCGCCATCGGTGCTTTCGGGCGGCCGTACAACTTCTTCGACATGAAGATCTACCACGGCGCGGTGGTGTGGTGGGCGAGCGGGCACGAGTTGTACGAGTTCATCGCGCCCACCACCACGCTGGGTTTCACCTACCCGCCCTTCGCCGCGCTGGCCATGCTGCCGATGGCGATGCTGCCGATCGAGGCGGCCGGCTGGATCAACGCGGCCGGCAGCATCGCCGCGCTGGCGGTGATCCTCGCCGCGCTGCTGCGCCCGATCGTCGACCGGCTCGGCTGGCCGCTCTGGTACTCCGTGGCCATCGCCACCCCGATGGCCACCGCCCTCGAACCGGTCCGGGAGACCCTGGGGTACGGGCAGGTCAACCTGCTCCTTTTCGCGTTGATCATGGCGGACCTGGTGGGTCTACGCTGGCGTTCCCGGCGGGGCACCCACGGACGCGGCACCGACGGCCCGTTCCTGCGGCTGCTCTACAGCGGGTCCTGGGCGGGCATGGGCATCGGCCTGGCCACCGCCGTCAAGCTCACCCCGGCGCTGTTCATCGTCTACCTGCTGGTCACCCGGCAGTGGCGGGTCGCCGCCACCGCCGTCGGCACCATCATCGGCGTCACCCTGGGCAGCTTCGCGCTGGTCGGCACCGAGTCGCGGGCCTACTTCGGTGGGGTGCTGTGGCAGACCGAGCGGGTCGGGGCCGCCGACATGACGCCCAACCAGTCGCTGGCCGGCCTTCTGGCCCGGCTCTACGACTCGATCGAGACGCCCGGTCTGCTCTGGTTGGCGTTCTCGGTGCTGATCCTGGCCGTCGGGTTGTCCCGGGCCGCCAACGCCCGCGCCGACGGCGACGAGCTGACCGCGTTCACCCTGGTCGGGCTGACCGCCAACGTGATCAGCCCGATCTCCTGGTCGCACCACCTGGTCTGGGTCATCCCGGCGATCGTCGTGCTCGCCGACGCCGCCGTACGCCGCCGTGAGGCGAGTCGGGGGCTGTCGGTGCGTACCGGCCCGCAGTCGTTCGGCGGGCCACCCGGGGTGAGTGGGCTGCGCCCGCCGATCTGGTACCCGACGCTGACCGGGTTGCGGCACGGGGTCGCGGCGCTCGGGTTGTACCTGCTCTTCGTGATCTCGCCGATCTGGCCGTACGAGCACAAGCTGCCCGAGGTGTCCCACTACCAGAACGGCCTGTTCGGCGCGCTCATGGAGAACTCGCTCGCGTTGGCGCTGATCGTGCTGGTCGCCGCCCTGCCGTGGCGGCCCGGTGCCGAGCCCGCCTTCTATCCCGACCGGTCGGCCCGTGTCACCACGGCCGGTCGGCGCTGACCCCGCCCGGCCCGCGCCACGGTCGGCCGACCCCGGCCGGCCCGGTGGGGCACGACGCCACGGTCAGGGGCAGTTGACCCACTCCTCGGTGCCGTCGGCGAAGACCTGCCGTTTCCAGATCGGCAGCCGCGCCTTCACCTCGTCGACCAGCCGGGCGCAGGCCGCGAAGGCCGCCGCCCGGTGTGCCGTGCTGACCGCCGCCACCAGCGCCACGTCCCCGATGTCGAGCCGACCGATGCGGTGCGACACGGCCACCGCGTAGACGTCGGGGTCGGCGGCGATCTCGGCGGCCACCGCGCGCAGCGTCTCGACGGCGCTCGGGTGGCCCTCGTATTCCAGCAGGGTGACCGGTCGGCCGTGGTCGTGGTCGCGGACCACGCCCTGGAAGGAGACGACCGCGCCGGCCCGGCGGTCGGCGACCGCCGCCTCGTGCGCGGCCAGGTCCAGCGGCTGGTCGGTGACCGCGAGCAGGGCCGTGGTGGGGTCGGCCGTCACCACGTGCGCTCCCCGGGCAGCAACGGCAGCGGTACGACGGGCACCCGGGCCCCGACCTCGCCGGAGGTGCCCGGCCGGATCACCGCGAACCCGTCCGCGCCGGCCAGCCCCCGCAGCATCGCCGAGCCGACGTGCCGGACCGGGTGGGCGGTGCCGGCGGCCCGGTCCAGCCGGACCAGGGCCAGGTGGGTGTAGTCGCCCCGGCCGGGCACCGGCCCGGCGAGGGTGGCGTACGGCAGTGCCGGCAGCACCCGGCCCTGGAGCCCGGCGAGCAGCGGCGCGACCAGCGACACCAGGGCGACGATCGCGGACTGCGGATTGCCGGGCAACCCGGCCACGAAACGGACCCGTCCGTCGTCGTCGACCAGCCGGGCCAGCAGCATCGGGAAGCCGGGCCGGACGGCGACGGTGTTGACCACGTGGTCGGCGCCGAGCGCCTCCAACGTGGGGTGCAGGTGGTCGACCGGGCCGTGCATGGTGCCGCCGGTGGTGCAGACCAGGTCGGCCACGGCCAGCGCCCCGCGCAGGGCGGCCACGTGGGCGGGCAGGGTGTCCGCCACCGGGCCGACCACGTCGGAGGGCCGCACCTGGCAGCCGTAGCGGCGCAACCAGGACGGCACGGCGGGACCGAGCGCGTCGCGGACCCGGCCCGATCCGGGCGGACCGGCGGTGAGCAGTTCGTCGCCGAAGACCAGCAGCGCGGCCCGGGGCTGACGGCGGACCCGGAGCTGGTCGTGCCCGCAGGAGGCGGCCAGCCCGATCAGCGCGGGGTCGACCGGGGTGCCGGCCGGCAGCAGCTCCTCACCGGCCACCGCCTCCTCGCCCGGCTCCCGCCACTCCGGGTTCGGGCGCGGCGTGCCGGTCACCCGCCCGTCCGGGGTACGACCCGAGTCCTCGATGCGCAGGATGGCGGTCGTGCCGGCGGGGACCATCGCGCCGGTGGCGATCTCGACGGTGGTGCCGTCGGCGGTCAACCCGGCCGGGGTGTGCCCGGCGAGTACCCGCCCCACGACGTCCCACGGGCCGGTGCCGCGCACCGCCCAGCCGTCGACGCTGGAGGTGGGGAAGGCCGGCAGGTCGGTCCGGGTGGTCAACGGTTCGGCCAGGGTGTGCCCGTCGGCGTCGGCCAGCGCCCGGTTGACGGCGGGCAGGGCGGCGGCCAGGCCGACCGCGTAGACCCGGGAGCGGGCCTCCTCCCATCCGGCCGGCGGCGGCGCGGCGACCTGGGCCGCGGTGGCGGCGGTTTCCGTGCTCACCGGGGGCCTCCGTTCGGACGGGACGCGGGGCTCCGCGTTCACCCCCGCGAGCCTATCGCCGCCGGGGCGGCCGTGCGGTCAGTGGTCGCCGCCGCGCAACTGGTCGACCGCGTGGGCGAGGATCGGCCCCAGCACGGCCAGACCGTCCTTCGCACCGCCCCGCGAGCCGGGCAGGTTGACCACCAGCATCCGGCCCAGCACCCCGGCCAACCCCCGGGACAGCGCCGAGGTGGGCACCCGGTCCCGGCTGTGTGCGCGGATCGCCTCGGCGATGCCGGGGATCTCGTGGTCGAGCAGCGCCCGGGTCACCTCCGGGGTCCGGTCGGTGGGGGTGATGCCGGTGCCGCCGCTGGTCAGCACGACGTCGATCCCGTCGGTGTGGGCGGCGCGCAGTGCCTCGCCGACCGGTTCGCCGTCGGGCACCACCACCGGTTCGTCGACCTGGCAGCCCAGCTCGCGCAGGCCGGTGACGAGCAGCGGGCCGCTGGTGTCGGCGTACACCCCGGCGGCGGCCCGGTTGGACGCCACGATCACCCGGGCCCGGATCACGGCCGGTCCTGGGGGCGCACCCACTCGCCGGTCTTGCCGCCGGTCTTGCGCAGCACCCGGACGGCGTCCACGGTGGCGGCCGGGTCGACCGCCTTGACCATGTCGATCAGGGCCAGCCCGGCGACGGCGACCGCGGTCAGCGCCTCCATCTCCACCCCGGTCCGGTCGGCGGTGCGGGCGGTGGCGGTGATCTCGACGGTGTCGTCGGTGAGGCGCAGGTCGACGTCGACGCCGTGCAGGGCGATCGGGTGGCAGAGCGGGATCAGGTCGGGGGTGCGTTTGGCGCCCATGATGCCGGCGAGCCGGCCGACGGCCAGCGCGTCACCCTTGGGCAGCCCGTCGCGGCGCAGCAGGTCCACCACCTCGGCGGTGGTGTGCAGCCGGCCGGCGGCCACGGCGACCCGGCCGGACACCGGCTTGGCGGAGACGTCGACCATGCGGGCCGCGCCCGCGGCGTCGACGTGGCTGAGCTGCGCGGGATCGGTCACGTCCGCGAGCCTAGCGGGCGGGTCCGACCGGGGGGTACGTCCCATTCACCCCGGGCGGTGGGGATCAAGCGGGTCGACGCCGTACGGGATGATTCGTGATCGATAGTTCACCGTCGATTTCATCGGTCGCCACTAATACGTTCTCGGGTCGGCGGGAGAGCGGGAAACGTCATCGCACGAGAGATCGGACACCCCGTCGTCACGGGCGAGAAACCCAACGTCGCGTCGCGACCGCGAATCGCCACCGGGCCACTTCGTCGGCACTGGCACCAGCGCGCCCACACGACTACGCTGCGTTCCGCAATCGGGTGATCCGTCGCACTCACCCGCCGGTCACCGCACAGTTGCTCCAACCAGCGACCCTCACCCGATGTCGCAAACCCCGCCGCTGCACCATTATCTAGCGTTAACGAGAACGGTCAGGAGCACTCAGCACTCCGTTTCCCCTTGGAAACGGAAAGTCACCAACCTGCACTCAATTCTCACCTATCGCTCATAGTTACATTTATACCTCCAAAATCGTCCTAACCGCCCTTAGGCTGTCCCCTGTCAGATCCCGACCGGAAGGTCGGACACGGCGACCAGGGGAGGCGAAAGCGATGTCCGCACACGAGTGGCTCTGAACGATTGTGGTGGCGGCGTGACCCCACGTAGCCTTGGCCTCTGCTCAGCGACACGGAGTGGTTGTCGAGGACACGATGGCACGACCGGACGAAGGCAAGACGGAGGCCGAGCGGCAGCTGACGCTGCACGTCGGCCTCGTCTGCGTGGTGGCCACCGCAGCAGCGGCCGTCGCCCTGTACCAACTGGTCCACCTGGACCTCACCGGCGGCGACCTCACCCGATCCGTCGCCCTGGCCTTCATGGCCGCACTCGGCGTCCGGATCAACTGGCGAATTCGAATTCGGGCAACGGTCCACGCAATATCCTGGAGCGAGACCGCGATCGTCCTCGGCCTGGCCGTCGCCCCCGCACCCCTGGTCGTGCTGACCACCGGCACGGGCGTCGCGATCGCCCTGCTCTCCATGAAGCCCTCACCCCTCAAGACCGCCTTCGGCATCGCCAAGAGCATGCTGCTGGCGGCCGGCGGTGGCATCGCCCTGCACACCCTCGGCTGGTCACCACAGGACACCGACCTCCGACACGTCATCGGCATGATCGGGCTCGCCTACCTCGTCGCGGTCGTCCTCGACGAACTGCTCACCCTGCCGGTCATCGCGATGGCCACCGGCACCGCGCTGCGCAGACTGTTCTGGGACGACCTCGGGCTCCGCCTGACCAGCGTGCTGGCCCGGTTCGTCCTCATCGCCGTCACCCTGGCCATCCTCCAGGCCGACCCCCGGCTCCTGCTGGCCGTGCCGCCCCTGGTGCTCAGCCTCCACCTGCTCTACTCCAACCAGGTCAAGTCCCGCACCGAGCAGCAGGCCTGGCAGCGCCTCGCCCGCACCACCGACGCGCTCAACGTGGTCGACCTGGACAAGGTCCTCACCACCGCCGTCACCCAGGCCACCGAACTCTTCTCCGCCGACGAGGTCGAGATCGAGCTGCGCGACGCCGGCCGCACCGTACGAGGAGCCAGCGGCACCATCACCTACGACGGTCCCGCCGGCACCCCCAGCGACATCGAGGGCACCGTCCTGCCCGCCCGGCTCGAAGGCCACGACCGGACGGCCGACGTCGGGATGCTCCGACTCCGGTTCCGTGGCCCGGTACGCCTCAACGAACGCGAGCAGTACACCCTGCGCACCTTCGCCTCCGCCCTGTGCACCGCCGTCCGCAACGCCCAGGCGTACGCCGAACTGGCCCGGGTCGCCGCCGAACACGCCCACGCCGCCAGCCACGACGCGCTCACCGGCCTGGCCAACCGCCGGCAACTGCTCGACCGGGGCACCGAGCAGCTCGGCACCCGGCACGCCGAGGGGGTGACCGCCCTCGTCCTGATCGACCTCAACCACTTCAAGGAGGTCAACGACACCCTCGGCCACGCCGCCGGTGACCAGGTGCTGATGCAGGTCGCCGACCGGCTGCGCGCCGCCGCCCGCGACGAGGACCTGGTCGCCCGCCTCGGCGGGGACGAGTTCGCCGTGCTGATGCGCAACCTGCCCGCCCCCGCCGTCGCCGCCCACCGGGCCGAGACCCTGCTCGGTGCCCTGCACGAACCGCTCGACGTGGACGGCATGCGGATCAGCGTGGAGGCCAGCGGCGGCATCGCGGCGGCCCCCGCCACCGGCGGCATGCCGGAGCTGCTGCGCCGCGCCGACGTCGCCATGTACCAGGCCAAACGGGCCGGCCAGCGGATCGCCACGTACGCCCCGACCCGGGACACCGCCGACCTGCGCCGGCTCACCCTCGGCGGTGAACTGCCCCGCGCGGTGGCCGACCACGAGTTCACCGTCAACTTCCAACCGCTCGTCGACCTCGGCACCGGCGAGGTGACCGGGGCCGAGGCCCTCGCCCGCTGGCACCACCCCCGGCACGGGGTGATCGACCCGCTGCGCTTCATCGAGGCGGTGGAACGCTCCGGCATGCTCCCCGCGTTCGCCGAGGCCATCCTCGACCAGGCACTCGTCGCCGCCGTCACCTGGCGGACGGCCGGCTTCGACCTCCCGGTCTCGGTCAACGTCTCCCCCCGCAGCCTGCTCGACGCCCGATTCCCCAGCGCGGTGCTGGCCCGCCTCCAGGCCCACGACTTCCCCCCCGACCGGTTGGTCCTGGAGCTGACCGAGACGCTCACCCTCAGCCAACTCGACGTGGTCGACCGGGTGCTGAGCCGACTGCGCGACTCCGGCATCCGGCTCGCCCTGGACGACTTCGGCACCGGTTACTCCTCCCTCTCCCTGCTCTCCCGCATCCCGGTCCACGAGCTGAAGATCGACCGCAGCTTCGTCACCGCGATGGAGAGTTCCGCGGAGGCGGCGGCCGTCATCCGCTCCACCCTCGACCTCGGCCGCAGCCTCGACCTCGCGGTCGTCGCCGAGGGCGTGGAGAGCGAACCGCAACGCCGCGCCCTGTGGTCACTCGGCTGCGCCGCCGGCCAGGGGCACCTGTTCGCCCGCCCACTGCCGGCCGGCGCGCTCCTCGCCGCCCTCCAACGCGGCTCCGGCGGCCGGCCCGGCACCCTCGCCACCCCGCTGCACGACACCGGCGCGGTCATCCGCCTCAGCACCCCCGGCCGCCGCCAGCCCGCCCGGAACCGCGCGACCGGTCTGCCACACTTGCCGGCGTGACCGTCGCCGACCGAGCCGCCCGCCGCTGGCGGACCGTCGACACCGCAGCCGGCGGACTCGCCCTCGACCTCGGCCTCTACACCGTCTCCGCAGCCTTTGCCGCCGTCACCGCCGCCACCTCCACCCTGCCGCCGCACCGGGGCTGGGGGAGCGTCGCCGCCGTCGGCTACCTCGCCGCGACCCTCCTGGTCGCCGCCCAGTTCCTGCTGCGACGCCGCCGCCCCGGGCTGGCCGGCACCACCGCCCGCGCGATCGTCACCGGCCTCGCCTGGGTCGGCACCGCCCTGCTCCCGCTGCTCGTGCAGGCCGGGCAGCGGGCCGCCGGGCGGACCGACCGGGCCCAGGAGGAGGTGGTGGTCGTCGAGCAGGCCGGCATCCGGCTCGCCGAGCACGGCACCCCCTACCTCGGGCCGGACGCCATCGCCGCGTTGCCCGCCGACGAACGGCTGCTCGGCTACACCCCGTACCAGCCGGGGATGGCGTTGTTCGGGCTGCCCCGGGCCGCCGCCGACGCCTGGTGGACCGACTCCCGCGTCTGGTTCGCGCTGGTCACCGCCGCAGCACTGGCGCTCGCCGTGGTCGCCCTGCAACGGACCGCCAGCCCCGGCGGAGGCCGGGCCGACGAGGGCTGGGTCGGGGCGGCGGCGGTGCTGCGCGGCGTGCAGGCGGCAACCGTCCTGCCGATCTGCGCGCTCACCCTGGCCACCGGCGGCGACGACCTGCCCGTACTCGCGCTCTGCCTGCTGGCCCTGGCCCTCGCCGCCGCCGGACGGCCCGGCGGGGCCGGGGTGGCGGTCGGGCTGGCCGGCGCGTTGAAACTCTTCGCCTGGCCGGTCGCGCTGGCCCTGATCTTCTGGGGGACCACCCGGCGGGCCGGGCTGCGGGTCGCCGTCGGTGCGCTCGGCCTACCCGCCCTCGCCCTGCTCCCCGCCCTGCTGGTCGACCGGGACGCGCTGGTGGAGAACGTGTTCCGCTTCCCGCTGGGCCACGGCCAGGTCACCAGCCCCGCCCAGTCCCCCTTCCCCGGCCACCTGATCGCCACCGCCCTGCCCGGTGGTCGGCTCGTCGCCGCCGCGCTGCTCGTCGCCGCCGGTGCCGCCATCGCCGTCCGGCTCGTCCGCCGCCCACCGCGCAGCGCCGCCACCACCACGCTGATCTGCGGGTACGGCCTGCTCGCCGCGATCCTGCTGATGCCCACCACCCGCTTCGGCTACCTGCTCTACCCCATCGCCCTGCTGAGCTGGGCACCCGCCCTGACCACCCACCGGACCCCGGTTCCGCCGAGTCCCCGGCACGCCCCGCCCGCAGGGCGTAAACCTGAGCACATGAGCAGCTACCACGATCGGGACGACGCCGGTCGGCAACTCGCCGCACGACTCACCGCGCTGGCCGGTCGACCCGACGTCGTCGTGCTGGGCCTGGTCCGCGGCGGGGTGCCGGTCGCCAGGGTGGTCGCCGACCGGCTCGGCGTACCGCTCGACGTGCTGGTGGTCCGCAAGCTCGGCCTGCCCTGGGCCCCCGAGGTGGCCTTCGGCGCGCTCGGCCCCGGTGGTGTGCTGGTCCTCAACGACCAGGTCGCCGCCCAACTCGATCCGACCGACAGCGCCGACGTGCAACGCCGTGAGCAGGCCGAACTCGACCGTCGGGAGGCCCGCTACCGGTCCGGTCGCCCACCACTGGACCTGACCGGACGCACCGCCCTGATCGTCGACGACGGGCTGGCCACCGGTGCGACCGCCCGCGCCGCCGTACAGGTCGCCCGGCGACTCGGTGCCCACCGGGTCGTCGTCGCCGTGCCGGTCGGCGCGCAGCAGGCGTACGAGATGCTCACCGCCGAGGCGGACGAGGTGGTCTGCGCCCGGCGTCCCGCCGACTTCGGCGCGGTCAGCGCCTACTACGACGACTTCCACGAGGTCGACGACGACGAGGTGACCGGGGCGCTGATCGCCACCGCCTGAATACTGCGCCGACCGGGTACCGTCGAGCGATGCAGCTCACCTGTCCCAAGTGTCGCGGAGAAATGCGCCAGTACGAGCGCAGCGGAGTCGTCATCGACCAGTGCGGCGAGTGCCGGGGGATCTTCCTGGACCGTGGCGAACTCGAAAAGCTGTTCGAGGCCGAGGCGAACTGGAACCAGCAGCGCGGTGCGCCCGCGCCCGGTCAGCCGGGGCCCGTCCCCGGTCAGCAGCACGTCCAGACGCCCGGCGGATACCCACCGCCGCCTCCGCCGCCACCCGCCCCGAGCCACCAGCCGGGTTACGGCGCCGTGCCGCCGCCCCCGCCCCCGCCGGGTTACCCGCCGCAGCCCGCGTACGGCACCCACGGTGGTTACGGTCACCCGCAGCAGCACCACGGCTACCACGGCCACTACAAGCGCAAGAAGCACAAGGGTTTCCTCGACGAGATGTTCGGCTGAGCGATCCCGTCGACGACCGGGCCGCGCCCTCCCGTGCCCGGCCCGGTCCCGCCGGGCGCTTCCGTGCCCGGCCCGGTCCCGCCGGGCGGCACTGCCGGGTGGCCACGGTAGGTGGCCCGTCAACCGCCGTGCCGGGGCACGCCGCTCGTGCGACGCTGCACGGCATGACGTTCGTCCGGCAGCACACCGCGTTGGCGCAGGTCTACGACGGGATCACCCGGGTGGTCACCGGCCTCGACGACGCGGCGCTGCAACGACCCACCCGGTGTCGCGGCTGGGTCGTCGCCGACCTGCTCTTCCACCTGCTCGGCGACGCCCAACGGGCGCTGGTCACCCTGGCCAGCCCCGCCGACGGGCCGGCCGACACCGACGACGTCAGCTACTGGCGGTCCCTCCCGGCAGGTGAGGACCCCGACGCCGCAGCCCGGCACGCGTGGTGGGTCCGCCGCTCGGCGGCCGCCTTCGACCGGCCCACCGGCGTGGTCCGAATCTGGGCGGACACCGCACCGGCTGCCGTCCGCGCGGCGGGTGCCGCCGACCCGCAGGGGCACGTCACCACCCAGGGGCACGTGCTGCGGGTGCCCGACTTCCTGGCCACGCTGACCACCGAGGCCGTCGTACACCACCTCGATCTGGTGCACCACCTGCCCGAGGGGCCGCCGCCCGGTCCGCTGGCCGTCGAGGTCGCGGTCGCCACCATGGACGGCCTGCTCAGCGACGACGCCGTCCGGCCCGCC
This sequence comes from Micromonospora sp. NPDC049081, assembly GCF_040648835.1. Lineage (NCBI taxonomy): Bacteria > Bacillati > Actinomycetota > Actinomycetes > Micromonosporales > Micromonosporaceae > Micromonospora > Micromonospora sp. NPDC049081. The sequence goes on along the minus strand of NZ_JBEZEK010000009.1, from coordinate 75,493 downwards.
GACTGGGACGATCTGACCTACCTGGGCAAGGCCACCGGTCGGGAGCCGTTGATCGACCGGGACCGGGTGGCGCTGGGCGAGGCCGCCGGCTGGTTCCCGCTGCTCGGCTGAGTCACCGGCCACAGCGTCGGATCAGACGATCGCCATGTCGACGAAGCGCGACAGGTGCAGCTGGGCCGCCACCGTGATCGAATCGGTGGGCCCATTCCGATGCTTGGCAACAATGAAATCCGCCTCCCCGGCGCGCGGCGACTCCTTGTCGTAATAGTCGTCGCGGTGCAACAGGATGACGACATCGGCGTCCTGCTCGATCGAGTTGTGGGTGGCGATCCCGTTGGCGACGAAATTGTGGGTGCCGAGTACCGTCGCGTCGAAAACGTCCTGCTCGCCGAGCGACTCGATCGAGGTGATCTCGTCCCAGAAGATGTCGTTGGTGGCATGCAGTTCGAGGTCGGCGGCGTCGAGTACCGAGGCGATCTTCGCCAGTCGGGATCGGCTCGGTGCGCGCTCCCACAGGGCGCTGCCGCAGAATTGTGTACCTATCGCCCGCGCGAACTCGCGGTGGCTGATGCCCCGCTCTACCAGGACATCCCGAACCTGGCTCCACACCTCGGTCGGCACTGTGTCGACGTTGGTGTTGCTCACGACCGTCTCCAACACGGCGAGCAGCGCTTCGCATGCAGCTGCGCGCTCGCCGTGCACCCCGATCTCCCGTAGGAACCGCAGTTGGTCGTCCCGGCCCGAGATGTCGAGGGTGTACTGGGGACGGTGGTCAGCTACCGGAACGACTTTGAGGCGTGCGGTGATGCCGTACCGCAGGAGGAGACGGGAGATGTCCTCGAGCATTCTGCGACTGGTGGAGGGGAAGTAGACGCGTCCACCCCTACCCGACTTGTTGACATGGACCGAACCGTCGGTTGCCCACAGGTGGCGCAGGAAAAGCGTGACCTGCTCCTTGGGCATACTGAAGATCGCCTGCGGAATGAATTTCTCGTGCGAACGCAGCCCGAAGAGCCCCAGCCCGTCGAGCCATTCTGCGATCGGATTACGCCGTCCACGGGCCAGTCGGTACGGTGCGGGCAGCCGGAGCGTCGTGACCCGGGCGGCCTCGTACTCGTCCCGTACGGCGCTGATTCCGAAGTGCTTCGCGGCCTCGGCCACTGCCACCAGGTTTTCCTCGTCCCGGCTGGCGTACCGGATCGGCTGGCGTCTGACGAACGAACCGTCACCAAGCAGGTGCGCGAGCAGCACCACCTCCGCCTCCACCCACGGCCGGACCGCCAGCGGCGGGGGCAGGTGTCTCGGCGTGGCCAGCCGCGCCCCGACAGCCAGCTCACCGAGCGGCACCCACCCGGCGAAGGTGAGGAAAGGGTGGTTCGCCGTCGCGTCGATCTGCTTGCCCGACGCGAGAGTCAGCCGGAACACCTCGCGCCGACCGCTCGGGAAGACATGGGTCATGGTCCGGGGCGAGTACCGCAGGTTCTCGTCGAGCGCCCAGACCGGGATTTCCCTCGTCCCGGCCTTCAGCAGCTCGCCCATGGTGACTTCCGCATTGGTGTCGGCCCGGATGAGTCGGGTCTCCGCCGTCAGACAGCCGGATTCCCGCAGATCGGACAGCTGCGGTCGCTTGTCGGTGCGTTGCTCGGGGCCACGGTTGAGCTGGCTGACCGCGATCACCGGGCACTCGACCTCCTTGGCCAGCAGCTTGAGGCCACGGGACAGGTCCGCGACCTCCTGCTGACGGCTCTCGGTGCGCTTCGGTGAGGTCATCAGCTGGAGATAGTCGACGACGATCATTTTGAGGTCGTGCTTCTGCTTGAGCCGCCGCGCCTTCGCCCGGATCTCCATCAGGTTCATGCTCGGCGTGTCGTCCACGAACAGCGGCGCCTCGCTGATCTCACCCATGCAGCGGGCCAGCTTGGTCCAGTCGTCGTCGGAGAGCTGCCCGCTGCGCAGCACGTGCAGCGGGACCCGCGCCTCGGCCGAGAGCAGCCGCATGACGATCTCGACCTTGCTCATTTCCAGCGAGAAGATGGCGGCGGCCTGGTTGGCCCGGATCGCCGCGTTGCGGGCGAAGTCCATGCTGGCCGTGCTGTTGTGGGTGGGGATCATCGACCGGCCGGCCAGGTAGAGGTGGTCCGGGTTGTCGACGGTCACGCACCGCACCGGCACGCTGGCCACCGGCCGCACGTCCACCACGTACCGGACACCCGGGTCGGTGCGCAGGCGGACGGCCTCGGCGGACGCCCTGGGCTCGCGGCGGAAGACGGCGTCCTGGGTGGCGAAGGCGACCGTGTACGTCGTCCCGGTCCGACCGGGTGCCGGCTGCTCGGTGACCGTGCAGCGGTACCCGAGACCCACCACGAGTTCCCGTACGTCACCGGTCAGCCGACGTGAGGTCGAGGTGTACCGGAGGTCGCCGGTCGGGGTGAGGGTGCCGGCGGTGTCCATCAACCCGGCGAGCAGCGCCCGACGTTGCGCCTCGGAGCCGCGCAGGTAGTCCCGGGGGATGTGCTTGTCCGCGAGGACGCCGATCTCCCGCAGCGTCGCCAGGAAGGACCCGGCGAGATGACCCGGGTCGGCCCGGCCGTCGCCGAGCCAGCCACCCAGGCCGTACGGGGGGATGGGCACCGCCCGCTCGGGCAGTTGCAGGGGGGCGCAGGTGGCGACGGCGTGGCGGGGGCTTCCCTCCGGGCCGGTACGCAGCGTCGCCGCGATCTGCGCCGTGGTGAGTACGCCGTCGCCGGCCTCGGCGGGGCCCTGAGCTGCGTCTGCCGGTATGCCGCCCGCCGGCGCGAGGGCCCACCTCCGGGTGCTGGTCTGCCACAGGTGCTCGGCGTCGGCGACGATCACGCTGCCGTCGGAGAACTCGACCTCGTAGCAAGGACGCCCGCGCATCACGGCGAACGCGGCGGTGACCGTGGTCGGCGTACCGTCGGCGGCGAGCAACCGGTCGCCGACCTCGAGCTCACCCATGGTGGTCCAGCCGTCGGGGGTGGGCAGCGGCGTGTCCAGGGCGAGCGCCTTGCCGAGACCGGGCCGGCCGGCCACGATGATGAGCTGCCCCGGGTGCAGGCCGTTGAGCAGCCGGTCCAGGTCGGTGAAGCCGGTCGGCACCCCGGTCATCACGCCGCCCTGCGCGCCGACCGCCTCGATCTCGTCGAGGGTGGGCTGGAGCATGTCGGCGAGGATCGCGAAGTCCTCGCTGACCCGCCGTTCGGTGATCTCGTAGACCGCCTGCTGGGCCAGGTCGACGACGTCGTCGACGTCGCGGCTGCCACCGGCGGCGGTGCCGTAGCCGAGCTGCACGATCCGGGTGCCCGCCTCGACCAGCCGGCGCAGCACCGCGCGTTCGCCGACGATCCGGGCGTAGTAGGAGGCGTTCGCCGCCGTCGGGACGGCCGCCATGCAGGTGTGCAGGTAGGGGGCACCACCGACCCGGGCGAGGTCCCCCGAGTCGGCGAGGGCCGCGGCGACGGTGATGCCGTCGGCCGGCTCACCGCGCCCGTAGATGTCGAGGATCGCGTCGAAGATGGTGGCGTGGACGGGCCGGTAGAAGTCGGTCGACTTGAGGATCTCGACGACGTCGGCGATCGCGTCCTTGGAGAGCAGCATGCCGCCGAGGACGCACTGCTCGGCGGCCACGTCCTGGGGTGGGGTCTTGTCGAACTGGCCGTCGCGGGGCGGTGGGGCGGACGACTGCCCCGCTGCCCGGGGCTCCGCCCGCATGTCGTCGGTGACCGACACGGTTCCCCCTCCACAGCGTCGAGCTGGCCCCAGCGGTACGCCGGTGGTGTGCCACCTGCCGGTCGGGTCGATCGGGGGGCCATCGCGCGACCGGTCGGTGCCCCACGATACGGACCCCGAGGTCAGACCCTCAACCGGCGCGGTGGATGAGCCTCGGGACAACCTGTGGACGCGAGTGGACAACCATGTGCGCAGCGTGTGCACAGCCTGTGGAAAACTGTGGAGGAAATCCGGGCCCAACGGCTCTGACCTGCTGTTTCTTTGTCCCCACCCTGTGGACGAATAATTTCTGGTAAGGCTCTTGGGTCGGTCTTCCCGTACTATCTCTGCGAAACGGCTACACCTGGACAGCGGATTGCACTTTCGGTTGAGAAGGGTCACGCTCCGGCCGTGAGTTACCGGGACTGGGAGCGCGGGGAGGGCAACCCGCGCGAGCGTCAGCCGATCGCCCCGTGGGACGACCTCGGCGACCCGGTCCTGTCAGCTTCACACTCCTCGACGGACCGCTACCGCACGCCGAGCCGCCGCCGGGCGGTCGAGCGTGGCCAGGAGGAGCCCGTCGACGCCTACCTGCCCCGGTGGGCCGTCGAGTCGGGGATCGCCCACGCCGACGGCCGTGGCCGGCACGCCGCCCCGGACGACGAGGACGACGACGCCCCTCCGGTCTCCGGGGTGGGTCGTCGTGCCGCCAGACGGCGGCGGGAGAGCGAACGGCGGGAAACCCGCGCCATCGCCGCGGCCCCCGAGTCCGACCACACCCGGGAGTGGACTTTCGACCGCCCACAGGATCAGGGGTACGTCGGCAGCCGGCGGGCGGACACCGATGAGGGTGCGCCGGTCTCCGGGGCCGCCCCGACGGCCCGCCCGCGGCGGTCGCCGTCCCGCCGGCCCGAGGTGATCTGGTCCGGCGGTGACGACTCCGACCTGCCGGTGGAGGCCGTACCCGAGCAACCGCCCCGGCGACGGCGGCGCAACACCGACGATTCGTGGGCCCGGCCGTTGACCGACCCGGGAAGCCGTCCGGCGAGCGACCCGTGGAGCCGTTCCGCCGAGCCGGAGCCGGAGTACCGGCCTGCGGTGGACCCGTGGGACGCGTCCGGCGTGCACAGCTGGCAGAGTCCGGTGGCTGACGACCGCTGGGAGCGTCCCGGCGGGGCGTCGCGGTGGGAGCAGAGCGACGACACCGGCCAGTGGGACCGGTTCACCGACACCGCGCAGTGGGACCGGACGGACGTCGGCCGGTGGGGATCGGTGACCGCGGATCGTGACGAGGTCGGCCGCCGGGACACGGGCGGTGTCGGCCGGTGGGGGTCGGTGACCGCGGATCGTGACGAGGTCGACCGCCGGGACACGGGCGGGATCGACCGCCGGGACACGAGCGGGATCCGCCGCCGGGACACCGGCGGTGACGACCGGTGGGGCCGGGACGACGCCGACCGGTGGGACGCCGACGGTGTCGGCCGCCGGGCCCGGGACGACGTCGACCGGTGGGAACGGTCGGTGCCTCCCCGGTCCTCGCAGCCGGTGACGGGTGGCGAGGGCTGGCCGTGGGGTGAGCAGCCGGAGGGGTTCTGGTCGGGCACCCGGCTGGCCGGCGACGATCCCCGGTGGATGGACCCACCGACCTCGGCACCCCGCTCTCCGGTGGTGGGTTACACGGCACCGAGGCCCCGGCCGGTGCCCCGGCGTCGGGCCGAGCCGGCGTCGGGCCGGTCGGTGGCGACGGCCGCACTGCGGGACCGGATCGGATCGGTGGGTGCCGGTTCGTGGAACCGCCGCCTGGAGGACGACCTGCTCGACCCGGACCCGGGTGGCCCGCTGCGCCCGCTGGTCTACACCGCCGCCTGCTACCTGGTGCCGGCGGTGCTGGTGTTTCTGTGGCTGTTGACCCTGGACGGTCAGCCGCCGGCCGGCTGTGTCACGGACATCAGCGGCGGCGGGTGTGAACCGCCCCGGGCGCACGCCTTCGGTTCCCTGGTCGCGGGGGCACCCCGGTTCGGGCTGTCGCTGCTGAGCAGTCTGGTGGTGGCGGTCCTGCTGCGCCGGGTGGGGACGACCTGGCGGCCGGCGACGGTGGCGTTGGCGGCGGCGGTGGTGGGTGGTGGCCTGTCCACCGTGTTGATCAGCGCGATCACCGGTCAGCCGATCGGCTGACCCGCGCGGTGCTCCCGGCGTCGGTGGGGCCGCGGTGCCGCCGAGCCTGGCTCCGGGTGTTGTGCGGTCGACGGTTGCCGGGGTGAGAGGACGCCGCCGCAGAGCCCCGGGCCGTGGGTGGACATGACTTGGCCCGCACCGGGTGCCGGTGCGGGCCATGTCGGGTGATGCTGTGCGGTGAGGTCAGCCCTGGACGACGTTGAGGTCGAACTTGGCGGACACCTCGGGGTGCAGCTTGACCCGCACCGGGTAGGCGCCGGTCGACTTGATGTGACCGGGCATCTCCAGCCGACGACGGTCGAGGACCGGGCCGCCGGCCGCCTTGACGGCGTCGACGACCTCGGCCGGGGTGACCGAGCCGAAGAGCCGGCCACCGTCGCCGGCGCGGACCTTCAGGTTGACCTTCAGGCCCTCAAGCTGGTCCTTGACCTCGGTGGCGTGGCCCAGGTCGCGGATCTCCCGGGCCGAGCGGGCCCGCTTGATGACCGTGACCTGCTTCTCCGCACCCTTGGTCCAGCTGATCGCGAAGCCCTGCGGCAGCAGGTAGTTACGGCCGTAGCCGTTCTTGACCTCGACGATGTCGCCGGGGGCACCGAGACCGGAAACTTCCTGGGTCAGGATGATCTTCATGTCGGTGCCTCCTCTCAGCGGGCCGTGGCGGTGTACGGCAGGAGCGCCATCTCACGGGCGTTCTTGACCGCACGGGCGATCTGCCGCTGCTGCTGGGAGGTGACCCCGGTCACCCGCCGAGCGCGGATCTTGCCGCGGTCGGAGATGAACTTACGCAGCAGCGCGGTGTCCTTGTAATCGATATAGGTGATCCCGTCCTTGTCGAGCGGGTTCACCTTCTTCTTCGGCTTGCGAAGTGCCGCAGCCTTGGCCATTGCACGTGCTCCTGGTTTACGATCGCGGGCGCTCGGCGCCATTAGAACGGTGGCTCCTCATCAAAATTGGCGCCCGAACCACCGCGCGAGGAGGGAGCCGGAGCAGCAGAGGCCCAGGGGTCGTCGAAGTTGCCTCCGCCGCCGCCCTGATTGCCACCGCCACCGGAACCGAAGCCACCGCCGCCACCACCGGAACGCGACATCTTCTGCACCTTCGCCGTGGCGTAGCGCAGCGACGGGCCGATCTCGTCGACCTCGAGCTCGATGACGGTGCGCTTCTCACCCTCGCGGGTCTCGTACGACCGCTGACGCAGCCGACCCGAGACGATCACGCGGGCGCCCCGCTGGAGCGACTCGGCGACGTGTTCCGCCGCCTGCCGCCACACGGTGCAGGCCAGGAAGAGCGGCTCGCCGTCCTTCCATTCGTTGGTGGTCTTGTCCATGAACCGGGGCGTCGAAGCGACCCGGAACTTGGCGACCGCCGCACCCGACGGGGTGAACCGCAACTCGGGGTCATCGGTCAGATTGCCGATGACCGTGATGGTGGTGTCTCCTGCCATGACCAACTCCTCGCGCACTCATCGTTGCGTCGTACAGACTCGCAGAGCCGTACGACATCACCGACGAGGCTGATCCGGGCGAACCGGGGTTGAATGCTTAGCGCATCTCCGGCCGGATGACCTTGGTGCGCAGCACGGACTCGTTGAGCCGCAGCTGGCGGTCGAGTTCGGCCACCGCCTCCGGCGTCGCCTGAAGGTCGATGACGGCGTAGATGCCCTCGGCCTTCTTGTTGATCTCGTACGCGAGGCGCCGGCGGCCCCACACGTCGGTCTTCTCGACCGAGCCACCCGCGGTCCGGATCACGTTCAGGTACGTGTCGAGCGAGGGTGCGACGGTGCGTTCCTCGAGGCTGGAGTCGAGGATCACCATTACTTCGTAATGACGCAAGACGTGCTCACCTCCTGTGGGCTAGGCGGCCACGGTCCTTCCGTGGCAGGAGGTCGTGCGTCGTGCCCGTCCCGGAGCGGGGGAACCCGACCGGACGCGGACAACCGGACCAGAATACCCGGCCCCGACGATCATGCCCGGGCAGGTCGACCCGACGGGGTGACCCGGCCGGGCAGGAAGGGCGACAGGGGCCCACCGCGACACCCGAAGGCCGGCGGTGGACCCCTGTCCACGGGGCCGCGGGGCGTCCCGTCCGCATTCCTTGGGTGGGACCTGGGGAGGAACGACCACACCGATGAGGTTGGATCGAGGACACCCCGCGGAGCTTCATCCTGTTGTTATCTGACGGTACAACGGCAATCGTCACGTGATAGCCGAATTGCAACTATTCGTCCCACTGCCCTATCTCGGTCAACGATCGCCGCGGTCACCGGGTGACGCCACGCACCCTGCGGCGCGGCGCACCGGGGCGGCGGGACGGGGCGGCGGGACGGCGCGACTTGCCCGCAGCCGTCACCACCCGGCGTCGGGGACGGGACGTAGGCTCGCCTGCATGCGTATCGGAGCCCACGTCGACCAGGCCGACCCGCTGGCGGAGGCGGCCACCCGTACCGCCGAGGCGGTGCAGTTCTTCCTCTCCGACCCGCAGGGCTGGAAGGCCCCGAAACCCCGGGAGGACGCCGACCGGCTGCGCGCCGCCGACGTGGACCTCTGGGTGCACGCCCCGTACGTCATCAACGTGGCCACCCTCAACAACCGCATCCGCATCCCCAGCCGCAAGCTCCTGCTGGCCCACGCCACTGCGGCGGCGCAGCTCGACGCCCGGGGGCTGATCGTGCACGGCGGCCACGTCAACGCCGGTGACGACCTCGCCGTCGGCTTCGACAACTGGCGCAAGACCTTCGCGTACGCGGCCGACTCCGGTGGCTTCCCCGTGCCGGTCCTGATCGAGAACACCGCCGGCGGCGACAACGCCTGCGCCAGGCGGCTCGACGCGCTGGCCCGGCTCTGGGACGCCCTCGGTGACTACGAGGTGGGCTTCTGCCTCGACACCTGCCACGCGTACGCCGGTGGCGAGGAGCTGCTCGACCTGGTCGACCGGGTGAAGGCGATCACCGGCCGGATCGACCTGGTGCACGCGAACAACTCCAAGGGCGGATTCAACTCCGGGCAGGACCGGCACGACAACCTCGACGGCGGCACCATCGACCCGGAGCTGCTGGTGGCGGTGATCCGGGCGGCGGACGCCCCGGTCATCGTGGAGACCCCCGGCGGGGCGACCGGTCAGGGTGCCGACATCGCCTTCCTCCGTGGGCAGCTCGGCACGGGGGCCTGAGCGCCGATGACCACCAACGCGACGGGCGGCAGCCCACCCCCACGGCAGACCGGCGGCACGGACCCCACCCCCGGGTCGCCGCAGGACCGGCCGGCACCCGACGCGCGGGACAGTTCGGAGCCGGGCAGGAACGACCCGCCCCCGCCCCCGGCCCTGTCCTCGGCCACCGAACCCGACCCGCAGCCGGCCGGGTCGGGCGCAGAGCCGGCCGGGTCGGACGGTGAGCCGGCCGGGTCCGCCGGCAAATCGGCCGGGTCGGTCGGTGAGCCGGGCGGACCCGACTTGCAGGCCGACGGAGCCGGCGTGGAGCCCGCCGAGGGCGGCCCGGTGACCGACGAGAGCCGGGCCGAGGGTGGGAAGGCCGGCGGTGGGAAGGCCGGGGCCGACCCCGGGCCGACCGGGGCGAAGGCCCAGCCGGCCGGGACGACCACGGAGAAGGCCGCAGCGCCGACCACGGTGGCGACCGACCGGGCCGGCACGCCGACCGCAGTGGCAGCCGACCAGGGCACGACGATCGCGGTGGCAGCCGACCAGGCCGGCACGACGATCGACCCGGCTGCGAAGCCCAGGACCTGGAAAGACCGGCTCAGGAGAAGCAGGGCCGGGAAAGACGAGGCCGGGAAAGACGAGGCCGGGAAGAGCCGGGGTGACGGGCCGGCCGGGGGCGAAGCGGAGCAGCAGGAGCCGGCGGCCGAGGCCGATCCGTGGACCTCGTTCGCGCCCGCGCCCGAACCGGTGCCCGGCCGCCCCGTCCGGGCGGCCCACGCCACCGGCCGGTTCCTGGTGCACGAGTGGACGCTCGCCGTCCTCGGCTCGCTCACGCTGGCCGTGGGGATGACCTGGCCGACCCTGCGCTACCCGCTCTACACGCTCCCCCAGGACTACTGGGACCCGAGCCTCCAGGCCTGGCAGATGGCCTGGTCCGGGCATGCCCTGCGGACCGACCCGGGGCAGCTGTTCCAGTCCAACACGTTCTTCCCGGAGCCGTGGAGCTTCGCCTTCTCCGACATGCTGCTCGGGTACGCCCCGGTCGGCCTGCTCGGCACCGGCCCGGACGCCGCCGTGCTCCGCTACAACATCATGTTCGTGCTGGCGCACGCGATGGCCACCTTCGGGGCGTACGTGCTGGCCCGGCAGTTGGGCGCGGGACGGATCGGGTCGGCCGTCGCCGGGGTCAGCTACACGTACGCGCCGTGGCTGCTCGCCCAGGCCGGTCACCTGCACATCGTCTCCAACGGTGGTATCCCGTTGGCGCTGGCCATGCTGGCCCGGGGCCACGGCTGGTCGCTGCGGCACGGCTACCGCCCCGAACGCCGCCGGGTCGGCTGGGCGTACGCCGGGTGGGCGGTCGCGGCCTGGCAGCTCAGCCTGGGCTTCGGCATCGGCCTGGTCTTCGCGTACGTCCTCGCGGTCATCCTGCTGGTCTCGGCGGTGGTGTGGTTCTGGCGGCGGCGGCAGGGGCGGCGGCCCTTCGGGCGGCGGCTGTTCGTGGCCGACCTGGTCGGTGGGCTCCTCTTCGCCGCCGTCGGCGCGCTACTGGCGGTGCCGTACTTCAAGGTCGCCGAGCTGCACCCCAACGCGGAACGGACGATCGGCGACATCGGTGTCTACTCACCACCGGCGAGCGGCTTCTTCACCGCACCCGGCGAGTCGTGGATCTGGGGTGGGCTGCACGAGGGGGCGCGGGCGGCGCTGCCCTGGCATCCGGAGATGACCCTGCTGCCGGGCTTCGTGCTGTACGCGCTGGCGGCCGGCGGGCTGTTCTTCTCGGTGTGGCGGCTGCGGCACCGGCTGTTCATGCTGGCCGGGGTGCTGGTCACCATGGTGCTGGCGATGGGCACCCGGTTCTTCGACGGCACCTTCACCTATGCGCCGCTCTTCGACCACCTGCCGGGCTTCAACGGTCTGCGTACGCCAGGTCGGATGATGCTCTGGACGACGCTGCTGCTCGGCCTGCTGGCCGCCGGTGCGGTGAGTGCCCTCGCCCAGCGGGTCCGCGAGCTGAGCACCGAGCGGGTGTCCTCCCGGCCGTCGCCGTGGCTGCGCGTGGCCACCCTGCTGCCGCTGCTGCTGGTGGTCGTGGAGGGGTTGAACACCACACCGCACCCGGTGGTGCCGGAGCAGCCGGCGGCGATGCGCACGGTGGACGGTCCGCTGCTGGTGCTGCCCAGCAGCCAGAACCAGGACCAGCCGGTGATGCTCTGGTCGACCAGCCGCTTCCAGCAGGTGGTCAACGGCGGCAGCGGCTTCACCCCGAAGCAGCTCGACGACGTCCGTCGGGTGACGGCGGCCTTCCCCGACCAGACCAGCGTCGACTACCTGCGCACCCTCGGCGTACGCAATGTGGTGGTGCTGCGGGACCAGATCGTCGGTACGCCGTGGGAGGTGACCGTGGACGCGCCGGTCGAGCAGTTGGGCATCACCCGCCAACAGGTCGGCAATGCCGTCGTGTTCCGTCTCTGAGGTCGGGTTGCGGTGGGGGTTTGCGGGGGAGCCCAGCCGGCTCCGGGCGGTCAGGCTTGATCCATGCGCCGGCCGGGCTCCCCCGCAAACCTGACGGGCGCACGGCCGTCTTGGACTTGCGCGTCTGGGTGGGGGTTGGGGTTGCGTGGTGTCAGGCGGGGGTGGGGGCTGGTTCGGGTTCGGGGTCGGGGGTTTTGCGACGGAGTTTGGTCAGCCAGGGGGCGTCGGGGGCGCCGTCGAGCACGCCGCCGTCCGGGTCGTCGAGATAGGTCTGGCGCACCGCGTCCCGCTCCGGGTGCAGGATGTCCTTGACGATCAGGACGCAGAGCACCACCACCGTGCCGAGCCGCAGCGACGAGGCCAGCACGAAGACCCCCTCGGGGAAGACCGGGCGGCTGGTGGCCGAGCCGAGCAGTTCGCCGTAGAAGGCGACGAAGTAGCACACCTCGGCGAACTGCCAGGCGAGGAAGGCCCCCCAGCGGGGCCGGGCGAGCACCGCCAGCGGCAGCAGCCAGAGCACGAACTGCTGCGACCAGACCTTGCTGAAGATCAGGAAGGCGGCCACCACCAGGAACGCGAGCTGGGCGAGCCGGGGGCGGCGGGGTGCCCGCAGAGTCAGTACGGCCACGCCGATGCAGGCCAGCCCGAACAGGGCGTACGACAGGTTGTTGAGGGTCGGGATGTTGCCGTTCAGCCACTGGAACGGGCCCTGGTCGCCGGGGGTGCCGGTGTTGACCTTGCCGTCGAGGTACCGCCCGATGTACCACAGCGTGCCCCAGTCGATGGGCCGGGTGGTGTTCAGGTCGAAGAACCGCCCCCAGTTGTCCGGGTAGCGGATCGCCGTCGGCAGGTTCACCGCGACCAGCGCGACCAGGCCGGTGGCGACGGCGGTGAACGCGGCCCGCAGCCGATTCGCCCGCAGGCCGAGGATCAGGATCGGGCCGAGCAGGAACAGCGGCCACATCTTCGCCGCACCGCCCAGGCCGAGCAGGATGCCGGCCAGTACGGGTTGTCGTTTCGCCCAGGCGGCCAGCCCGAGGGCGGCCAACCCGATGGCGAGGAAGTCCCAGTTGACGGTGGCGGTGAGGAACAGCGCCGGGGCCAGCGCGAACAGGGCTCCGTCCCACGGTCGTCGGCGGCGCAGGGCGAGGATCACCCCGACGGTGGCGACGGCGAGCGCGCTGAGGGCCAACGCGTTGGCGTTGTAGAACCACCGGCCCTGGTTGATCGTCGGGTCGTCGACGCCGACGGCGTGCACCGGCAGGCCGAGGGCACCCATCATGTAGCCGGTGAGCACCGGGTATTCCACCGGGTGGTCCCGGTAGGGGACCTTGCCCTCGTGCAGGCCCTCGGCGTAATAGAGGGCCAACACGTCGGTGTAGCACATCCGGGTGTACTGGATGTTGTTCTGCCAGGCACCGTTCTGGCAGGGCGCCTTCTGCACCCAGTGCAGGGCCAGGGTCAGGCAGGCCAGGGCCAGCACGATCCGGGCCGCCGTCCAGAACCGGCTCTCCCGGCCGGCGGGCCGGTCGACGGCGACGGCATGGTCGCCGAGCGGCCCGCCGATCGCCTCCGAAACGCCTCGGACGAAGCCGTCCGATCGGGACGGGTGGTCGCTGCTCCCGGCGTCGTCGATGCCGGCCGTCGGCTGGGTGCTCATGAGAATGCATCCTGCCCTATGAATGGCTCCCGGACGAGCAGCATGTTCCGCCGGCGGCCCGCTTCACCCCGCGCGGACCGCCCCGGTGGGGGCCTGCCGAAAGACGCCGCTGCCGGCGATCCGCAGGTCTGCGGGTCGCCGGCAGCGGCATAGACGCTCGTCGGTGTACTGGTCAGCTCACTCCCGGGTACGCGGGGTCGGCAGCAGTCCGCCGCCGTTCCCGCCGTTCTGGCCGGGAAGGTTCTGGTTGGGTGGGGTCGGCGGACCGCCGCCCTGGTTCCCTCCCTGATTACCGCCCTGGTTCCCACCTTGGTTGCCGCCCTGGTTGTTGCCGCCCTGGTTCCCGCCGCCGAGGAGGCACTGCAGGTCGGTCGGGGCGCAGTTCTGGCCGTTCGGGTTCGGCGGTGGCGGCGGGGGCGGGGGCGGCGGTGGGGTGCCGTTGCCGGACTCCGGGTCGCCGACCTTCGCCGCCGGCGGGAAGTCCAGCTTCTCCTCGCCCTTGAGCGCGCCGTTCATGACCCGTTCCCAGATCTCGCCGGGCATGGAGGAACCGGTCATGTTGGCGCCGTTGTTCAGCTTGATCGCTTCCCGCTTGCCCTTGTTGCCCACCCAGACGGCGGTGGCGAGCTGCGGGGTGTACCCGACGGTCCAGGCGTCACCGTTCTGGTCGGTGCCCTCCTTGAGCTCCCAGGTGCCGGTCTTGGCGGTCGCCTTCCGGCCGTCGGCCAGGGTGTGGTTGATCCGGCCCGGGTAGGCCTCCAACACGTCGGTCACGTCGGCGACCACGTCCGGGTTGATCCGCTTCTGCGGCTTGAGCTGCTCGCCGCCGAGCTTCTCCCACTTGCCGGTCTCCTTGTTCTGCTTCTCGGCGGAGATCAGGAAGTGGGCCTTGTTGTAGATGCCCTTGTTGGCGAAGGTGGCGAGGCCGTTGGCGTGGTCGAGCACGGTGATCGGGTACTGGCCGTAGGCGACCACATGGTAGAAGGGGTCGGGCGCGAGGTCGCTGGCCTTCTCCTTGGTCAGGTCGTGCCCCTTGGGCGGGCTCACGTTGGTCTGCCACATCATGCTGACGCCGGCCTTGGCCGCCATGTCGACGATCTTGTCGGGCCCGATGTCGAGGCTGACGTGGTAGAACGGCACGTTCAACGACTTCAACGTCGACTCCCGCAACGTGCAGGAGTCACCACAGGACGGGTTGTCGGTGCCGGCGTTGCTGACCCGGAACTTCACGCCCTCCGGGGTGAACGCCCGGCCCTTCCAACGCGACTCGACGGACTTGCCGGCCTCCAGCGCCGCCGCCAGCGTGTAGATCTTGAAGCTGGAGCCGGGCGAGTGCCCACCGGTGACGTTGCCGTTGGTGTCGGTGTTGGTGCCGGCGTAGTCGGTACCGGTGCCGTCGTCCCCGCCGTAGTAGCCGAGCACCCGGCCGTTGCGCGGGTCGATGGAGACCACGGCGGCCATCAGGTTCTTGCGGGAGCCATCCAGCTCCGAGCCCTTGGTGCTGCGCTGGGCGGCGCCGGTGACGGCCTTCTGCACCTTGTTGTCGATGGTGGTCCTGATCCGGTAACCACCCTCGCGGAGCATCGCCGAACAGCGCGGCTTACGCTCGGTCACTTCCGCGTCGTTGTCGGTGCAGAGCTTCTTCTCCCGCATCTCCGCCGACACGTAGTTGATGACGTTGCCGATCGGGGTGTTGACCCCGAACTTGACGCCCGACCGGGATTCCTTGGGGGTCTGCAACGTCTTCGTCGGGTACTCCGTCGGATGCGCCGGCCGGCCGGGGGCGTCGACCCAGCGCATCTCGATCATGTTCTTGATGACGTAGTCCCAGCGGTCCTTGGCGTCGGCGGGGTTGAGCGCCGGGTCGAAACCCTTGTGGGTGGCGCTCGGCTCCGGCTGCTTGATCAGGGCGGCCAGCACGGCGGCCTCGGCCACGTCGACCTTGGAGACCGGCTTGCCGAAGTACGTCTGCGCCGCCGCCTCGATGCCGTACGCGTTGCGGCCGAAGTAGATGGTGTTGAGGTAGTGCTCCATGATCTGTTCCTTGGTGAACTGATCGTTGAGCTTGGAGGCGACGATCGCCTCCTTCACCTTTCGCGCGTACGAGTCGTCCTGGAGGTTCTCGTAGGCGTTGCGGGCGTACTGCTGGGTGATCGTCGAGGCGCCCTGCTTGTCGCCGTTGGAGAGGTTGTTCCAGGCGGCGCGGGCGATGCCCTTGTAGTCGACACCGGCGTGCTCGTAGAAGTTCTTGTCCTCCGCCGCCGCCACCGCGTCGCGCATGTGCTGCGGGATCTGGTTGATCGAGACGAAGGTGCGGTTCTGCTCGCCCACCTTGGCGATGACCGTCTTGTTGTCGCTGGCGTAGATGGTCGTGGCGAGCGGCAGCTTGATCTGGTTGGGCAGCACCACGGTGGTGGAGTAGTAGGTGAAGCCGACCACCCCGAGGCCGGCGAGCATGATGAAGACCGCGAAGCCGGCGATCAGCAGGTTGATCCGCTTGCGCCGCTTGGCCTTCGCCATCGCGTCCGGGTCACCCGGGCCGCGTCCACGCCCACCGCCGGCACCACCGCCGTAGCCGCGACCCGGCCCGTTCGGGCCGCCCGGCCCACCCGGCCCGCCGCCGCCGACCGGCGCGACGCCGGCCCGCGCCACCGAGGCGCGACCCGCGGAGCCGACCGAGGCCGCGCCGACGCTGGCCCGGCCGGCGGAAGCGGTCCCGACGCTGGCCCGCCCGGCCGGTCCGCCCGCCGGGGAGACCGGCACCGAGGCCCGACCCCCGCCACCCCATCCCGGCGAGGCCGGGGAGACCGGCACGGAGGCCCGACCCGGCCCGGCCGGTGAGACCGGCACCGAGGCCCGACCCGGGGTCGCCCGGCCGACCGGGGCCGCGCCACCTGTCGCGCGCGGCGGGGGCACCGCCGCCGAAGCCCGCCCGGTGGGCGCGGCACCGCCGACCGAGGCCCGGCCCGACGGGGCGGCACCCCGGTCGTCACCGCCCCATCGGGGGTACGCGTCGTCCGCCCCCGGTCCGGGGCCGCCGTTCGAACCCGGTACCTGGGCCCGCGCGCGCGGGGAACTGGGATCGCCGTACGAGTTCATTCCTCACACCCTGCCGGTCGCGGTGGGACGCGGGGGCGCCACCACCGGGTTGCCGTGAGCTGACACACGCGCCATGAGGCCGGCGATGAGCCGGGTGCGCGCTGCAATTTCCACATCATTCGGGCCAATCGGGCCGATGGGCCGCCGGTCGCGGTGTCTGTGTCGTACGACACCCGAGTCGACCGGATCAGCCAGGTTCACCGTTGCGCCTCTCGCCTTCGCTCCTGCCGGGCGGCGGCGGCGGACTCCGCAGCGCCCTGTTCCGGACCGCCGTCGGCCAGCCCGTCCCTGCCGAGCAGGAACTGCTCGACGAGGTGGTTCCAGTCACAGCCGAGGCACACCTCCACCACGAAGACCTGAAACTCACGCAGTGTCATCGCCAGCGCGGGCAACTCGGCCAGCGTGCGGGCCTGGCCGGCGGACTGCTTGAGCTCGTCCCCGTAAATGTAGTGGACGTGGGTGAGGTTCTCGCTCCGACAGATCGGGCACCGCTGTTCGGTCGGTTCCCCGTGGAACCGGGCCGCGTTCTTCAGGTAGGGCGAGGCGTCGCACACGTCGTACGTGCCGATCCGCCCGGCGAGCACGTCACGCAGCACTGCTCGCTTCTGCAGCGAGTAGTCGACCACCTGACGAGACGTGCGCATGCGGGAAAGGGTACGCGTTCCGATCGGGTGGGGCGACCACCGTCACGATCCGTGCACGGGCTGGCGCAGAACGGGGGTTTGCCCTGACAGCGGGGGAGGTACTAACGTGCGATGTATCGGTCCGATACATCGAGGCGGTTAACCGGCCGCTCCGAGGGTAAGGAAAGGGTGGCCCGTGCTCGAGCTCGCCATCCTCGGCCTCCTGCAGGAGGCCCCGATGCACGGCTACGAACTCCGCAAGGAGCTCACCGCCAAGCTCGGCGCCATCCGGGCGGCGATCAGCTACGGCTCGCTCTACCCGACCCTGCGCAGGTTGCAGGCGGCGGGCTGGATCACCGAGGCCGCCGACGCACCGGCCACCGCCGAGGAGGTTCCCGCACTGACCAGCCGACGAGGTCGGGTGGTCTACAAGATCACTGCGGAGGGCAAGGAACGCTTCGCCCAACTGATCGCGCAGGCCGGGCCCGAGACGTACGACGACACGGGCTTCGGTGTGCACTTCGCGTTCTTCGCCCGCACCGACCAGGCGACCCGGCTGCGCATCCTGGAGGGTCGCCGCCGCACGATCGAGGAACGTCGCGAGGGACTTCGGGACGTGCTGGGCCGGGCGGCCGAGCGTCTCGACGCGTACACCCTGGAACTGCAACGCCACGGCCTCGACGCCTGCGAGCGCGAGGTCCGCTGGCTGGAGGAGCTCATCGCCAACGAGCGCTCCGGCCGTGCCCCGACAGTCCCGCGACCCGGGACGGCCGGCGGTCCACGAGACAACAACAGCCCGCCTCCGCCTGGAGAGTCCAGGAATGAGCGGCCGTCATGAAGAAGGAGGCAGACGCTATGGGCTCCGTCCGCGTCGCCATCGTCGGTGTGGGTAACTGCGCCTCGTCCCTCGTGCAGGGCGTGGAGTACTACCGCAACGCCGACCCGAACGACCGCGTCCCGGGTCTCATGCACGTCACCTTCGGCGACTACCACGTATCGGACGTGGACTTTGTCGCGGCGTTCGACGTGGACGCCAAGAAGGTCGGCATGGACCTCGCGGAGGCGATCGTCGCCAGCGAGAACAACACCATCAAGCTCTGCGACGTGCCGCCCACCGGCGTCAGCGTCCAGCGCGGCCCGACCTTCGACGGCCTGGGCCAGTACTACCGCGAGATCATCGAGGAGTCCGACGCCGCGCCGGTCGACGTGACCAAGGCGCTGCGCGACGCCCAGGTCGACGTGGTCGTCTGCTACCTGCCGGTCGGCTCCGAGCAGGCCGCCAAGTTCTACGCCCAGGCCGCGATCGACGCCGGCTGCGCCTTCGTCAACGCGCTGCCGGTCTTCATCGCCTCCGACCCGGAGTGGGCGCAGAAGTTCACCGACGCCGGCCTGCCGATCGTCGGTGACGACATCAAGAGCCAGGTCGGCGCCACCATCGTGCACCGCGCGCTGGCGAAGCTGTTCGAGGACCGGGGCGTCGAGCTGCTGCGCACCTACCAGCTCAACTTCGGCGGCAACATGGACTTCATGAACATGCTGGAGCGCACCCGGCTGGTCTCGAAGAAGATCTCGAAGACCCAGTCGGTCACGTCCCAGATCCCGCACGAGATGGTCAAGAGCGACGTGCACATCGGCCCGTCGGACCACGTGCCGTGGCTGGACGACCGCAAGTGGGCGTACATCCGCCTGGAGGGCCGTTCCTTCGGTGACACCCCGCTCAACGCCGAGCTGAAGCTCGAGGTGTGGGACTCGCCGAACTCCGCCGGTGTCATCATCGACGCCGTCCGGGCCGCCAAGATCGCCCTGGACCGCAAGGTCGGTGGCCCGATCCTCTCGGCCTCCTCCTACTTCATGAAGTCCCCGCCGGAGCAGTACGCCGACCACGACGCGCACGCCGCCGTCGAGTCCTTCATCAAGGGCGACATCGAGCGCTGACGCGCCCACCACCAGCACCACCGAGGGCCGGGTCCGTACGGACCCGGCCCTCGCGTGTTCAGCCCGCCATCTCCAGGTACGGCGACAGCCGCAACGTCAACTCCTCGACCGAGTCGACCTCACCACTGGTCAACGCGTCGGTCAACGCCATCCGGTCCTTGGCCGGCATGGTGAGGCGCAGGCCGGAACGAGTCAGCAGGATGCGCATCGCCGCCCAGGCGAGCCCGGCGTTCCACAGGTCGAGGGGACGCCAGACCGTCAACCCGTGCAGCAGTGCCGCCGCCCGGTCCAGCGCGGTCGGGTAGGCGGCCTGTCCGACCAACCGCGCGTGCGGTCGGGCCGCCGCCGCCACGAGTATCCCGGCGTCCCGCACCTGGCTCCGGGGGCCGGTGTGCTCGGCGAGCAGGGTCAGCAGGTCCTCGGCGTCCGGCCAGGGGTGGGTCATCTGTCCCCCAGCATCTCGAAGAACTCCGCGTCCTCCTCGAACACCCGGCGGGCGGCCTGACGGGTCCATTCGTCCCGGTCGTGCCGGTCCAGGTAGGCCTGCACCGCCACCTCGACCGTCTTGTGCATCGACCGGTGCTCCGCCTCGGCGAGTTCCTTGAGTCGCTGCTCGACCTCGGGCTTCAGGTTCAGGGTGAAGGCCATACCAGAGTTGTATAACTCGTCGCTCGGCTGGTCAACCACGCTCGACGCCACGTCTCCTCCTCGCTGGGTCGCCGTCCGCGACGATGGTGGCGAGGACCGCTCGGATCAGGGCGGACGGACTGTGCGATCACCCCTCGGGCAGCCAGGCGCGGCGCAGCGCCACCCCCGCCTCCAACTCCAACAGCGTCACCTTGCGCGGCAGGCCGCCGCCGAAGCCGACCAGCTTGCCGCCCGCGCCGACGATCCGGTGGCAGGGCACGATCACCGGGACCGGGTTGCGGTTGCAGGCCACCCCGACCGCACGTGCCGCGCCGGGGTCGCCGACCAGCCGGGCCACCTCGCCGTAGGTGAGCGTCTCCCCGTACGGGATGCGGGTCATCTCCCGCCAGACGGCGCGCTCGAACTCGGACCCGCGCGGCACCGTCACCGGCACGGTGAACCCGGTCAGCTCACCGGCGAAGTACGCCAGCAGTTCCGCCACCGCCCGACCGGTCAACCCGTCGACGGGCTCGTCGTCGGCCGAGGCGACCCGGCCGAAGTGCGTGCCGCAGACCGCCGTCCCGTCGGTGGCGACGGAGAATTCCCCGATCGGCGAGTCCAGCACGGTCCAACGCATGCGGCCATTCTTCACGCACCGCCGGGACACCGGGCGGTGCCCCTAGCTCCCGTACGAGATGCTCCATTCCTTGCCGTCGAAAACGGCCTTCGCGCTGGTCATGCCGGCGGGATAGGACACCTGTGCCGGTGTGGTGAGTTCGGAGACGTCCATCACCTCGCTGCTCTCGAAGCTCCCGAAGGCGACCCAGTAGGTGGGTTTCGGGTCGAACTCGACGCTGGCGTTGGTCAGGGTCGGCACGACGAACGTGCCGGCCCCTGACATGCCGATCCCTACACTTCCCTGGTCCTGGTCCCCCGGCCCCGGGACAGTATTGTCCTCCTTGATTATCAGGCTTCCGTTCTTTCCGGAGGAACTGGTTGGCCCGAATTCGAAACCGCCTTTGACGTAGGAGAGGGTGACCAGGTTGTTCTGGGTCAGGTCGGCCGACAGGGTCTGGCCCGCCACGAACTGCGTTCCGGGGACGAGAGCCCCGACCTGACCCCAGACGAAGTTGTAGTCGATGTTCCACTGGTATTCGACGGTGGTCGACGGGTGGCACATCTTCGACATCCAGGCGAGCGTGACCGCGTCGCTCGGGAGGACTGGCATCTCCTGGAAGAGGATGGCGTTCATGCCATCGAGCGCCGAATTGTTCAGGATCGTAATGCTGTACCCGACTGCACCCGGCGGGGCTGAGCTGGCCCGAGAGACGCCCTCGCGCGCCCCGGCCGCTGCCCGGCCGGCAGGACCCGCACCAAGCAGCGCGGCACCGAGTCCTGCGCCCAGCGCGACAAACCCGTCCCGTCGACTGATTCTGAATTCCTTCATGAACCCTCCTCGCTCGCAAAGAACGCCCCTGCTGGCGCCCCCTGAAGAGGAGAGGTACGCGTCAAGGCTCGATTTATCCGAAGCTTCATCTCGGATCAGCAATTTGGCGTTGTCAATATGTTAGATAGGATTTACCGCAAGCGCAAGGGATTCCCCCTCATGCGGAACGGGCAACTCCCAGCTGCCGATAATTGCGCGGGAAAGTAGTTCGATATACGCACTGTGCAGCGGAAGACGCTTCAGGTGCGGTGCGGCCGCAACGGACCGCCGCCCCGATCCAGGGACGGGTGCCCGACGCCCCCCGTCGGTCCCGAGCGGGAGCAGGCGGGAGCGGTCGGCAGGCGACGGCGACAAAAGTGCGTCGGACGGGGCAAGGTTTCCCCGCTGCCGAGCGTCTTCGGTACGGAGGTGAACGGTGACCGAAGGCACCGACGGGGAGTTCACCGCGTTCGTCAACGAACGGGGGGACGCGCTGCTGCGCGTCGCGTACGCGCTGGCGGGCAGCCAGCACGCCGCCGAGGACCTGCTGCAGAACGCGCTGGCCAAGGCGTACGCCCGGTGGCCCCGCATCCGGGGTGACGCCGAGCCGTACGTGCGCCGCATTCTCTACCACGACCAGGTCTCCGGCTGGCGACGGCTGGCCCGGCGCCGTGAGGTCCCGGTGGCGGTGTTGCCGGAACGACCCGGCGAGCGCAACAGCAGCCACGACAGCGAGCTGCGGATGCTGCTGCGCGACGCGCTCCGGACGCTGCCGCCCCGGCAACGGGCGGTGCTGACGCTGCGCTACCTGGAGGACCTCAGTGTCGAGCAGACCGCCGCGATCCTCGGCTGCCGGGCCGGCACGGTGGCCAGCCAGGCCTCCCGCGCGCTGACCCGGCTGCGGGAACTGGTGCCGTCCTTCGACGATCTCATCGGCAGCCCGGAGGTGAAGCGATGAGCCGACGGGCGGAGGACGCGCTGCGGGCCGCCGTACACGATCTCGCCGACGAGGCGCGGCCGTCGCCCCGGCTGGCCCTGGCGGCGCTGGCCCGGGGCCATCGGCTGCGCACCCGACGCCGGGTCGCGGTGGTCGGCACGGCGGTGGTGGTGGCGGTGGCGCTGGTGGTGCCGTTCGTGCTGATCCGGCCGGAGCACCCGGTCCGACCGGTGCGGCCCACGCCGAGCCCCACCCCCGGTACGACGCTGCTGCCCACCCCCGGTGCCGACTGGCCGACCCGGCCGTTGGCGCTACCCGGTGGCTGGGTGGTCACCGGCGGCGTGACCGGCGGCACCGGGTACGTGCTGGACCGCACCCGGTCCCGTTACGTCCGTGCCGGCGGATATGCCGAGGTGTGGCCGGCCCCCACCGGCACGGTCACCGCCGTGCGGGACGAGCAGCGCCCCGGCCAGCTCGGTCTCGCCGACGCGGCCACCGGGAAGCTGCGCTGGCAGCGGGTCCGGGGTGCGCTGGACGTCCAGTGGTCGCCGGACGGCCGCCGGTTGGCGGTGACCGTCCGGCGGGGCGGGGTGCACCACCTCGGCGTGCTGGAGGTCGGCGGGCGGTACCGGGAGTACCGGGTGGACCCCGTCAGGTACCGCTGCACCGACTACTGCGCCTTCACCTGGACCCGGGACGGCCGGGAGGTGGCGTTGCCGCTGACCGACAGCTTCGCGCCACAGTCCGAGAGCAGCCGCCATCCACGCTGGGGGGTGCAGTTCTTCTCCGCCGACGACGGGCGGCCGACCCGGTTCGTGAAGATCCCCGGCGACCCGGCCGGCCCGTGGTCCTGGTCGCCCGACGGGAACCGGGTGGTGGTCCAGGGGCAGCGGGAGCCGTTGCTGGTCGACGCGGTCACCGGTGCGGTGCTCGGCCCGCTGCCGGTGGCCGAGGTCGCCTGGGTCGACGACGACCGGCTGCTCTACCGGCGGCCGGGTGGCTACCGGGACGTCGTACTCGCCGACCCCGCCGGCCACGAGCTGCAACGGTTGCCGCTGCCGAGGGAGTTGGCCGAACGGACGGTGTCCATCGCCCCCAAATGATCACGCGGAACGTTGCGTCGGGTCGCTACCGTGCAGGTCGTGGCCACGGGGACGCTCATCTTTCTGATCATCGGTGGGGCGGGCGTCGGTGTGCTCGCGCTCGCCCTGCTCGGCGGCGAAATCCTGCATTTCGGTCATCCCGACGTCGACGGTCCGGTCTCCGTCGAGGCCGTCGCCGGTTTCCTCGGCGCGTTCGGCTTCGGCGCGGCCATCGTCAACGAGCTGCTCGGTGGGCGTACCCCGGGGATGATCGCGGCGGCGGTCGGTGGCGGCGCACTCGCCGCGGTGCCCACCGCGTGGCTGGCGGGTCGGCTGAGCCGGGCGGCGCGCGACATGCGCACCGACGCCACCCCCACCCGGGACGACCTGGTCGGCGCGCTCGGCCTGGTGGTCACCCCGATCCCGACCGGCGGCTACGGCGAGGTGCGGGTACGCGTCGCCGGCCAACCGGTGAAACTCAACGCCCGCGCCGACGAGCCCATCCCGCTCGGTGCGCAGATCTTCGTGGTGCAGACGCTGAGCGAGACCAGCGTGCACGTCGAGACCTACTGACCCCTCTTCTCGCAGAGACGGAACCCCCATGCCTCTCCTCATCGCCATCGGTGGCGCGGTCGTCCTCGCCCTCGTCCTCGTGTTGTTCGTGCTCTCCCGGATCAAGGTCGCCGGCCCGAACGAGGCGTTCATCGTCACCGGCCGCAAGGGTCGGACCACGCAGACCGCCGACGGCGGCCGGTCCACCGACAACTCCGGCCAGAAGGTCGTCCTCGGCGCGTCCGTCTTCGTCCTGCCGGTGGTGCAGAAGCTCCAGTCGCTCGACCTGTCCAGCCGCCGCATCGACGTCGGCATCCGGGGCGCGGTCAGCAAGCAGGGCATCCGGGCCGACCTGCACGGTGTCGCCATCGTCAAGGTTGGCGGCACCGAGGACGCGATCCGCGCCGCCGCCCAACGGTTCCTGCACCAGCAGGACGAGATCGACAACTTCACCCGGGAGGTGCTGGCCGGCGCGCTGCGCTCGATCGTCGGCCGGCTCACCGTCGAGGAGGTCATCCGGGACCGGGCGGCGTTCGCCAACGCGGTCGCCGAGGAGGCCGAGCACTCGATGACCAACCAGGGGCTGGTGCTGGACACCTTCCAGCTCCAGGACATCCTCGCCGAGGGGTCGTACCTGCAGGACCTCGGTCGGCCGGAGGCGGCCCGGGTGCTCAAGGACGCCGCCATCGCCGAGGCCCGCGCCCGGCAGCAGGCCGAGCAGGAGCGGCTGCTGGCCGAGGAGGCGATCGCCGAGGCGAACCGGAACCTGTCGCTGAAGCAGGCCGGCATCCAGGCCGAGATCGACGCGGCGAAGGCGAAGTCGGCGGCGGCCGGGCCGCTCGCCCAGGCCGAGCGGGACCAGGCGATCCTCTCCGAGCAGCAGAAGGTGGCCGAGCGCAACGCCGAGCTGAAGCAGCGTCAGCTCGACACCGAGGTGCGCAAGCCGGCCGACGCGGCCCGGTACAAGGTGGAGCAGGAGGCCGAGGCGGCCCGTAACGCGGCGGTGCTGAACGCCGACGCGCAGCGGCAGGCCACCATCGCCGCCGCCCAGGCCGCCGCCGAGCAGGCCCGGCTCACCGGTGAGGGCGAGCGGGCCCGCCGCGCGGCGCTGGCCGAGGCCAACGCGATCGAAGGTGCCAAGGAGGGTGAGGCCGAGCAGCGGCGGCGGTCCGCGATCGCCGAGGCGGTCGAGCGGGAGGGCCAGGCCGAGGCCACGGCCATCCTGGCCCGCGGTCAGGCCGAGGCCGACGCGATGGCCCGTAAGGCCGAGGCGTTCGCCGCGTACGGTGAGGCCGCCGTGCTCGACCTGCTGGTCAAGATGTTGCCGCAGGTGGTCGAGGCGGCCAGCGCCCCGATCGGCGCGATCGACAAACTGACGGTGATCTCCACCGACGGGGCGTCCTCGTTGACCAAGTCGGTGGCCGGCAACGTGGCCCAGGGCCTCCAGCTCGGCTCCGACCTCACCGGCATCGACCTGTCGGCCCTGCTCGCCAAGCTCGGCGCGGCGTCGGCCGGGTCCCCGGCCAACGGCAAGCCGCCGGTCGAGGGCAGCGCGGTCGAGACCCGCTGACCGTACGACGGAAGGGGCCGTCCGGTGTGCCGGGCGGCCCCTTCCGTCGGTCAGCTCAGCGCAGGCCCTGGTCGTGGGCCCAGCGCAGCAGTTCCGCCTCGGCCTCGTCACGGTCGAGCGGGCCGCGTTCCAGGCGCAGCTCCTTGAGGTGCTGCCAGGCCCGGCCGACCAGCGGACCGGGCGGCACGCCGAGCAGCTCCATGATCGCGTTGCCGTCGAGGTCGGGCCGGACCCGGGCCAGGTCCTCCTCGGCGGCGATCCGGGTGATCCGCTCCTCCAACGCGTCGTAGTCGGCGGCCAACTGGGCGGCCTTGCGCCGGTTGCGGGTGGTGCAGTCCGAGCGGGTCAGCTTGTGCAGCCGGTCCACCAGGTCACCGGCGTCGGTGACGTACCGGCGCACGGCCGAGTCGGTCCACTCGCCCCGGCCGTACCCGTAGAACCGCAGGTGCAGGCCGACCAGCTTGGTGACCTGGGAGGTGACGTCCTTCGGGTAGCGCAGGGCCTTCATCCGCGCCTTGGTCAGCCGGGCACCGACCACCTCGTGGTGGTGGAAGCTGACCCGCCCGTCCCCACCGACCGCCTTGGTGGCCGGCTTGCCCACGTCGTGCATGAGCGCGGCCATCCGGAGCACGAAGTCACAGCCGTCCGTCTCGTAGGACACCGCGTTGCTCACCACGGTCAACGTGTGCTCGTAGACGTCCTTGTGCTGGGCGTGCTCGTCGATGGTCAGCTTGAGGCCGGTCAGCTCGGGCAGGAACCGGTCGGCCAGCCCGGTGTCGACCAGCAGCCGCAGCCCGGTGATCGGGTCGGTGCCGCACAGCAGCTTGGTGAACTCGTCGCGGATCCGCTCGGCGGTGATCCGGTCCAGGTCGGCGGCCATCGAGGTCATCGCCGTCCGTACGTCGGGGTGGACGGCGAAGCAGAGCTGGGCGGCGAACCGGGCGGCCCGCAGCATCCGCAGCGGGTCGTCGCCGAACGACTCGGCCGGCGTGCCCGGGGTACGGATGATCTTCGCGGCCAGGTCGTCCAGCCCGCCGTACGGGTCGGTGAACCGGTGGTCGGGGAGGCTGACCGCCATCGCGTTGACGGTGAAGTCGCGCCGCCGCAGGTCGTCGGTGAGGTTGGTGCCGTACTCCACCACCGGGTTGCGGCTGACCTGGTCGTACGCCTCGGCACGGAAGGTGGTGACCTCCAGCCGGAGGCCGTCGCGCTGGCAGCCGATGGTGCCGAACTCCCGACCGGTCTCCCAGATCGACTCGGCCCAGCCCTTGATGATCCGTAACGTCTGGTCGGGGTGGGCGTCGGTGCAGAAGTCCAGGTCGTCGCCGAGCCGCCCGAGCAGGGCGTCGCGCACCGAACCACCCACCAGGTGCAGCTCGTGGCCGGCGCGGGCGAACCG
The DNA here is from genome assembly GCF_040648835.1 of Micromonospora sp. NPDC049081. Lineage (NCBI taxonomy): Bacteria > Bacillati > Actinomycetota > Actinomycetes > Micromonosporales > Micromonosporaceae > Micromonospora > Micromonospora sp. NPDC049081. Next base: position 49,051 of record NZ_JBEZEK010000009.1, on the reverse strand, counting down.
GCGGCCCAGCTCGTCGGCGACCGGTGAGACGCGGAGCAGCTCGGCGACGGCGTTGCGCTGCGCGGTGGTCAGCTCACGGCGTTCGGCGGCGTGGGGTGTGGAGGCTTCGGACATGGGATCGCCAGCCTATCGGGCGGGGACGGGAACCAATCCGCCGGGCGCGGATGTCGGGTCCGGGTTGACTATGGTCATGGCGTGCGGACCGGTACCGGCTCCGACGGATCCCTGGGAGGCTGGAGATGAGCGGCGGGCTCTACCGCAGCGCGAACGCCGCGCAGGGTGACGACGGGCTCCGGCCGTACGACGGGGCGACCTTCATCTCCGCCGAGCCGCTGAACCAGCCGGGTGTGGAGGCGACCGCGCCGCCGCAGGAGGTGGTCGCGGAGACCAGCGCCGCGGCGAACAGCGCGGTGATGGCGGTCGGCAGCCTGGTCAGCCGGGGCACCGGCTTCATCCGCAACCTGATGATCGGTGCCGCGCTGGGCAGCGCCGTCGGCGACGCGTTCACCACCGCCCAGTTCCTGCCCAACCAGGTGTACGAGTTCCTGCTCGGCGGCGTGCTGACCAGTGTGCTGATCCCGGTGCTGGTACGTCGGCGCAAGGCCGACCCGGACCGGGGTGAGGCGTACGCCCAGCGGCTGCTGACTCTCGCGGTGCTGGCCCTCGCGGTCACGGTCGTGCTGGCCCTGCTGCTGGCCTCGACCCTGACCACGCTCTACGCCGGCGGCAAGAACGCGGCGTACACCGGCCTGGTCACGAACCTGTCGTACCTGATGCTGCCGATGCTGTTCTTCACCGGCGTCAGCGCGTTGATCGCGGCGGTGCTGAACACCCGGGGGCACTTCGCCGCGCCGATGTGGGCGCCGATCCTCAACAACCTGGTCGTCATCGGCACCTTCGGCCTCTACATCGTGGTGTACGACGCGCAGGCGCTGGGCCCGGAGGACATCGGCTGGGACCGGATCCTGCTGGTCGGCGGGGGCACCCTGCTCGGCGTGGCGGTGCAGGCTGCCGGGCTGCTGCCGGCGCTGCGCAAGGTGGGTTTCCGGTGGAAGCTGCGGTTCGACTTCCGGGAGTTGGGTCTACGTGAGCTGGCCCGGCTCGGTGGCTGGATGTTCTGCTACGTCGCGGTCAACCAGCTCGGCCTGTTCGTGGTGGTCAACCTGCTCACCCGGGCCGCCGGTGGCGACGACAGCAACGCCGGCCTGCTGATCTACAACAACGTCTTCCTGCTGCTGATGATGGCGCACGGCATCATCGCCGTCTCGATCATCACGGCGCTGATGCCCCGGATGAGCGCCGCCGCCGCCGAGGGCCGGTTCGCCGACGTCACCGCCGACCTGTCCCGGGGCACCCGGATGGTGACGGCGGTGCTCGCCCCGATCGCGGTCTGTTACGCGGTGCTGGCCGGCCCGGTCTCCGTGGTGGTCTTCCGGTACGGCGCGTTCACCGGCGACAACGCGCTTGCCACCTCGCTGGTGCTGCTGGTCGCCGCGCTGGGCCTGGTGCCGTTCGCGATCAGCCAGCTGTTCACCTTCGCCTTCTACGCGCTGCCGGACACCCGCACCCCGGCGCTGGTCAACATCCCGGTGGTGATCCTGCGGGTGGCCGTGCAGATCGGGGTCTTCGTCGCCTTCTCGGCCACCTTCGCGGCGGCCGGCATGATGCTCGGCAACGCCGTCTCGTACGTGGCGGCGGCGGTGCTGTCGGCGATGCTGCTGCGGCCCCGGGTGGGCCGGATCGGGCTGGGCCGGATCATGCGGACCGTGGGCAAGGTGCTGGTGGCGGCGCTCGGCGCGGCGCTGGTCGGCCTGCTGGTGGTCAACCTGCTCCCCGGTGACCCGGGCAACCTGAGCTGGACGGCGGCGGCGGTGCGGCTGGTCCTCGGCGGGGTGGTGATCGGCGGGACGTACCTGGGCCTGGCGATGGTGCTGCGGATCGGTGAGATCACCGAGGTGGTCGGGATGGTGCGCCGCCGGCTCGGCCGCTGATCCGCTGACCGTGCGGGGCCGGGCGGACAGGGGACACGCAGGGTGAACGAGGATCACCAGCCTGGGGACACGCCTGTGGATAACTTGGTTAGTCCCCGCTCAGTCACCGTAAGGGCCTGTGGACAACCAACCGTACGGCTGAGCATGTGCGGCCGTTCGGGGGGAACCTGACGTACTGCCACCGGGTTGTCACCGGTGGGCCGGCCCGAGGGTCGGTGGCTTGCGGCCAGCGTCTAGATTGGCCAGTACATGTGCCAGCAACGCGGGCGAGAGTGGCGGTAACCGGACTAATCCCCTCATATGCGACAGCCCGTTGAGCGCGGCGGGAAGATGACATGTCGGGATGGCGGGCGGTCCGGGTAAGGTCGCTGTCGACGGACACGGCAGGTGGCCGACTCCCGCGTCGACGCCGCCGGCCGCTCCATCGACGGCGGATCGGGAAGCCACATGCCCAGCAGTTCGGGTCCATCGATCGACACGATCACCGAGGGAGGACGGGTGACCCAGGTCGGCGAGGGTCAGGAGGCGGAGGAAACCGCTCCTCCGGTCATGACCTTCGGTGCTCCCACAGCCGGTGAGATCCTCGCCGAGCGGTACGAGTTGGTCGAGCACATCAACAACGACAGCGCCGGGCGCCTGGTCTGGCGGGGTGTCGACGTCATCCTGCGCCGCCCCGTGGCCGTGGTGCTCCGCTACCCGGGAGGCGACTCCGCCACCGAGATGCTCCAGGCCGCCGTGGCGGCCAGCCGGGTCATCCACCCGAACCTGGTCGGCGTCTACGACGCCATCGACGAGGACGTCCGGGCCTACGTCGTCCGGGAGTGGGTCGACGGTCGGTCCCTGCGTGAGCTGGTCGCCGACGGTCCGTTGGATCCGGCCCGAGCCACCGCCATCGGCAACGCGGTCGCCAGCGCCATGGCCGCCGTGCACGCCACCGGGATGGTCCACGGCAACGTGCACCCCGGCACCGTGATGATCAGCGATGACGGCCGGGTGGTGCTGGCCGACGCCCGCACCGACGGCGACGACAGCCAGGAAGCCGACATCCGCGCGGTGGGCGGCATCCTCTACTTCGCCCTCACCGGGCACTGGCCGCACGCCGAGGCGCCGCTGCGCGGTGCGACCGCCGGCCACGGCCGCGCCGCCATCCCGGACGCCGTCCGCGACGCCAGCGGCGCCATCGCCGCACCCCGGCAGGTCCGGGCCGGCGTGCCGGCGTACCTCGACGACCTGACCATGGACCTGCTCGACGCCGAGATCGCCCCGCCGTCGTCGGACGTGCTCTCGGCCGAGCTGGGCCGGCTCGACATCCCCGCCGAGGACCACTTCCTCGACCAGACCGGCACCATCCGGTTCACCGCCGACGGCGTCGAGGACCGCTCGCCGCTCGCCGCCGCAGGGGGTCGGAAGGTCGCCATCGGCATCGCCGGTCTGCTGGCGGTCGCCCTGATCGGCCTGCTCATCGGCATCAACACGCTGGGTGGCGACGACGACCCGCAGACCGAGCCGGTGGCCCGCCCCTCCGCCAGCACCCCGGCCGGCGACGCCACCCCGGCCCCCGCCGTGCGCAAGCTGAACATCCAGGACATCCGGATCATCGACCCGGACAGCCGGCAACGCAACGAGCTGGGCGACGCCGAAAAGATGCTGGACGGCGACGAGGACAAGGGTTGGGAGACCGACACCTACTACTCGGCCAACTTCAGCAACTACAAGAAGGGCATGGGGGTCTGGATCGACCTCGGCGCCCCGCACACCGTCAAGTCACTCACGGCCACCCTGTCGGACTCCGGCGTCTCCGCGGCCCTGTTCACCGGCACCGGCGACTTCCCGTCCAGCTCGCAGGGCGACAAGGACCTGGTCAAGGGGTTCAAGACGCGGATCGGGCAGCCGTTCGAGCAGCACGACGGCACCAAGATGGCCTTCGACGGCTTCGACCCCGAGCAGAAATACCAGTACCTGCTCTTCTGGATCACCGAGCTGCCCTCCACCGAGCGGGGCTTCAAGCTGGGCGTCCAGGAGATCGCGGTCCAGGGATCGTGACCTGCCGGCCGCGACCCCGTCACCGCCTCCGCCGGGCGTGGTGATGGTCGGTCGCGGCGGGCACCCACCCGACCCGGCGACCGGCGGGCCGACGGCGACCGGGGCACCGCAGCCCGAGGCCACCGACCTGGACCTGCTGCGTGCCCACGTCGCCGGTGACCGGGACGCCTTCACCGAACTCTTCCACCGGCACCGCGACCGGCTCTGGGCGGTGGCCCTGCGGACCACGGGTGACCGGGAGGAGGCAGCCGACGCACTCCAGGACGCACTGCTGTCCGCCCACCGCGCCGCCGGCCGGTTCCGGGGCGACTCCGCCGTCACCACCTGGCTACACCGGATCGTGGTCAACGCCTGTCTGGACCGGCTCCGCCGCCGGCAGGCCCACCCCACCGTCCCGCTGTCCGACGGCAACCACACCGACGACGCCCGGGGCACCGGCGGCGTCGAGCCGGCGGCACCCGCCACCGACCACGACACCGCCCTGGTGGTACGCCAGGCGCTGGCCGGGTTGCCGGTCGAGCAGCGGGCCGCGCTGATCCTGGTGGACGTGCAGGGCTACCCGGTGGCCGAAGTCGCCCTGATCCTCGGGGTGGCCGAGGGCACGGTCAAGAGTCGCTGCGCCCGGGGCCGGGCCCGGCTCGCCCGGGTGCTCGGGCACCTGCGCTCAGGTGGGGACGAACCGTCGCCCTACCCGGCCGCCAGCTCAGCGACCACGCGGGGCGGGCACCTCCGGACGGGTCGGGACGTTTCCGACGTCACACCGGGGAACCGGCAGCCGACCGACGGCGTCCGATCGGGGTCGGGGCAGGCCCGGCGGGGCGCCATCCAGGAGGAGACGTGACGGGCCGGGAGTTCAGGGAGGTCGACCACGACCTGCTCGCCGACTATCTGGGCGGGGCACTGGACGGCACCCCGGAGCAGACCGTCGTCGCCCGACTCGTCGCCGAGGACCCGGCCTGGTCCGACGCGCACGACGTGCTGGCCCCCGCCCTGACCCGGGTGCACGACGAGCTGACGGGTTGGGGTGCCGCCGTACCGGAGATGCCCCTGGCCGTGGTGGAGCGGCTCACCGCCGTGCTCGCCGGTGCCGGCCCGGCCACCCCACCCACCGACGACACCGCCACACCCGACCGCGCCGACCCGCAGGTCGGCCCGGTGCCCACGCAACCGGGCGGGTCGCGTACCCCCGGCGGTCGGGCCGGAGCCGGACGCACCGATGCGTCGGGTCCCGGTCGGCGACGGCGCTGGGCGCGGCTCGCCGGGCCGGTCAGCATCGCCGCGGTGTCGTTGGCCGCAGTGGGGTTCGGCGTGGCCCACCTGCTCGACGGCGCGGCCTCCCGGGACTCCCCCGCCACGACGATGGCCGGGCCGGCGCAGGACGGCGCGGAAAACGCGGGCCGGGGGTTCCGGTTCACCGGTGAGACCCAACGCAGCGGCATCGACTGGTCCCCGACGACGCTGCGCGGCACCACGGCCGCCCCACTGCCCCGCCCCGTCACCCCGCCGGGTCTCCAGTCCGCGGAGGGGCCCGAGGTCACCACCCAGATCGACCCCACCACGCCGGAGAGCAAGCGACTCACCGCACCCGGTGGGCTCGACCGGCTGACCGGGCGGGCGGCGCTCGACGCCTGTCTCGCCGACATCGCCGCCGAGCACAACCGTGGGCCGGTCGCCGTCGAGCTGGTCGACTACGCCACGTTCAACGGTCTGCCTGCGGTGGTGGTCCGCTTCACCGATCCCGGCGGTGCACGGTGGGCGTGGGCGAGCGGTGCGGAGTGCGGTGTGCCGGGGTCCGGCGCGGACACCCGCTACCAGGCGCAGGTAGGGTGAGGACCCGGTCACCCCTCGTCCCGCATCGCGTGACGTGACCCACCGGACGACCGGTCCGGGAATCCCCGGTTCGTACGATGACGTTCTGCAAGTCAGCCGCCGACGTCGTTGAACCGTCGGCGCTCGGATCGACGTCGGTGCGCCGCCGATGTCGTACACACACATCGGGAGACGGCAGTGGACGAGGTCCGCAACCTGATCATCATCGGCTCCGGGCCGGCCGGCTACACGGCGGCGGTCTACGCCGCGCGCGCCAACCTGAAGCCACTCGTGATCGAGGGTGTGCAGTCCGGTGGTGCGTTGATGACCACGACCGAGGTGGAGAACTTCCCCGGTTTCGCCGACGGCATCCTCGGCCCCGAGCTGATGGACAACATGCGCAAGCAGGCCGAACGGTTCGGTGCGGAGTTCCTGACCGACGACGTCACCCGGGTCGAGCTGAAGGACACCGGCGACACCGGTTCCGACGCGGTGAGCACCGTGTGGGTCGGGCAGACCGCCTACCGGGCCAAGGCCGTCATCCTCTCCACCGGCTCGGCCTGGCGTCCGTTGGGCGTGCCGGGCGAGCAGGAATACCTGGGGCACGGCGTGTCGTCCTGCGCCACCTGTGACGGGTTCTTCTTCCGCAACCAGCACATCGTGGTGGTCGGCGGCGGTGACTCCGCGATGGAGGAGGCCAGCTTCCTCACCCGGTTCGCCGAGTCGGTCACCATCATCCACCGGCGCGACTCGTTCCGGGCCAGCAAGATCATGGCCGACCGCGCGCTGGGCAACGACAAGATCAGGGTGGAGTGGAACAGCACCGTCGAGGAGGTGCTCGGCGACGACGGCAAGGTGACCGGCGTCCGGGTCCGCAACGTGCACACCGGCGACGTCAAGGTGCTCGACGTGACCGGCGTCTTCGTGGCGATCGGCCACGACCCGCGCAGCGAACTCTTCCGCGACCAGGTCGAGCTGGACGACGAGGGTTACGTGAAGGTGCAGGCCCCGAGCACCCGCACCAGCGTGCCGGGTGTCTTCGCCGCCGGTGACGTGGTCGACCACACCTACCGGCAGGCAATCACCGCCGCCGGCACGGGCTGCGCCGCCGCCCTCGACGCCGAGCGGTTCATCGCCACCCTGAGCTGAACGACAGCAACACCAACAATCTGAGGAGGAGGGTCATAGTGGGAGCAACGAAGGTCGTCACCGACGCCAGCTTCACCGCCGACGTGCTGAAGTCCGACAAGCCGGTCCTGGTGGACTTCTGGGCCGAGTGGTGCGGCCCGTGCCGCAAGGTCTCGCCGCTGCTGGAGGAGATCGCGGGCGAGATGGCCGGTCAGGTCACCATCGTCAAGCTCAACATCGACGAGAACCCGGAGACGGCCCGCGCCTACCGGATCATGTCGGTGCCGACCCTCACCATCTTCAAGAACGGCGAGCCGGTGCAGTCGATCGCGGGGGCCAAGCCGAAGGGCGAACTGGTCCGGCTGATCGAGTCGGCGCTGTAACACCTGCGCACCACCGGAACCCCGTACCCCCACCGGGTGCGGGGTTCCGGTCGTCCCGGCCACCTGACCTGCGCGAACCGCCGGCCGGACCAGACCGGTCACGGTACGCTCCGTAAGCGCTGGTCCTCCGGACGCACAGCGTGGCCGTCTGCGAAGGTGCCCGGCAGCCAACCTCTGAGGGGGTCCTGCGTGCGTCCGATCCGATCCGGTGACCGTGGACCGGCAGTGACCGAGATCCGTGCCGTCCTGACCGGCCTGGACCTCCTCGCCGCCACACCCGGTGACGAGTTCGACGTCGCCACCGAACGTGCCGTCCGGGCCTTCCAGCAGTCCCGCGGGCTCAGCGCCGACGGCCGGGTCGGCGCGGAGACCTGGCGGGCCCTGGACGCCGCCCGCTGGCGACTCGGGGCCCGCACCCTCTACCACGCGGTGCCCGAACCCCTCACCGGCGATGACGTCCGCTCCCTGCAGGAACGACTGCTGGAGATGGGGTACGACGTCGGGGGCGCCGACGCCGTCTACGGCGTACGCACCTCCCGGGCGGTGGCCCAGTTCCAACGTGAGGTCGGGTTGAAGCCCGACGGCTCCTGCGGCCCGTACACGATGGGTGCGCTGCGGCGGCTCGGCCGCAAGGTCGTCGGCGGACGCCCCCAGTGGCTGCGGGAGTCCGACGCCATCCGGCAGTCCGGCCCGACGCTGGTCGGGCGGACCGTGGTCATCGACCCGGGGCACGGCGGCACCGACCCGGGCGTGGTGGTGCCCGACGGTTCGCTGCGCTGGACCGAGGCGGACCTGGTGCACGACCTGGCCAGCCGGCTGGAGGGGCGGCTCGCCGCAGCCGGGGTACGGGTGCAGCTGACCCGTGGCCCCGCCCCCCGCGACTGCCTGCCGGACGTCGACCGGGCGGAACTGGCCAACTCCCTCGGTGCCGACGTGTTCATCTCGCTGCACACCGACGGTCACGCCGACCCGGCCGCCGACGGGGTCGCCACCTACCACTACGGCACCGACAACGGCGTCACCTCGGCCACCGGGGAACGACTCGCCGGGCTGGTGCAGCGGGAGATCGTGGCGCGGACCGGGCTGCGGGACTGCCGTACCCACGCCAAGGCGTGGGACCTGCTGCGACTGACCAGGATGCCGGCCGTCCGGGTCGAGGTGGGCTACCTGACCTCACCGCAGGACCGGGCCCGGCTGGTCGACCCCCGGTTCCGGGACCGGGTCGTCGAGGCGATCGTGGCCGCCGTACAACGGATGTTCTTCCCGGTCGAACGGGACGTGCCGACCGGCTCGATCGACGTCAGCGCCCTGCGGGCGGTGGTGACGGCCGGCGCGGTCCGCGACTGACCCGGGCGCGGCCCGGGTCGGCGGCCCGCTCAGCCGGCGCTGGACCGGGTCGCCGGGGCGGGGCGCACCGGCCGCAGCAGGCTCTCCGGGCTCATCGAGCCGAGCAGCTTCTCCAACGCGTACTCGACGTCGGACTTCCAGCTCAGCGCGGTGCGCAGCTCCAGGCGCAGGCGCGGGTAGCGGGGGTGCGGACGGACCGTCTTGAAGCCCACCGAGAGGAAGAAGTCGGTCGGGGCGACGCAGGCCCGCACGGTGTCCTCCGGCTCGTCACCGAACTTCGCGTCACCGAACGCCTCGATCGCCTTGATGCCCCGCTTGGTCAGGTCCCGGGCGACACCCTGCACCAGCATCCGGCCCAGCCCACCGCCCGCGAACGCGGGCACCACACTGGCGGTCATCAGCAACGCGGCGTCCGCCGACACCGGCGAGGTCGGGAAGGCCATCGAGCGGGGCACGTAGGCCGGCGGTGCGTACAGCACGAAACCGGCGGGCATCCCGTCGACGTACGCCAGCTTGCCGCAGGAACCCCACTCCAGCAGCGTCTGGGAGACCCACGCCTCCTTCTCCAGCCCCGGGTCACCGTTGGCGCAGGCCCGCTCGGCGGAGACCGGGTCCAACTCCCAGTAGACGCACTGCCGGCACGGGCGAGGCAGGTCCTCCAGGGTGTCGAGGGTCAGACTGACCAGACGTCGCGACATCAGCGCATCCCCACACTCAGGCTCGGAGGCGAGACCAGCCCGCAGCGGCGGCACACCGGCTGCGTCCCCGACGAGCGATCGTACGCCGCCTGCCGACCGTACGGGAGGGGACGCGCGAATCGCCACCCGGGCCCGGGGACGGACGTCCGGGATGTGGACGGGGACCACATCGTGACCGACGACCGTCCCGCCGGGGATTACGATCGACCGACCGGCGTCCCCGCGCCGCCATGGTCGCCGGCACCGCGGGTACCCCAGCGGGCGGGAGCCCGACCGACACCCGATCGAGGTGATGTCATGACCGGCACGACGCTTGACGACTACACCGACCGGTACGCCCGGCGCGTCCGGGGCATGACCGCCTCGGAGATCCGGGCCCTCTTCGCGGTGGCCAGCCGGCCGGAGGTCGTCTCGCTCGCCGGTGGCGCACCCTACATCGCCGCGTTGCCGCTCGACGCGGTCGGCGAGATGCTCGGCAAGCTCGGCAGCGAGCTCGGCACCACCACCCTCCAGTACGGCATCGGTCAGGGCACCCTGGAGCTGCGCGAACGGATCTGCGAGGTGATGGCGGACTCCGGCATCGACGCCTCCTGCGGCGCCTCCCCCGACGACGTGGTGGTCACCGTCGGCGGTCAGCAGGCGCTCGACCTGGTGGCCCGGCTCTTCCTCGACCCGGGTGACGTGGTGCTCGCCGAAGGCCCGACCTACGTCGGCGCACTCGGGGTGTTCCAGGCCGCCCAGGCGCAGGTCGTCCACGTGCCGATGGACGATGACGGGCTGATCCCGGAGGCCCTGGAGGTGGCGATCGCCGACCAGGCCCGCGCCGGCCGGCGGGTGAAGTTCCTCTACACCATCCCCACCTACCAGAACCCGGCCGGCGTGACGCTGAGCGAGGAACGGCGGGAACGGGTGCTCGACATCTGCGAGCGCGCCGGCCTGCTGGTGGTCGAGGACGACCCGTACGGCCAGCTGGGTTTCGAGGGTGAGGCGCCCAGGCCGCTGCGGGCCCGCCGCCGCGACGGGGTGTTCTATCTGAGCACCTTCTCCAAGACCTTTGCCCCCGGGCTGCGGGTGGGTTGGATCCTGGCCCCGCACGCGGTCCGCGACAAACTGGTCATCGCCAGTGAGGCGCAGATCCTCTGCCCCAGCGCTTTCGCGCAGGCCGCCGTCACGACGTACCTGTCGACGATGCCGTGGCGCGAACAGCTCAAGGTCTACCGCGAGGTCTACCGGGAACGGCGTGACGCCCTGCTCGGCGCGCTGCACGACCTGATGCCGGAGGGCACCACCTGGACCAGGCCCACCGGCGGTCTCTTCGTCTGGGCCAGCCTGCCCGACGGGCTGGACGCCAAGGCGATGGTGCCACGTTCCATCGCCGCCCGGGTCGCATACGTACCGGGCACCGGTTTCTATGCCGACGGCACCGGCACCGGCAACATGCGGCTCAACTTCTCCTTCCCCACCCCGGAGCGGATCCGGGAGGGGGTACGCCGGCTGGCCCGGGTCATGGAGCAGGAGATCGCCATGCGGCAGGTCTTCGGCCCGGTCGGGCCGACCGGGAGCCGGCGGGGCGGGGCGGACGTCCCCGGCCCCGACTTGGCATGATGCCCGCATGGCTGCCATCCCCGTCGAGCGCACCGTCGTGACCGATTCCGCCGCCGCAGTTCCTGCGACCACCGGTCCCGCCACCGACCTGCACATCCTGGTGCTGGCCGGTGGCCTGTCGTACGAGCGGGACGTCTCCCTACGGTCCGGCCGGCGGGTCCTCGACGCGCTGCGCAGCGCCGGGGTGGAGGCGGAGCTACGGGACGCCGACGTGGCACTGCTGCCCGCGCTGGCCGCCGACCCGCCGGACGCCGTGGTGATCGCCCTGCACGGTGCGACCGGCGAGGACGGCTCGCTACGCGGGGTGCTCGACCTGTGCGACGTGCCCTACGTCGGCTGTGACGCGCGGGCCGCCCGGCTGGCCTGGGACAAACCGTCGGCCAAGGCGGTGCTGCGGGAGAACGGCATCCCCACCCCCGACTGGGTGGCCCTGCCGCACGACCGCTTCTCCGAGCTGGGCGCGGTGGCCGTGCTCGACCGCATCGTGCAACGGTTGGGGTTGCCGCTGATGGTCAAGCCCACGCAGGGCGGCTCGGGCCTGGGCGCCGCCGTGGTGCGGGATACCGCCGCCCTCCCGGCCGCGATGGTCGGTTGCTTCGCGTACGACTCGACGGCACTGGTCGAGCGGTACGTGCCCGGCATGGACGTGGCGGTGTCGGTGCTCGACCTGGGCGACGGGCCACAGGCGCTACCGCCGGTGGAGATCGTGCCCCGCAACGGCGTGTACGACTACGCTGCCCGCTACACCGCCGGCCGGACCACCTGGCACGCACCGGCCCGCCTCGACCCGGCGGTGGCCGGCGCGGTGGCCGAGGTGGCGTTGGCCGCCCACACCGCGCTCGGGCTGCGCGACCTCTCCCGGGTCGACCTGATCGTCGACGGGGACGGCCGACCCCACGTGCTGGAGGTCAACGTGTCGCCCGGCATGACGGAGACGTCGCTGCTGCCGTTGGCGATCCAGGCGGCCGGGCTGGACTTCGGTCAGGTCCTCGGCACACTGGTCGGCCGGACGGCAGCCCGCCGCCGCCCCTGATCCGCGCCCGCGCTGCCGGGCTTTCCCCGCTGCCGGGCTTTCCCCGCTGCCGGGTTGCCCGGACAGGGGTCGGTAGCCCTGCGGGTCGGGGTGGTCCCCGTGCGGCCGGATCAGCGCCGGTCGGGGTCTGACGCGACAGTCACGCCGGGCCCGTCGTGGGCTTCGCCGCGCTGCCGGCGTCGGTCCCGTCCGTACCGTCGACTGCCGTGCCTTCGGCCTCCGACGCGACCGTGTCGGTGTTCCCCGGCCCGGTACCGGGCCGGTCCGTTCCGCTGCCACCCGGGCCGGTGCCGGTGGCGGCGGCAGCCCGGTCGGCCGTGCCCCTCGGATCCGGACGGGCAGCCGTGTCGGCCCGTCCCGGACCGGCACCGTCAGCGGTGCCGTCGTCGTCAGCGCCGACGGTGCGGGGTTCCCTGCTGTCGGCGTCCCGGGTGGCGGTTTCTCTGCTGTCGGCGTCCCGGGTGCTGCGCGGATCGAGGCCGAGGGCCGCGCTGTCGGGCCCGGTCCTCTCCGGGGCCGACGCGGTCGCACTCTGTACCGACGCGGTCCCGGTGTTGATTCCGGTCTCAGCTTCGGCCCCGGTCGAGCCTTCCGTCGGGACCGGAAGAGGGATCTCCTCCTCCGACTCGATCACGGAGACGGCGTCTCCGGCGGCCGCAGCCGCGGCTGCCTCGGCCGACGACTGCGCGGCGATGCTGGAGGGCGTCTGCCACTGGATTCGCGGCGGCTCGGCGAGGGGCCGGCCGCCGAACTCGGCGAGCCAGGCCGCGACATGTGCGAGGTTTTCCCGCCACTGGGATTCGGAGATGGGCGGCAGGATCGAGTCCCAGAGCGACAGGAAGGTGCCACGCAGCTGGAGTCGGCCGTACGGGCGGGCCAGGAACCACATGTGCAGGTGGGCGGACCCGTCACCCCACCGGTTCACATGCACCCGGGCGACGCCGTCCAGCGAGCGGATGGCGCGTTCCAGTCGGACGGTCATCACCCCGAGTTCGGCAGCGAGCAGATTGGGCAGGTCGCCCAGGTCGAGATGCGACCGCGACTCAAGGATCAGCACCATCGGCAGGCCGGTCGGACGGTCCATGGCCCGCACCCGCCACCGCTCACCCACCCAGATGTACGCGTCGTCGGGTGCTTTGCAGGCGATGCACTCCCGGAGCCCTTCACCCTTACGGGGAGGCTCGACCGCCACCGGTTCGTCGAGGTGCTTGACGCGCAGCTCGCCCTCGAAGGGAAACGACGGCCACTGGGTGAAGTCTGGAACTGGGGAGGCAGGGGTGTCGTGCACGACGCTGACCCTAACCGAGACCGGCACCGCTGTCCCTACCCCGAACGCCGCTGATCACGACGGGATTTCGGCCGATCGAATCGGCTGACACCGGGGCGCGGCGGGGGCGACGGGTGGGTTGTCCACAGGCTGATGAGATCACCACCACACCCCGTCATCCACAGGCTGGGGATGGCTCTGACGCGCTGTTTCACGTGAAACGGGTAGGGCCTGTGGAAAACTCCTGTGGATAACTTTGGCGTTCGTCCACAGCACTGTTCACAGGGGTGACGTGCTCGACTCGTTCAACGATCGAAGGGCGGCTGTAGCTGTCGGCAGCTCCGGGCTTTTAGCCCGGACACCGGTCCCCTCGGGCATGCGATCGGTCCCGTGGGCGAGCGCCAGACCGCCGGCCTTGCTCCTGTCGCCAGCTCCTTCTCCCCCCGAGAGCACTCTCGACCTCCTGCACGATCCATCGAGAGCCCCGCTCGATCACGAGGGATACGGGAGACCCATGTCCTCATCGGCCGCCGTGGCGCTGTTCGCTCCCGACCGCCGATCACCGCGATCGCCCGCTGGGATCACCATTCGCTGCTACCTGCGCCGCCGGCCGGAGCCGACTCCATGGCTACGCACGCGAGTCCGGCTTCAGGGGGAACGGCGAACGCCGCCCCGGGCACCTGGTGCGATCGTCGGTGGAGCGGCAGGCCCGTTTCACGTGAAACCGGCGCAGTGTCGACTGCCGAGTGGCAGCTCCGACACCTCCCCGCCGGTACCGCCCGCCGCCATCGGATGGAAGGTTCGGCGAGGTAGAAGTTGGATCGCAACCGCAGGGGCATGTTCCACGTGAAACCTGATCGAGGCAGTTGTTCCACGTGGAACATCGTCGTTTCGGTAGTAGCGTCCCGGCGGCCGGCAGCAGCATCTCCCCCCGAGGGCGGACGGCCCGGAGGTGGACGGCCTGAGGGCTGGGCCCGGAGGGGCGGGGGCGGAGAGCCAGGGGGCGGGGGCCCGACCCTCGGGGCCCCCGAGGGTCGGGGGCCGGAGTGCAGGAGGGGCCAAGGGGCCAAGGGGCCAAGGGGCCAAGGGGCCAAGGGGCCAAGGGGCCAAGGGGCCGGAAGGCGGAGGGGCCGGAGGGTCGGAGGGTGGGGGTCGCGCGACCCGGCCACGGCCGGAGGCGACCACGGCCGATGCCCGACCCGCTGTCGTGCCCGCCATGCCCGCAAATCCCACGGCACGGACCGTCCTCCAGGACGAAAGCCCTGCCTCGCTCCCCAGTGCGCGGCCGTGGCTCCGCGTCGCGCAGCGGGCCGAGGCCCTCAGATCGACTGAGCCGCCACGTGAGCGTCTCGGGTACCACCAGGGCGGGACGTCACCTTTCCAGCCGTCTCCGGCGTCCTGAGCGATCCGGTGCACCCATCATCGGCAGCCGCCGGACGGATCAGCAGACCGCTCGGCGGACGGCGGCTCCTCCGCGAAGCCGTGGATGCCAGGTGGTCCGCGCCCGCCGGTCCGCGCGGTCGGTTCCCGCCGGCCCGTGCCGTCCGCGCCCACCGGCGCGCGCGGTCGGGCGGTTCCCGGCCGACCGGTCGACTGGTGGGCAGTTCGCGGCCGGTCGGTGACTGGTGGACGGTTCCGCACGCGATCGGCGGGTGGGACGCGACTGGCCTGCGGCCCACTCTGCGCTCCTGCGTTTCACGTGAAACAGGGGCGACGCTCGGCTCGGTGGCGGCACCCGAGGACATGTCGACCCGCAGGGGAGAAGCCCGCCGACCCCGAGCAGAACGGCCGCCGGGCGGGAAGCCCTCGGAGTCGGGTGATGAAGGGCGAGGGCCCGGCGTGGACGTGCTCTGCTGAGAGCAGCAGGTCCACCGCCCACGTTGGCAGCGGAGCAGCACCACCAGAACGGCCGCGTACCCGTCTCGGGTACGCGGCCGGGGAACGGCGGGAAACGGATCAGTCCTCGGGCTCGGATTGGCCTTCCTCGCCGACCCCGATGATGCCGACGATCCGCTCCAGGTCGTCCACCGTGGCGAACTCGATCGTGATCTTTCCCTTGCTCCGACCGATGTCCACCTTCACCCGGGTGTCGAACCGGTCGGAGAGCCGGTCGGCCAGATCGGTCAACGCCGGGGCGTGCGCCTTGGACCGGCGCTTGGCTGCCGGGGTCTTCGCGGGGCCGTCGCTGAGCGTCAGTGCCACGATTTCCTCGGTGGCCCGGACCGAGAGCCCTTCGGCGACGATCCGCAGGGCCAACTGCTCCTGCGCCTCGGACTCGTCGAGGCTGAGCAGCGCGCGGGCGTGGCCGGCCGACAACACACCGGCCGCCACCCGGCGCTGGACCTGCGGGGGCAGATTCAGCAGCCGGATCGTGTTCGAGATCTGTGGCCGGCTCCGCCCGATCCGCCGGGCCAGCTCCTCGTGGGTCGCGCCGAACTCCTCCAGCAGCTGCTGGTAGGCCGCAGCCTCTTCCAACGGGTTGAGGTTGGCCCGGTGGATGTTCTCCAGGAGCGCGTCCCGGAGCATGGCGTCGTCCTTCGTCTCCCGGACGATCGCGGGAATGCTCTCCCGACCGACCGCCTGGGCGGCACGCCAGCGCCGTTCACCCATGACGAGTTCGTACTTCTCGCTGTCCAGCTGCCGGACCACGATCGGCTGGAGGAAGCCGACCTCCTGGATGGAGGTCTTGAGTTCTTCCAGCGCCTCCTCGTCGAAGACGTGCCGGGGTTGCTTGGGGTTCGGCACGATCGCGTCGACGGAGATCTCGGCGAAGCGCGCACCGGGCACCGGGCTGAGTTGCGGCTCGTCGGGCGGCGGTGCGAGGGCCACCGGCGCAGGCGTCGTCACGTCCAGGGCCACCGGATCGGTGGACGTCTCGGTCGCCGGCCGCACCGGGTCGACCTCCACGGGCAAGGTCGCCGTGGTCGTGCTCTCCTGCACCGGCCCGGTCGGGATCAGCGCACCGAGCCCTCTACCCAGACCGCCCCGGGGACGGTTCTTCATACGACGCCTCCCAGCGACTCGTCCGCACTACGCATTCCGGCTCACCGGCTCCTTGGCACCGCGCTCGGCGATTTCCTGGGCAGCCTCGAAGTAACTCGTGGCTCCCCGCGATCCGGGATCGTAGGTCATCACGGACTGCCCGTAGCTCGGGGCCTCCGACACCCGCACGTTGCGGGGGATGACGGCCTGGAGGACCTTGTCGCCGAAGTGGTTCCGGACGTCCTGCTCCACCGCGTCGGCGAGCCGGGTACGGCGGTCGTACATGGTGAGCAGGATCGTGGAGACCTCCAGCTTCGGGTTGAGGTGCTGGCGAACCAGGTTGATGTTGTTTATCAACTGGTTCAGCCCCTCCAGCGCGTAGTACTCGCACTGGATCGGGATCAGCACCTCCTGCGCGGCCACCAGGGCGTTGACCGTCAGCAGCCCGAGGGAGGGTGGGCAGTCGATGAAGACGTAGTCGAAGTGCCCCGGGTACGCCTCGATGGCCCGGTTGAGCCGGGACTCCCGGGCGACCACGGAGACCAGTTCGATCTCGGCGCCGGCCAGGTCGATGGTCGCCGGCACGCACCACAGGTTGGGGATGCCCTCGACCTCCTGGGCCACCTCCGCCAGCGGCACGCTGTCGATCAGGCAGTCATAGACGTCCGGCACCCCGGTGTGGTGCGGGACGTTCAACCCGGTGGAAGCGTTGCCCTGCGGGTCGAGGTCGACCACCAGCACCCGGTTGCCGTGCAGGGCCAGCGCCACCGCCAGGTTCACCGTGGTCGTGGTCTTGCCCACGCCGCCCTTCTGATTGGCAACGCACATCACCCGGGTCCGCTCAGGACGGGGCATGGTCACCTCGCCACTCGGATTAAGGATCTGCACGGCGCGCATCGCCTCCATAGCCAACGGTGGGTCATCCTCTTCGCGCGTCGGAGTTTCACGTGAAACGTACGCGGCGTCCGCCGAACCCACGGCGACGGGCCCGGGGACGGGCCCGGGAATGTCGAGGGCAGGCGTCGCGTCGGGCACCGCGTCGGGGTGGGGTTGGGTGGGCACCGATGGTGTATTGCCGTGCAGCGGAGCCGTGAACCGCGACGACGCCCCCGCGTTACGTCGTGCCGAGGGTGCCGCCCGGCCGTCGGGAGCACGGGTGGGACCGCCGTCGGAGCCGGATCGGACGGTAGGCGGCGGAACGTACGACTCGGGAGCCGGGCGTGCCGCACCCACCACCGGAGGCTCACGCCGCGATCCGGGAGTGCGCTCCGGCGGATGGATCGTCGGCTGCCCGCCGGCAGTCCGGTCCTGATGGTCGGTTTCACGTGAAACAGGGCCCGCGTCCGAGCCCGACCCGTCGGGACGGTTCACCCGTGGATCGTCGTACCTGCCGTCGTCATGCACCTGTCATCCCTACCCGCTCCGGATGGTCGGTCCGCACCCCGTCTCGCTTGCCGTACGCGCTCGCACCGCGGAGCGTACGGCCCGGCGGGGGCGATCGGGACCCGGTGCGCCCGACATCCACCCGCCCCACACTATCGACGCGCGGTCAGCCTACGGGGGACGGGCGCGGCGGGTCCATCTTCGTTCTCCGGCGGCACCGCGTCTGCCGCGGATCGGTGCCACCGCACCGGGCAGCCGGGGGCAGCGGGCACCGATCCGCGTCGACAGACAGGACTCAGCGGGCGCGCTTCCGGCCACCGCGAGCACGCTTCGACGCCACCTTGGCCCCCGGTGGTCGGACGACCCGCTCCCGCACGATCTCCACCACGGTGGTCGGCGGATCGAGGAGGCCGGTGCCGCACAGCTGCACCGTCGGCTCGCCGCCGCCCAGCTTCGCCACGGCCCCGGCATGCTCGGCGATCTCGTCCAGCGCGGACGACCCCTTGAGGGCGAGCAGCCGGCCGCCGCGAACCACCAGCGGCAGGCTCCAGGTGGCGAGGCGGTCCAACGGTGCCACCGCGCGGGCGGTCACCACGTCGGCGGTGAACGGGCCGACGCCGGACGCCCCGGTGGCTGCCTCGTCGGCCCGGCCCCGGAACACCCGGACCATCCTGGCCAGCCCGAGCCGCTCCACCGTCTCGACGAGGAACGAGGTACGCCGGGCCAGCGGCTCGACCAGGACGACGTTCAGGTCGGGACGGGCGATCGCCAGCACCAGCCCGGGTAGGCCGGCTCCGGAGCCGACGTCGATCACGCTGGCACCCTCGGGGATGCGCTCGGCGACGGCGGCGCAGTTGAGCAGGTGCCGGTCCCAGATCCGGGGTGCCTCCCGGGGGCCGATCAGGCCACGCACCACACCGTCGGTGGCGAGCAGCTCGGCGTACCCGGCGGCCAGGTCGAGCCGGTCACCGAAGAGCGCCGTCGCGGCGGCGGCCAGCTCGGCCGGGAGGGTGGCGTCCTGGACAGATGGGGCGGACGGGCCGGAATGCTCGGACGGCGGCCCGGGCGGCGTGCCGCCCGGGCCGGGACCGGCTTCCGTCGTGAGGTCGTCGGGCGTCACCAGTTCAGTCCGCCGGCCGGACGACGATGCGCCGCGTCGGCTCGACACCCTCGGACTCGCTCTCCACCCCGCTCATCGCGTTGACCACGTCGTGCACGCACTTGCGCTCGAAGGCCGACATCGGCTCAAGCCGCACCGGCTCGCCGTGCTCCTTGACCTTCTCCACCGCGTTCTTGGCGACGGCGGCGAGTTCCTTGCGCCGGGTGGCCCGGTAGCCGCCAACGTCGAGCAGGAGCCGACTCGGCGAGCCGGTCTGGCGGAACACAGCCAGTCGGGCCAGCTCCTGGAGTGCCTCCAGGGTGGCGCCGCGTTGGCCGACCAGGTTCTGCAACCGGCCACCGACCACCTCGACGACCGGCCGACCACCGGAGACCAGCTCGTCGATGTCGCCGTCGTAGTCGAGGATGTCGAGCAGCCCCTCGATGTAGTCGGCGGCGATCTCGCTCTGGGCGAACAGCTCGCCCTCGCCGGCTGACTTCTTCTCCTTGCCGCCGTCGGCGGGCTCACCCTCACCGGTGGCGGCGGTCGGGACGGTCTCCTCGTCGAGCGAGGCGTCCGCGCTGGGGATGCTGGTGTCGGTCACGGTGTCATCTCCGTACTAGCTCGGCCGGACCGTCGGGTCCGCTGGTCTCCCGGGCGACCGGCGGAAAGAGGCCGGTTCGGTCACGGGCACGTCTGGTACGGGCGGTCTCGCCCGTAACCGCGCGGGGCGCGGCGGTCCCGGCCCGGCGCCGGCCGTGAGGCGGCTGCGCGGTGCCGGAGAGCCGCCGTCGGTCGTCCCGACGGCGGCCCGGTGGCTCAGCCCTGGCGCTTGGCCGGGCCCTTCTTGGGGTTGGCCGGCTTGGCACCCGGCTTCGGCCCGGCGACCTTCGGCGCGGCCGGCTTGGCGGGCGCCTGCGCGACCGGCTTGTTCCGGTTGAGGAAACCGCCGGTCTTGGCCGGCTGCACCGGACCGGAGCTGGTCGCCTTGGTGCCGGTGACCCCCTTGTTGGTCACCAGCGGCGGGAACTTGCGGAGCACCCACTGCTGCTGGCCGAGGGTGAACAGGTTGTTGGTGACCCAGTAGATGATCACGCCGATCGGGAAGATCGAGCCGGAGACGAGCAGGGAGAGCGGGATGCCGTAGAGCATCAGCCGCTGGATCATCCGCTGCTGCGGGTCCTCCGCCCAGCCGGTCTTGAGGATCATCTGACGGCTGGTCAGGTAGGTGGTGCCCATCATGACCAGGACCAGGATGCCGGCGATCACCTTCACGGTGGTGCCGTTGGCGCCGAGCCGGGCCAGCTCGTCGGCGGTGGAGCCGAACTTGCCGGCGATCGGGGCGGTGAAGATCGTGGCGCTGGAGGCGCTGTCGAACTGCTCGGCGGTCCAGCCGTAGAGGCTCTTGGCCTCCTTGGCCGGGTCGAGCCGGCGCAGCACGTGGAAGAGACCCAGGAAGACCGGGATCTGGAGGAACATCGGAAGGCAGCCCATCAGCGGGTTGGCCTTTTCCTTCCGATAGAGCTCCATCATCTCCTTCTGGAGCGTCTCCCGGTCACCCTTGTGCTTCTCCTGGAGCTCCTTGACCTTCGGCTGGAGCGCCTGCATCGCCCGCTGGGACTTGATCTGCTTGACGAAGACCGGGAAGAGGATGACCCGGACGGTGACCACCAGGAAGACGATGGCGAGAATCCACGACCAGTTCGTGCCGAGCACCGTGCGGACCGGCACCCCGATGGCGTCCCACGCCGAGTGCCAGGTCAGCAGGATCCACGAGATCGCGTAGTAGATCCAGTCGAGACTCAATTCTCAGACTCCAGTCACGTCGGCGCGTCGGCGGCCGCCCGGCTCCGGAACCGGGTCGTGTCCACCAGGGTGGAAAGGGTGGCAGCGCGACAGCCGCCGGACCGTCAGGCCGACCCCCCGGAGCGCGCCGTGACGGGTCACCGCCTCCAGGGCGTAGGCACTGCACGACGGGTAGAACCGGCAGCGGGCCGGCAACGCCGGGCTTATCCAACGACGGTACGCGATGATGGGACCACTGAGCATCCGGGCACCCATGCTCCGGCGTGCCGACACGGCGGGTCCGTTGCTCACCGCGACCGCCGCGCCCGAGGCGTCCGGGCGGCGGCGATCGCCGCGTCCAGGTCGCTGCCGAGCCGGGCGTACGGCGTGCCGGCGGCGGGGGGCAGGGCGCGTACCACCAGGGTGCTGCCGGCCGGTAGCGCGTCCAGCCGCTCACGGACCAGGTGCCGCAGCCGGCGGCGAACCTTGTTGCGGACCACGGCGGGCCCGACGGCTTTGGACACGACGAAGCCGGCGCGGCTCGATCCGGAGGTCAGCTCCGGGTCGGTGCTCCGCGCCGGCTCCGGCGAGGTTGTCCCGAGGGGTGTGGTCGCGGCGGATGTGGAGGCCACCGGCAGTGTCAGGTGGACGACGACGGCACCACGCCCGACGCGTCGACCACCACGGACGGCTGCGGCGAAGTCGCTGCTACGCCGCAGGCGCTGTGCGGCCGTCAGCACGACTGTCCACGTCCCCGGACCGGTCGGCCTCAGGCCGACAGGCGGTTACGGCCCTTGGCACGGCGGGTCGACAGAATGGCGCGGCCGGCACGGGTGCGCATGCGCAGCCGGAAGCCGTGGGTCTTCGCGCGCCGGCGGTTGTTCGGCTGGTAGGTGCGCTTGCTCACGTCAGGCTCTCCGTTTTCGTACGTCCCCGGCGCGGGTTCGCCCGGGGTCGTTTGGTGGACCAGACCACCTCGGTGGTGGCCTCCGATCGGTGCTGCCCGGCGGCGCGGAACCTCGGCGATGCGGGGCGACGACCACGGACAGCGAGCACCCATCACCCTAGCAGAGGGCGACAGAGCAGCCCCTCCAGCCTACGCAGGGGGGCAATGACCGTCAAACCACCCGGACCGGCGATCCGCTGGTCCGGTGTCCTGTCGAGCAGGTGTCCCGCCCGGGGTGGGGGCGGCGGTCGGGGTGGCGGCGGTTGATGGCGGCCCGTCGTCGCTGTTACCGTGCGCGTTTGCGGTCAGCTTCGGTTCCGGGTTGTGGTCGGAGGGCAAGACCGGACCCGGCAGTGAATCGTTCGGCACGGTGAACCCGCTTCAAACGCCCTCCCCGACAGGGGGGCAGGTCCGACCCGCGCCCGGCGGGCGGCCACAATCGGTCGGTACACACAGGCTGTGGATAACTTGTGGATGCCGGCCGGTCAGCCGTCCGGTGGGTGAGCGGTACCACCCGCGAACGCGGTGGCGGGCCCGGCACAACCGCTGGACCACAGCGGCGGTCGGGAGCAGAGGCGAGGGGGTGGCACGACGGTGGCCGGAACGATCGACCTTGCCGCGGTGTGGACCGCGGCGACGGACGAACTCGCCGACGAGATCATCTCCGCCCAGCAGCGGGCCTACCTCAGGCTGACCCGGTTGCGGGCGATCGTCGAGGACACCGCGCTGCTCTCCGTGCCGGACGCCTTCACCCGGGACGTCATCGAGTCGCGGCTGCGACCGGCCATCACCGAGGCGCTCACCCGACGACTGGGCCGGCCGATACAGGTCGCGGTGACCGTGCGGATCGCCGAGGACGCCGCCGGGCGGCCCGCCGGCACCGTCTACCGCAGCGGGCCGGAGGCCGCCGTCGTGGCGGAGCCCGGTCCGGCCGTGGACGATTATCCGGGGTTCCGGCCGTCGGCCTACGACGAACCCGAACCGTCGTACCCCCGGGAGGCCGGGCCACCGCCGGAGCAGCCCGGGGGCCGGTCGCCCGCCGGGCAACCGGAGCCGGACGGCCACCGCCCGGCCCGGGTTCCGGCCAGCCGCGACGGTGGTCAGGACACGCTGTTCGGCGTCGGCTTCGCCGAACCGGCGCGGATGGACCGCCCCACCACCGAGCGACGCGGTTTCGAGGAACGTCACCGCGCCGAGCCCGACACCGACCCACGCGGCTACGAGCCCGCCTACCGGGACCAGGGGCGGCCGCCGCGCGACCAGCAGGGTCCGCGCGGCCCGGCCCGCGACGGCGTCACCGACAGCGGGCCCGGTCGGGCCGGCTCCGACCACCGGCCCGGTGGCGGTGACCGACGCCCCGGCGGTACGGAGGGCAGCGGCAACCGGCTCAACCCGAAGTACATGTTCGAGACGTTCGTCATCGGCTCGTCCAACCGGTTCGCCCACGCGGCGAGCGTCGCGGTGGCCGAGTCACCGGCCAAGGCGTACAACCCGCTGTTCATCTACGGCAGCTCGGGGCTGGGCAAGACGCACCTGCTGCACGCGATCGGGCACTACGCCCAGACGCTCGGCAACGCCCGCTCGGTCCGGTACGTCTCGACCGAGGAGTTCACCAACGACTTCATCAACTCCCTGCGGGACGACAAGACCAGTGCGTTCCAGCGCC
This sequence comes from Micromonospora sp. NPDC049081, assembly GCF_040648835.1. Classification (NCBI taxonomy): domain Bacteria; kingdom Bacillati; phylum Actinomycetota; class Actinomycetes; order Micromonosporales; family Micromonosporaceae; genus Micromonospora; species Micromonospora sp. NPDC049081. The sequence goes on along the minus strand of NZ_JBEZEK010000009.1, from coordinate 25,886 downwards.
GCTACCGCGACGTCGACATCCTGCTGATCGACGACATCCAGTTCCTGGAGAACCGTGAGCGGACCCAGGAGGAGTTCTTCCACACCTTCAACACCCTGCACAACGCCAACAAGCAGATCGTGATCACCTCCGACCGTTCGCCGAAGCAGCTGGCGACGCTGGAGGACCGGCTGCGGACCCGGTTCGAGTGGGGGCTGCTCGCCGACATCCAGCCGCCCGACCTGGAGACCCGGATCGCGATCCTGCAGAAGAAGGCCGCCCAGGAGCGGCTGTACGCCCCGCCGGACGTGCTGGAGTTCATCGCCTCCCGGGTGTCGAACTCGATCCGGGAGCTGGAGGGGGCGCTGATCCGGGTCACCGCGTTCGCCAGCCTCACCCGGTCCACCGTCGAGCTGTCGTTGGCCGAGGAGGTGCTGCGGGACTTCATCCCCGACGGCGCGGGCCCGGAGATCACCGCCGACCAGATCATGGTTTCCACCTCGGAGTACTTCGGGGTGAGCCTGGAGGACCTGCGCGGGCACTCACGCTCCCGGGTGCTGGTCAACGCCCGTCAGGTGGCCATGTACCTGTGTCGGGAGCTGACCGACCTCTCACTGCCCCGGATCGGGCAGGCGTTCGGCGGCCGGGACCACACCACCGTCATGCACGCCGACCGGAAGATCCGCCAGCAGATGGCGGAGCGGCGCTCGCTCTACAACCAGATCGCCGAGCTGACCAACCGGATCAAGCAGAACACTTGAGACGTACGCCACTTTCCACCCGTCGTCGACGCCCGGCCGAGCATCTCGGTCGGGCGTCTTCGTGTCGGCGCACAGCCCCGGTGGTCCCGGCCGCCCCGGATCGCCGGGGCGCGTCCTGTGGATGAGTCGTCACCTTCGTCCACAGGACGGCCCGGTTGTCCACACCCCCTGTTCCACAGCCGGTGGATAACCACGCTCCGTCCCGAGCCGGTTACCCACAGACTGTGGATAAACCCTGGGGACGGTGCTGTGGACGGCTGGGGACAACCGGGTCGTCCTCCACAGCCGACGGTGGACCTGTGGGCAACCTGTTGAAGGTTCTGGGGACGGGCCGGCTCCGGGCCGACGCCGTCGTCCACAGCACTGGGGGTAAACCCGGTGGATAACCGGTGGACAACCGGTGGACGACGGTGGACAACGGTGGGGACATCCGGTGCCTGTGGACGACCGACCGGGTTTTCCCCCCGGTTCTCCACAGCGAACCCACCGGTGGATAACGGGTCTGACCTGCGACGACGCGAGTTACCCACAGTTTGCACAGGTGCGATGAAGACGATGAGTTATCTCTTCTAAAGAATCAAAAACCAATCATCACCGTTGGACTTCCTGTGGATCGGGCCGCAGCACTGCCGTCGGCAGTCGCCCCGGCACCGGAAGCACGGGGTCGGGCGCACAGCCGATGCCCACGCGCCCTAAGGTGCGATGGGTACCCGCACGGTCGGGCGGGACGGTGGGCAGCGGTCGGCATGAGAGAGTTGTCGCTGACGTCGACGCGGAGGCATTGATGAAGTTCCGAGTGGAGCGCGACGCGCTCGCCGAAGCGGTGGCGTGGACCGCGAAGAGCCTGCCCAGCCGGCCGTCCGTACCGGTGCTCGCCGGGGTGATGCTGCGGGTCACCGACGGCAACCTCCAGGTCTCCGGCTTCGACTACGAGGTCTCCAGCCAGGTGACCGTCGAGGTGCAGGGGGACGCCGACGGCGCCGCCCTGGTCTCCGGCCGGCTGCTCGCCGAGATCACCAAAGCGCTCCCGGCCAAGCCGGTCGACATCGCCGCCGTCGGTGCCCACCTGGAGCTGGTCTGTGGCAGCGCCCGGTTCACCCTGCCGACCATGCCGGTGGAGGACTACCCCGCCCTGCCGGAGATGCCGGAGAGCGCGGGCACCGTCGAGGCCGCCGCGTTCGCCGCCGCCGTCGCCCAGGTGGCCATCGCGGCCGGCCGGGACGAGACGCTGCCGATGATGACCGGCGTCCGGCTGGAACTGTCCGGTGGCACCCTGGCGATGCTCGCCACCGACCGCTACCGGCTCGCCCTGCGCGAGATGGAGTGGAACCCGGACGACCCGGAGATCAGCATCAACGCCCTGGTGCCCGCCCGCACCCTGAACGACACCGCGAAGGCGCTCGGCCCGCTCGGCGGCCCGGTGACCATGGCGCTGTCCCAGGGTGCCGCCGGCGAGGGCATGATCGGCTTCTCCGGCGGCACCCGCCGGACCACCAGCAGGCTGCTCGACGGGGCCAACTACCCGCCGGTCCGCTCGCTCTTCCCGGCCACCAGCAACGCCGAGGCACGGGTCCCGGTCAGCACCCTGATCGAGGTGGTCAAGCGGGTCGCCCTGGTCGCCGAGCGGACCACCCCGGTGCTGCTCAGCTTCAGCAGCGACGGCCTGGTGGTCGAGGCCGGCGGCACCGAGGAGGCGCGGGCCAGTGAGGCGATGGAGGCCACCTTCACGGGTGAGCCACTGACCATCGGCTTCAACCCGCAGTACCTGATCGACGGCCTGGCCAACCTGGGGGCCCAGTACGCCCTGCTGCGGTTCGTGGACGCGTTCAAGCCGGCGGTGATTTCGCCCGCAGGCGAGGATGGCGAGGTCATCCCTGGGTACCGGTACCTCATCATGCCGATCCGCGTGTCCCGCTGATCGGCACCGGCACCACCCAGACGCACGGAGGTAGGGGCAGATGCAGCTCGGCCTGGTAGGACTCGGCCGGATGGGCGGCAACATGCGCGAGCGGTTGCGCGCAGCCGGCCAGGAGGTCGTCGGCTACGACCGCAACGCCGACCGCAGTGACGTCGCGAGCCTCGCCGAGCTGGCCGACAAGCTGGAGTCGCCCCGCGCGGTCTGGGTGATGGTCCCCGCCGCGGTCACCGACGCCACGATCGACGCGCTCGCCGAGGTGCTGGGCGACGGCGACATCATCATCGACGGTGGCAACTCGCGGTTCAGCGACGACGCCCCCCGGGCCGAACGGCTGGCCGCCCGCGGCATCGGCTACGTCGACGTCGGTGTCTCCGGCGGGGTCTGGGGCAACGTGAACGGCTACGCCCTGATGGTCGGCGGCGCGCAGGAGCACGTCGACCACCTGATGCCGATCTTCGAGGCGTTGAAGCCGGCCGGCGACCACGGCTTCGTGCACGCCGGTCCGGTCGGTGCCGGCCACTACGCCAAGATGGTGCACAACGGCATCGAGTACGGCCTGATGCACGCCTACGCCGAGGGTTTCGAGCTGCTGTCCGCCGCCGAGATGGTGACGAACGTGCCGGGCATCATCAAGTCGTGGCGGGAGGGCACCGTCGTCCAGTCCTGGCTGCTCGACCTGCTGGACCGGGCGTTGGACGAGGACCCGGACCTGGCCACCCTGACCGGCTACACCGACGACACCGGTGAGGGGCGCTGGACGGTCGACGAGGCGATCCGGCTGGCCGTCCCGCTGAACGTCATCACCGCCGCCCTGTTCGCCCGGTTCTCCTCCCGGCAGGACGACTCGCCCGCGATGAAGGCGGTCGCCGCGCTGCGCCAGCAGTTCGGCGGGCACGCCGTGCACAAGCGCTGAGCGGCATCCACAGGCTGTGTACGTCCGCCGGCTCGAACTGGTCGACTTCCGCTCGTACGAGCGGGTCGGCGTCGACCTGGAGCCGGGGCCGAACGTCCTGACCGGGGCGAACGGCGTCGGCAAGACCAACCTGGCGGAGGCGCTGGGCTATGTGGCGACCCTGGATTCGCACCGGGTCGCCACCGACGCCCCGCTGGTCCGGCTGGGCGCCACCTCGGCGGTGATCCGCTGCGCGGTGGTGCACGACGGCCGGGAACTCCTGATCGAGCTGGAGATCGTCCCCGGTAAGGCCAACCGGGCCCGGCTGGGGCGCTCCCCGGCCCGACGGGCCCGGGACGTGATCGGCGCGTTGCGGCTGGTGCTGTTCGCCCCGGAGGACCTGGAACTCGTCCGGGGCGACCCGGCGGAACGCCGCCGCTACCTCGACGATCTGCTGGTGCTCCGGCAGCCCCGGTACGCGGGGGTGCGTGCCGACTACGAACGGGTGGTCAAGCAGCGCAACGCCCTGCTCCGCACGGCGTACCTGGCCCGTAAGACGGGCGGGTCGCGCGGCGGTGACCTGTCGACCCTGGCGGTCTGGGACGCCCACCTGGCGCAGCACGGGGCCGAGTTGCTCGCCGGCCGGCTGGAACTGGTCGCCGCGCTCACCCCGCACGTGGCGAAGGCGTACGACGCGGTGGCGGCGGGAGCGGGAGCGGCGGGGATCGCGTACCGGCCGTCGGTGGAGCTGAGCGGGGTGGGCACCGACCGGCAGGTGCTGGCCGAGGCGTTGACCGCCGCGCTGGCCGAGTCCCGGTCGGCCGAGATCGAACGGGGCACCACCCTGGTCGGGCCGCACCGCGACGACCTGGTGCTCACCCTCGGCCCGCTGCCCGCCAAGGGGTACGCCAGCCACGGCGAGTCCTGGTCGTACGCGCTGGCCCTGCGGCTGGCCGGGTACGACCTGCTGCGCGCCGACGGGATCGAACCGGTGCTGGTGCTCGACGACGTCTTCGCCGAGCTGGACGCGGGTCGCCGGGAACGGCTGGCCGAACTGGTCGGTGGGGCCGGTCAGCTGCTGGTGACCTGTGCGGTGGACGACGACGTCCCGGTGGCCCTGCGCGGCGCCCGGTACGCGGTGGGCGACGGGACGGTCCGCCGTGTCGACTGAGCCGGAGCAACCCGCCGGGCCCCGGAAGGCGACCGGCGGCCAGGGGCGCACCGCCCCGGGCGGGGCACGCGGTGCGCGTACCGCAGGGGGGACCGGTGGGGGTGCGGACGGCGCGCGGGCCCGCTCGGCCGGCACCGGCGCGGACGCCGGTGCCGGTGGTGGTGCGGATGCCGCCTCCCGGGGCGGTGCCGGGGCCGGTGGTGGACGGGCCGGTGGTGGTGCGGACACCGCTGGACCGTCGGGTGCCGGCTCGTCCGACGCCGGGGCGGGCGGTGGTGCCGGGGTGACGGAGGCGGGTGCGGCGCAGGCGACCGGGCCGGAGCTGGCGCGGGCGGTGCTGGACGCGGCGAAGGCCCGGCGGGAGTCGGCGGCCCGTAACCGTCGCCCGGGGGTCACCGGTGCTGCCGACGGGGCCGGCCGGCGGCTGCGCGGCTATTCGGGGCCGGGGCCGGACCCGCGTGACCCGCAACCGCTGGGTGCGGTGCTGGAGCGGCTGATGAAGGCGCGCGGCTGGCAGCAACCGGCCGCCGAGGCGACCGTCTTCGGTGCCTGGGAGAAGGTCGTCGGGGCGGAGATCGCCCAGCACAGCCGCCCGGTCAAGCTGGAGGACGGCGAGTTGACCGTGGAGGCCCGGTCGACCGCGTGGGCCACCCAGCTGCGCTTGCTGGCCGGGTCGCTGCTGAAGCGGATCGCCGGGGAGGTCGGCCACAACGTGGTGCGCAAGCTGCACATCCACGGGCCGGCGGCACCGTCCTGGTCACGGGGGCCGCGTCGGGTACGCGGTCGGGGGCCGCGCGACACCTACGGCTGAGGCTCACCGCTCGGCGCGACGGGCCTCCCGCTCGGCGCGTTTGCGTTCCCGCTGCTCGCGGCTCCACTGCTTGCGTCGTTCCAGGTCGGCTTTCCAGGCGTCGCGGGCCTGGCGGGAGCCGCCCTGCACCGCGCCGGCCACCTCCGGCGGGCCGGCCAGGTTCTTGAAGGCCCAGGCGAGGAGTCGACCGCCCTCGCCCGGGGCCTTCGTCACCGGCTTGTCCTCGCTCATCGGCACCGACCCCCCTGCTGACGATTGGTGTACAAACCATTGGTACACCAATCGTTGGTAGCATCGCAACGGCGACGAGGAGGTGCACGTGGTGGACGGCCCACCCGACGGGGATCCGCTGGCGCTGGAGGAGCAGGTCTGCTTCGCGCTCTCCGTCGCCGCGCGCGGCGTCGTCGCGGTCTACCGGCCGCTCCTGGAACCGATGGGGCTGACCCACCCGCAGTATCTGGTCATGCTGGCGCTCTGGCAGCACGCGCCGCTGTCGGTACGCGAGCTGAGCCGGCTGCTCCAGCTCGACCCCGGCACCCTGTCGCCACTGCTCAAACGCCTGGAGGCGGCCGGCTACCTCCGCCGTGAGCGGGACCCCGCCGACGAACGCAGCCTCGCGGTCTCGCTCACCGGGAGCGGGCGGGCGCTGCGGGCCCGTGCCGAGCAGATCCCCCCGGCCGTCGTCGCCCGGCTCGGGCTGCCGCTGGCCGAACTACGCGACCTGCACGGGGCGCTGACCCGGGTGATCGCCGCCGCCAACGGCGCGGTGACGGTCGGGCCGCCACCTGCCGGGCCGGCGACGCCGGACAGCTAGCGGCCGCGCACCGCCCGGCCAGCCGGCGTCAGCCGCCACCGTGCGGGTGCGGTCAGGGCTGCGGGCCGGGCCGGCGACCGGGCTCGGCGTCGGCGTAGACCGCGAAGCCCCGGTCGGCGCAGCGCCGGTAGAAGGCGGCCAGGACGCCCAGCTCGGCACAGGTGAAGTCCCACTGCGGCGGGTCACCGTTCTCGTCGCGCAGCCGGTCGAGCCGGCTGCCCAGCCAGCGCAGCTGCTGCTCGGCGAGACGCCCGTCACCGAGCAGCGCGCGGAGCACGTCGCTGACCGACTCGAAGGTCACCGTCTCGCCGTGCGGCCGGTGCTGGACGACGAACTTCTCCACCCCGCCGGCGATCCAGGAGCAACCGTCCGGGTCGATCACCGGGTCCTCGTCCTCGGCGGCGGCGTCGGTGGCGTAGAGCACATTCTCCAGGCCGAGGATCAGGTCGACCAGCTCGGTGTAGGCGGTGGCCCGGACCGTGCCGGTCTTGGCGATGTGCTCGGCGAGCGCGGCGGTCGGCGCGGAGATCCGGGGGATGTCCACGATCTCGCCGAAGTCGACGAACTCGGCCGGCGCGACCGGGTCGTAGAAGCGGCCGGTCCGCGGCCAGTGCACCGCGACATTGTCCAGCCCCATCTGGTGTCACCTTTCGAGAGCACGGGTCGGGTCGATCGGGTCCATCGTCCCGGTTGCGGGTGGAAAAGATCAAGACGGGCAACTTCGCCGCGCGCCGCAAAGCTACGGTACGGCCACCGTCGGACGCGACCCCCCGCCCGCCCGGCAGGGCGGCCGATTCCGTGGCGGCGGCCACGGAGGTGGGGCCGGGGCGTGTAGGGGGAGTCGCGGACAGCGAGATTCGGCCGGCTACGAGGGTCTCAGCCGCCTTCCAGGGGTGCCGAGTGGCGGTTCTGTCGTGTGCGCACAGTAAGATTGACGGTGAGACGACGACCTGACGCGGTGCGACGGACAGGGGCCCTCACCGGCCCTTGATCAACGTCCCGGGTCGGGTCTGGCCGATCGCGATCCGCGGGCAACCGCGGCGACCGGCGCGCACGATCCGCGACCGCCCTGCGGGGCCGCCGCCCGTGTGCGCCGACGTCGTGTCCTGTCCGCCGAACCCGCGCACCCGCGCCCCGGCGCGGGCGGTGCGAGAAAGTGGCCGAGGGTGGCAGCGCAGGACAAGCAGGAGTACGGCGCAGAGTCGATCACCGTCCTCGAAGGGCTGGAGGCGGTCCGCAAGCGGCCCGGCATGTACATCGGGTCCACCGGCGAGCGTGGCCTGCACCACCTGGTGTGGGAGGTCGTGGACAACGCGGTCGACGAGGCGCTCGCCGGCCACTGCGACACCATCGACGTGGTGCTGCTCGCCGACGGCGGGGTCCGGGTCACCGACAACGGCCGTGGCTTCCCGGTCGACCTGCACCCCAAGCTCAAGAAGCCGGGTGTCGAGGTCGCGCTGACCGTGCTGCACGCGGGCGGCAAGTTCGACGGCAAGGCGTACGCGGTCTCCGGCGGTCTGCACGGTGTCGGCGTCTCCGTGGTGAACGCCCTCTCCACCCGGATGGCCGTCGAGATCCACAAGTCCGGCTTCGTCTGGCGGCAGAAATACCACAACTCCAAGCCCGACGCGCTGGAGAAGGGCGAGACCACCGACCGCACCGGCTCGGCGGTCTCCTTCTGGCCGGACCCGGACGTCTTCGAGACGGTCGACTTCGACTTCCAGACCATCTACCGCCGGCTCCAGGAGATGGCCTTCCTCAACCGGGCCCTCTCCATCCACCTGCTCGACGAGCGGGTCGCCGAGGGCGAGGAGGGCAAGCCCCGCGAGGTCACCTTCTACTACGAGGGCGGCATCGCGGACTTCGTCCGGCACCTCAACGCCTCCAAGAACCCGATGCACAAGACGGTGGTCGAGTTCGCCGCCGAAGAAGAAGGCATGTCGGTCGAGATCGCCATGCAGTGGAACGAGTCGTACGGCGAGTCGGTCTACACCTTTGCCAACACGATCAACACGCACGAGGGCGGCACCCACGAGGAGGGCTTCCGGGCCGCGCTGACCAGCGTGGTCAACCGCTACGGCGCGGACAAGAAGCTGCTCAAGGGCGACGAGAAGCTCTCCGGCGAGGACATCCGTGAGGGCCTGGCCGCGATCATCTCGGTCAAGCTGGCCAACCCGCAGTTCGAGGGCCAGACCAAGACCAAGCTGGGCAACACCCCGGTCAAGAGCTTCGTGCAGCGGGTCTGCAACGACCGGCTGGTCGACTGGTTCGACCGGAACCCGGCCGAGGCCAAGACGATCATCCAGAAGGCGTCCCAGGCGGCCCGGGCCCGGATCGCCGCCCAGCAGGCGCGCAAGCTGGCCCGGCGTAAGTCGCTGCTGGAGTCGGGCTCGATGCCCGGCAAGCTGGCCGACTGCCAGTCCACCGACCCGCGCGAGTCCGAGGTGTTCATCGTCGAGGGCGACTCGGCCGGCGGCTCGGCCAAGCAGGGGCGCGACCCGCGTACCCAGGCGATCCTGCCGATCCGCGGCAAGATCCTCAACGTGGAGAAGGCCCGGATCGACCGGGTGCTCAAGAACAATGAGGTCCAGGCGCTGATCACCGCGCTGGGCACCGGCATCCACGACGACTTCGACATGGAGAAGCTGCGGTACCACAAGGTGGTGCTGATGGCCGACGCCGACGTCGACGGCCAGCACATCCAGACCCTCCTGCTCACCCTGCTGTTCCGCTTCATGCGTCCGCTGGTCGAGCTGGGTCACGTCTACCTGGCCGCCCCGCCGCTCTACAAGATCAAGTGGAACAAGAAGGGCGACGACGCCCAGTACGCGTACTCCGACCGGGAACGCGACGGGCTGATCGCGCTGCGCCAGCAGAAGAAGCCCAACGCCAAGCCGGACGACATCCAGCGGTTCAAGGGTCTCGGCGAGATGAACTATCCCGAGCTGTGGGAGACCACGATGAACCCGGCCACCCGGACCCTGCGTCAGGTAACCCTCGATGACGCCGCCACCGCCGACGAGCTGTTCAGCGTGCTGATGGGTGAGGACGTCGAGGCCCGCCGCTCGTTCATCCAGCGCAACGCCAAGGACGTGCGGTTCCTCGACATCTGACGGGCCGGCCGACCGGTGCCGCACCGGTCGGCCGCCGTCCACCGGGTTATCCACAGCCTGGCCGGTTTCCACAGCGTTATCCACAGCACGAACACGACTCTGAGTCTGATAAGGGTTAACAGTGACCGATACTCCCGAGTCCACCCCGAACGAGCCGGAGACCCCCGAGACACCACTCGCGGCGGTCGTCCAGCACGACCGGATCGAGCCGGTCGGGCTCGAGGTCGAGATGCAGCGCTCGTACCTCGACTACGCGATGAGCGTGATCGTCGGGCGGGCACTGCCGGACGTCCGGGACGGGCTCAAGCCGGTCCACCGCAAGATCCTCTACGCCATGTACGACTCGGGTTACCGGCCGGACCGGGGCTACGTGAAGTGCTCCCGGGTCGTCGGCGACGTGATGGGGCAGTTCCACCCGCACGGCGACTCGGCCATCTATGACGCGCTGGTCCGGATGGCCCAGCCCTGGGCGCTGCGCTACCCCCTGGTCGACGGCAACGGCAACTTCGGCTCGCCCGGTAACGACCCGGCTGCCGCGATGCGCTACTGCCTGACCGCTGACGTCCGGATTCGTACGGTGGACGGCAGCATTCGGATCGGCGACATCGTGCCGGGTGCTGCGCCGAGCAGCGAGACCGACGTCGACCTCAAGGTCCGCGACCGCAACGGCGACCTGGTCCGGGCGTCGAAGTTCTTCCACTCCGGCGAGCACCCGACGCTGCGGCTGCGCACCCGCGAAGGGTACGAGCTGACCGGCACCCACAACCACCCGGTGCTCTGCCTGGTGGACGTGGCCGGCGTGCCGACCCTGCTGTGGAAGCTGCTCGCCGAGCTCTCCCCGGGCGACCGGGTGGTGCTCCAGCGGACGGTGCCGGACGAGATCGGCTACCCGATGCTGGAGCACGTCGAGGCGGCCGTGCTCGCCGGTGCGTTCGTGTCGGAGGGCTGGGTCTCGGCGGCCCGCGCGGGCTTCAACAACGTGGACCGGGACTACTTCCTGCGCGTCGTCGCCGCCTACGACCTGGCCGTCGGTGGCCCCCGGTACGTCAGCGAGCGGGTGATCGCCTCGGGCAGCACCCTGCACGAGCTGGACGTCCAGGACCTGTCGGCGTTGCGCGCCAGCATCCTCGGCGAGCTGGTCGGTGCGCATAGCGCCGCGAAGTTCGTGCCCGAGTTCGTCTGGCAGGGGCCGGCCGCGATCAAGCGGGCGTTCCTCCAGGCGCTGTTCGAGGGCGACGGGTCGTCCTCGCTGCTGCCCCGCAACACCATCCAGGTCTCGTATTCGACCCGCAGCGAGCGGTTGGCCCGCGAGGTCCAGCAGCTGCTGCTGGAGTTCGGCGTGATCAGCCGGCAGACCCGGTACGACGACGGCGAGATCAAGGTCGTGGTGACCAACCGTCGCGATGCCCGGATCTTCGCCGCCCATGTCGGCTTCCTCGGCCGTAAGCAGGCCAAGCTGGAGTCCGAGCTGGCTCAGGTGCCGGCGAGCAGCACGGCGCTGTCCAGCGACCATGTTCCGCTGGTCGGCGACTTCATCCGGGAGCACGGCGCGGCCCGCTGGACCGAGCGGGACTGGCTGCGTCGGCACAACGTCGACCGGATCGAGCGTTGGGAGCGGGACCGCGACGAGATCGCCGCCCGGATCACCAACACCGAGGTGCTCGACGTCGTCGAGCCGTTGGTCGACGGGCGGTTCTACTACGCCGAGGTCGCCGAGGTCGCCGATGCGGGCGTGCAGCCGGTCTACAGCGTCCGGGTGGACACCGAGGACCACTCCTTCGTCTCGGACGGGTTCGTCAGCCACAACACCGAATGCAAGCTGGACCCGCTGGCGATGGAGATGCTGCGGGACATCGACGAGGACACCGTCGACCTCCAGGACAACTACGACGGCCGGGCCAAGGAGCCCACCATCCTGCCGTCGCGCATCCCCAACCTGCTGGTCAACGGCTCCGAGGGCATCGCGGTCGGGATGGCCACCAAGATCCCGCCGCACAACCTGCGCGAGATCGGCGCGGCGGTGCAGTGGTGCCTGGAGAACCCGGAGGCCGACGAGGCGACCACGCTCGAAGCGCTGCTGGAGATCGTCAAGGGTCCGGACTTCCCCACCCACGGGTTGATCGTCGGTCAGTCCGCCATCCAGGACGCGTACCGGACCGGTCGCGGGTCCATCCGGATGCGTGCGGTGGTGGAGGTCGAGGAGGACAAGCGGGGCCGGCCGGCGCTCGTCGTCAGCGAGCTGCCCTACCAGGTCAACCCGGACAACCTGGCCGAGCGGATCGCCGAGCTGATCAAGGAGGGCAAGCTCGCCGGCATCGCCGACATCCGGGACGAGTCCTCCGGGCGTACCGGCATGCGGATCGTGCTGGTGCTCAAGCGCGACGCGGTCGCCAAGGTGGTGCTGAACAACCTCTACAAGCACACCCAGCTCCAGGAGACCTTCGGCGCCAACATGCTGGCCCTGGTCGACGGGGTGCCGCGCACGCTCAACCTGGCCCAGTTCCTCCGCTACTACGTCGAGCACCAGATCGAGGTGATCCGGCGGCGGACCGCGTTCCGGCTGCGCAAGGCCGAGGAGCGGGCGCACATCCTGCGCGGTCTGTCCAAGGCGCTGGACGCGCTGGACGAGGTGATCGCCCTGATCCGGCGCTCGCCCACCGTCGACGACGCCCGGCAGGGCCTGATCCGGCTGCTGGAGATCGACGAGATCCAGGCGACCGCGATCCTGGACATGCAGCTGCGCCGGCTGGCCGCCCTGGAACGGCAGCGGATCCTGGACGACCTGGCCAAGCTCGAACTGGAGATCGCCGACCTCAAGGACATCCTCGCCAAGCCGGAGCGGCAGCGGAAGATCGTCTCCGAGGAGCTGAGCGAGATCGTCGCGAAGTGGGGCGACGAGCGGCGTACGAAGATCATCCCGTTCGACGGCGAGGTCTCGATGGAGGACCTGATCGCCCGTGAGGACGTGGTGGTGACCATCACCCGCACCGGGTACGCCAAGCGCACCAAGGTCGACCTCTACCGCTCCCAGCGGCGCGGCGGCAAGGGCGTGAGCGGCGCGACCCTGCGGCAGGACGACATTGTCAGCCACTTCTTCGTATGCTCCACGCACGACTGGATTTTGTTCTTCACCAACAAGGGCCGCGTGTACCGGGCCAAGGCGTACGAGTTGCCCGAGGCCAGTAGGGTGGCCAAGGGCCAACACGTGGCCAACCTGCTCGCCTTCCAGCCGGACGAGCAGATCGCGCAGATCATCGAAATCCCGAACTACCAGGTGGCCCCCTACCTGGTACTGGCCACGAGAAACGGCCTGGTGAAGAAGACCCGACTCGAGGAGTTCGACTCCAACCGGTCCGGCGGCGTCATCGCGATCAACCTGCGCGATGAGGACGAGCTGGTCGGTGCCGTCCTCGCGGCACCGGAGCAGGACCTGCTGCTCGTCTCCAAGAAGGCCCAGGCGATCCGGTTCAACGCCTCCGACGAGGCGCTGCGCCCGATGGGCCGGGCCACCTCGGGTGTGATCGGCATGCGCTTCACCGACGACGACGTCCTGCTGGCCATGGAGGTCGTCCGGGAGGGCCTGGACGTCCTGGTGGCCACGAACGGGGGATACGCGAAACGTACCCCCATCGAGGAATACCCCGTCCAGGGTCGGGGAGGTAAGGGCGTGTTGACTGCGAAGATCACCGAGCGCCGCGGTGGTCTGGTCGGCGCGGTCGTGATCGACCCGGACGACGAGCTGTTCGCGATCACCAGCAACGGCGGCGTCATCCGGACTCCGGTGAAGCCTGTACGCCGTACCCGTGACCGGAACACAATGGGGGTCAAGCTGATGGACCTCCCGGACGGCGTGACTATCGTGGCGATTGCTCGCAATGCCGACGAGCCTGACGAACAGGACTAGTTGAATGACGGAGACACAGGCGAAGTCGGGGAACAAGGGGACCTCGGCCACCCCGGTCGACGAGGAGGCCGCCAAGAGCGGCACAACCCCCGCCGGCCGCGCCGCGGTGGGCCGGGCGACCGTCCCCGCCGACGCGCCTGCCCCGAAGTTCACCCGGGCACCCGGCATGGCACCGCCGCCGGACAAGCCGGGTGAGGACTCGGGGACGACCGAGCAACCCCAGCCGACGGGCACCGACGCGCCGTCCTCCGCCACCCAGCCGGTGGCCACCACGGCCAGGTCGAGCAACACGACACAGCCGATCTCACTGGGGGCAGCCGCCTCCCCGTCCACGACCGGCACCCAGCCGAAGATCGGCGGCGGGTTCCGGCCGTCCCCGGACACCGGGCGTACCGGCGCGGGCGGGGGCGCGGGTAACACCCGGCCGGCCAACGGCGGTGGGCTGCCACCGGGCCTCGGTGGCCCGGCGGCCGTCGGAGCCGCCCGGGTGGGTGACGCGGTACGCGCCGCGCGTACCTCGGTCAGTTCCGCTGCCTCCCGGGGGCCGCGCCGCGCCCGGCTGAACCTCAAGCGGATCGACCCGTGGTCCGTGATGAAGTTCGCCTTCGCGGTCTCCGTCGTCCTGTTCATCGTGGTGGTCGTGGCGACCTCGGTGCTCTATCTCGCGCTGGATGCGATGGGTGTCTTCCAGAGCGTCAACGACAGCTTGACCGACCTGGTCAGCGCGAGCGGTGGGCAGGGCGCCGACGGTGGCTTCCAGATCACCGCCAAGGGCGTCATCCTCACCTCCGCCCTGATCGGGCTGGTCAACGTGGTGCTGTTCACCGCGCTGGCCACCCTCGGCGCGTTCGTCTACAACGTCTGTGCCGACCTGGTCGGCGGGATCGAGTTGACGCTCGCCGAGCGCGACTGATTCGACCCGACGCCGGGGTGCCGCCTACCGCGGTCACCCCGGCGTCGTGCTTTCCCACCCACCCGCCTACCACCAGCCGTCCCCGCCCCTCGCTCACGGGGGGATGCGGCGGTGTGGGAGCCGCTCCGCTACCGCTGTGGCGGGGTTGGAGGGGAGCTCCGATCGTCCGACCGGGGTAAACGGCTCGCCCCGATCAGGGGTGGCCGGTACGGTCGGGAAGGCGCGGGCGCACCGGCCACCCCGATTTGGGAGCGGACGATGCGATGGGTTAACCTTGCTCGTCGCTACGCGGGGCTATAGCTCAGTCGGTTAGAGCGCAGAGCTGATAACTCTGAGGTCGCTGGTTCGATTCCAGCTAGCCCCACCGCACACAGTTCCGGCGAGCAGTCGAGTCGAGCGCGAGGGGTCGCCCCATGTTCAAGAAGCTGCTGTTCCTGGTCGGCATCATCGGTGTCGCCGCCGTGGTGGCCAAGAAGGTCAAGGCTTCCAACGACGAGCGCGCCCTCTGGCACGAGGCGACCACCTCGCCCGACCTGCGCTGACCGGTCCGGCTCCGGCCAGCACCCGGCGGCCCGGCCCGCCCGGGGGCCCTAGCTCAACTGGCAGAGCACTGCCTTTGCAAGGCAGGGGTTAGGGGTTCGAGTCCCCTGGGCTCCACCGACCGCACCATTGTGCGAACCGGTGGTACTCCTGAAGTGCCCCCGTCCGTCTTGGGCGGGGGCATCGTCGTGTCGGTGGGGATCTTGAACACGGGGACGACTCCTTGGTCGGTGAGTTGGACTTCGGCGATGAGGGTCTCGATGGCGGCCTTGCGTTCGGTGTCGCTGCCGCTGGCCATGATCGTGGTGAGGTAGTCGCGGATCAGGGCGATGGTGCCGGGTGCCGGTGGGGCGGGCTGGGCGGCGAGACCGGCGGCGAGTTCGGCGTGCCGGCCATGGAGTAGGGCGAGTCGTTGGCGGAGTTTGCGGATGCGGGGGCCAGCGGTGGCGTCGTCCATGGTGCCGTTCTCGAACGCGGTGTGATACCGGTCGATGGCGGCCTCGGTGGTGGTGATCTGGTGGGCGAGGGCGGTGAGTTCGGCGCTGCGGTCGTCCGTGGTTGCGGCGCGTTGGGCGTGGGCGCGTTCGATCATGGCGGTCAGCACGGGCTCGGCGGTGGTATAGAAGTCGTGCAGCGCGGTGAGGATGGCGTTGTCGAGGTCGTCGGCGGGTAGGCGGGGTGCGTCGCAGGTGGCGTGTTTGCCGTAGCGGGTGCGGGTGAAGCAGGTGTAGTAGCGGTAGCGGCGGGTCCGTCCGTTGGCGGACGTGCCGATGTAGCGCTGTCCGCAGCGCGGACATGTCAACAGGCCGGTGAGGTAGTAGTCCGAGTCGGACATCGCCCGCTGGGTTTGGACGTCGCCTCGGGCTGCGGCGATGTCCTGGGCGCGTTGGAAGGTGTCCCGGTCGATCAGCGGGTCGTGGGCGTCGGGGACGTAGACGTCGCGGTAGGCGATGTCCCCGACGTAGGCGGGGTTGTCCAGGATCCGGTTGATGGTGTGTCCGGACCACTTCTTCCCGGTCCGGTTCGGAACCCCGCGGGAGTTCAGCTCGGTGGCGATGGCGCGGGTGCCGACGCGGTCGCGGGTGTATAGGCGGAAGATGTCGCGGAGGATGGGTGCCTCGTCGGGGTGGGGGACGAGGCGGTGGTCGGGGTTGACGAGGTAGCCGTAGGGGCGGGTGCCGCCGGCCCATTTGCCTTTGCTGGCTTTCGCGGTCATGCCACTTTTCACTCGGTCGATGATGATGTTGCGTTCGAATTCGGCGAACACGGCGAGGAGTTGGAGCATCATGCGGCCGAAGGGTCCGCCGGTGTCGACGGGTTCGGTGGCGGAGGAGAATCGGACGCCGGATTCTTCGAGGGTATTGATGAGGTCGAGTAGATCGGCGACGCTGCGGCTGAATCGGTCGAGTCGGTAAACGAGCAGGACGTCGTAGAGGCCGGCTTTCGCGGCGTGGAGTGCTTTTCGCAGGCCGGGTCGGTGGGTAGTGGCGCCGGAGGCGTCGTCTTCATATTCGGCGACGATGGTCCAGCCCGGCTGGGAGGTGACGTATTTCTCCAGGGCTGCGCGTTGGGCGTCGAGCGAGAACGGTTGGTGTTCGTCATCGGTGGAGCGGCGGATGTAGACGCAGACCCGGCACGGGCCGGATGGGCGTTCAACTGTGGTGGGTTGGTGGGCACGTCGTCCGCGTCGCTTGGGCGGGGTGAGGGGTGGCGCAGTCATGCGGTGGTGTCCTTCGCGGTAGAGGGGTGGGTGCCGGTGGCGGCCGGGCGGCCCGCCACCGGCGGGGTGGGTTACGGGAAGAGATCGGGGTGGTCGTCGATGAAGTGATTGAGTAGAACGGCGAGTGCTTCGGCGGCGTTGTCGAGTTCGGTAGGGGACATGGGTACGGTTTCGATCCGCGCGATCCGCATAGGAATACTGGTTTCTCTGTTGCGGGTGCGGGGTGTCTTCGCACCGCCGTTGTTGGTGGCGGTACCGGGATGTGGTGCGTCAGGATAGCTCCGGACGTCGTTTTCGTGGTGCGGCTTGTGGGCCACGTTCCTCCGAAAAGCGAGAAAACCGGCTGGGGTCGGGGGATTCCGTTCATCCGTTGCTCCTCTCGTTCGAATTTCAGCCCGTCGAGTCGGGCGGGAGGGTAGCTCGGTGATCTGTCAGCGGCTGGGACTTCGATCTCGCTGGAATCTGTCAGGCGCTTTCGGCGGGCTGTCGACAGATCCGTGACAGACCGGCAGGGCCGTCAGTCGGCGATGGCGTCGCGGTGGTGGTCGGTGTGGAGGGTGTGGTCGGCCAGGTCGGCCAGGCGCAGCCGATGCGGCCCGCCAACGATCCAGACGGCGTCGGCGGGGCTCAGGCCGGCAGTAGCGGCGTAGTCGCGGGCGGCGGTCGCGACGGGGAGTCCGGTGGGTTCGTCGGCCAGCCGGAGGCGCAGGTTGCGTTCCCGGGTGGTGGAGTGCAGCCAGAACAGCACGGGCCAGACCTGGCCGAGGGTGCCGAACAGATCCCGGTAGCCGGCGAGTTTGCCGGTCAGCACATCGAGCTGTTCGCCGCCGGTGTCGTACTCGACGAACACCGGCACCAGGCGGCCGTGTTCGGCCCACAGGGCGTAGCCGTCGGGTCGGACCCGGGGCTGGTAGGCGCGGACCAGGGCGGGGTCGTCGGGTCGGGTGAACGCGCCGGGGCGTGCGCATGCGGCCTCGGGTAGCCAGCGGACCAGGTCCGTGTCGGGGTGGGTGCGGGCGTAGCCGGCAAGGTCGGTGAAGAACTGGTTCACCCCGAGCCGGTGGGTCAGTGTCCGGGTGGAGGTCCACCGCCGCCGCTGAATGCGGGCGTGGTCGCGGCGGGGTGGGCGCTCGTCGCGGTCCGCGGCGACGACGTCGGCGCCGAGCTGGTCGAGCAGGTAGTGGTAGGGGTAGGAGCCGCCGTCGGGCCGCTGCGGCCGGAACCGGTCCACCAGCCGCAACTGGTGCAGCTTGCGTAGCCGCCGTTGGCAGAAGTCCAGCGACGGGAACAGGGCATGGGCGATCTGGGACGAGGTCAGCACGCCGTGGTCGTACAGCCAGCCCAGCAGGACCCGGTCCCGTCCGGTCAGCTGGGACTGGACCCGAAGCACAGGATCAACCATCAGCGGCGGTCACCCCCTTCCAAGCGAATGCGGATGACGCACCCCCTGAGGGGAGACCCGAGACGTGGAGGGTCTGTCGGAGGACAGGTGGCAGCCAGTGACAGTCGGAGCGACCTGCACTGTGAGGAGGGGACGGGGGTCCGTTCGGGGGTCAGGTTCAACACTGACGTCAACACGGACGCCGACCCTGACCCCCGAGCGGGGATCAAGACGGGTTCTGTCAGCACTGGCCCGCGACGTCGAGCCGGCCGGGCGGTGCCGGCGGTCGGAGAGTTGAGCGAGAAGCAACGAGACTCCTTGTGGAAGGGGTAGTGATAAGGAACCGCAGGGGTCGACGGTCCGAAGGGTCGAGATCATTCCGGTGGTGTCGCCGCCGCTCCTCGGGCCGGGCAGGACTTGGGCGCGGCCATGTCTCATCCGGCGAGCGGTACGGCGCGAGCGGCAGCGAGGGCTGGTCTCTGTGTAGTTGCCAAAGTCTCTGTGTAGTTGCCAAAGAACACGGCCATCCCTGGGCGGAGCTGGACGGCCGATGCGGAAGCGGACAGCACCCATCGCCACGGCCGTGGAACCTACGACCGTGGGTGACAGATGCTCGGCAAACGGGCGAGAAAACGATCAAGCGGTGCACCCGGTCCTAAACCCAGGCGAAGGGCGGGACCGGGGCTACTGGGCGGCGCGCGTCAACGCGTGCAGCACGATGGGCCGGCTCAGCTCGCCGGAACCAGATCCTTCATCGGGGACCTCCTGTCGGGTAGCTCGTATGCCGACGACCTGTCGAGGGCCGCGACGACAGCGAGCGCTCCACCCGGGAGCGTTCGCCCGTGCGCTGATCAGCCCGGTAGCCAGGTCGCCGCACGAGGACGTGCCTCTATTGCGCATCAGCGGAGTACGCCGGTCAAGTGCGATCGGCCGGTCCGTAGCGCTGGCCGGAGCGAGGAACGTTCGCCTCTGTTCACCTGAGTCCACGCACGGTTGCAACAGTCCGCTCCAGTCCCGCCCTATCCAGACCAAAGAATCTTGAGGAAATCTCTCGGTCTCTCATAATGTGAGACGCCGGGCAATGTCGGGCACCACCGTAAGTTTCTTGTGGCCGCAGTCCTCACGCGCCTCGACTGGCGGCTGCTTCCGACAGCACGGGATTGCCGGTGAGCATCTGCGGAATGAGTAGTTCGCGAAGCGTTCGGGTGGCCTGGATGACGTCCTTGTGTGCGCGGATCTTTGTGTCGATGGCCCTGGCGATCTCGGCAATGCCCTGCTGAACGGCTGCGGGGGGCAGCACGAGGGGCATCTCCCGGACCTTGCGCCCGTTGAGCGTCGGCAGCACTCCGCGCTGGGTGTACTCGGCCAGCCACTCCTGCACCGCCGGGTGAATGAGGTAGCAGGCGAGGTAGTCCGCGGAGATGTCTTGGGTCGCGCGGATACGGATGCAGGAGCCGCCGAGCAGCCAGCGCGCCTCTCGCTCGCTCACCACCGCGTGCCGGGTTGTTCTGCCAATGCGCACCAGCACGATGTCGCCGGGGCTGAGTTCGTATCGTGGCCGAAGGCGTTCGGCGGTTTCCTCGTCCACGCTGACGGTGGGGTTGATGCCCTCGGGGCCGATATCGCCGGCCTTCACGACGGGGACACCTCCGATCACGTACGCGGAGGAACTCAACGTGGTGCCGGACGGGCCTGGCTGCACGTCGCAGCACTCGCCAAGCTGCCGCGTTTGCCAGTCATCCGGGACGGGGCCAATCAGCGTGTCCACGACACCAACCTTTCGAGGCAGAGGTCGAGGGTCAGGTCGGCTGTTCTGGCCTCGTCGTCCAGCCGGGCCAGGTTGCTTCGCAATGCGGGAAGCGTGGGCGAGGTCCGCCGGTCGGTCACGACTTGCCGACGCTGATTCAGATAGGTGCTGGGCTGAAGGTCGTAGCTGCGCTCCCGGATCTCCGTCACCGTCGCTGTGGTAGCGGCGAAGTCTTCCGTCGCGATCGGGAGGACGGCCGTCTTGTTCATCCATCCTTGATACGCGTCGAGGACTGCTTGGCAGCCAGGCTCTGTCAACACCCGGTGGGTAGGGCCGATCTTGCGAGTCGCTCCCCGCGCATCGACGAAGAGGACCTTCTCGCCTGCAGTGTCGCCAGGATGAGCCAAGATCCACACTGTTACCGGGACCGTGGTCTCGCGGAACAGGTGACTGGGCAGCGCGACAACACAGCGAACGGCTCCACGCTCGACCATCGCCCCCCTGATCTCCCGCTCCCGGACGGTGAGCGCGAACGTGGCGTTGTAAGGCATGATCACGGCAGCCCGGCCGCCGGGTGCGAGCGCCTCGACCGCCGCCTGCAACCAGGCCATGGTGACGTTGTGCGGGGAAGGCTCGCCGTACGGCCACGGGCGTGCCGATCGGGCCGTGGGAAGGCTCCAGTTCCTCATGCCGAACGGCGGGTTGAGCAGCACAACGTCGAACCGGCCCGGTTCGGCGTCGATCTCCCCGGGGTCCGACGGCGGCCCATCTCCGAGGTCGATCCGTACGCCATGGATTGCGGCATTCATCGTGGCTAGGCTCCAGGTCCTGGCCGTCGCAGCCCGTCCGGTCAGTGCCGCCGGTGAACCCGATCCGGTCATGCGCGTCATGTGTTTCCCCGCCGCCACCAGCAGGTTCCCCAGGCCGCAGCAAGGGTCGTGTACGCGGCTCCCGGGTACGGGATCGACCATCCGCACCATCAGACTCGCCAGCCCAGCCGGAACCAGGTATTCGTCTGGGCTGCTGTGGCGGAACCTGGCGAACTGGTCGAGCAGGTACTCGAACACCTTGTCGCCGGGTGTGCGGACGTCGGAGAGGATGCGAACGATGTTGAGGAGCTGATGCCGTCCGTAGACGGTTGCTGGAGCGTCTCGAAGGACTGTTGTGGCAGTCGAAAGGGGTGCCGCCTGCCGCTGCCACGCCTGCCTGACAACCCCATGAATCGTGTCGATGGAGGATCTCGATATCGCCGCCCAGTCGACAGGGGAGGCATCTCGTAGGCACAGGAGGGACAAGACGATGGCCTCGAAGACTGCCGGTACCTCGCTCTTGCGTAGCAGCCGCTCCAGGGGCGACCACAACCGCTCGTCGAGTGACTCCGCCGCCGGTGCAGGCATCGGATCAACGGTAGCTGGTGGTACCGGATACCCGACCGCGGAGCGGAACCGTTCCCCGTAGGTCGTTCCCTGAGGCTCGCCCGGCAGTAACGCTGGACGCGGGATCAGGCGGCCATCGAGCCACGCCGCCATCGCCGACGTCAGGTACCCAACCTGGGAGCCGCGCCGAACGAGCTGAGGAAAGTTCTTGGGATGCCTACGCGCCCAGTTGCTCACCGCCTGGGTGGTGACGGCTGCGGCGTGAGCCACCTCATCCTTCGTCATCAGCTGTTCCACCGTGGACATGGTCAGCGCCCCTCTCGGTTGCTGCCACGGGAGCTACCTCCCGGGCGGACCGATCCACGCACCGCGCGGATCAGCTGCGTGAGGTGACGGGTCCGCTGCTCGCTCATGATCACCCAGCCCAGGAACAGCAGCACCGGTAACAGGATCGCACCCATGATGTACGGCCCGGGGAGATCACCGACCAGCTGCGCCAGCCTCGCCGCCATGCTGCCTCCTCCTGTGAGATTTCGTTGTCGCACTCGAAGCTAGGGGCAGCAGCCCGACGAACGAAGCGCGTATCGATAATACGCGCATATCTGTTTCGCGGCTGTCCGGGCGTAGCGGCGAAGGGCGCCGGTATCCCATCGTGGGCAAGGGAGGCCAGCTCAAACTCGCGCAAGGGTGTCGATCCTTGCGGATCAGGCCCTGGCAGTCGAAGGTCGAGGGCGTGCAGATATGGGATCCGCTGAAGGAACACCAGCTGCTGTTGCTGCGGCGGATCGGCGACGGAGACGATCTCAGCGGCCCAGACGGACTCGACCAGCGCCACTCGGCTCGAGCACTGCAGACCCGCCGGCTCGTCGACGTCAGCCGCCGGGGCGGTGTGTGGCGGGCCCAGATCACCGACGCCGGCCGCTTCTACCTCGACAATGGCATCCACCCCGACCACCCCGACCGGCTCTCGCCTGGCAGGGCGACACCCCGTCAGCGCACCCGGCCCGCCATCACCGCCAACCGCAGTGGGTCGGCTTCGAGCCGGTCGCCAGCCGGTGGCAGCGCCACATCGGCCGACTCGCCGCAGCCTCCGACCACCGCAACAGTCGAGCAGGCCCGGCTGCTCGTGGAACGCCTGCGGGCCGAGGGCGGAACCGTGCGAGTCGAGAGCCCCGACGCCGAGGAACGTGCCCTGTATCGGCGGGTCATCCACGCGGCCAAGCAGCACGGCCTTGTACCCGCTGGCTTCCACCTCAAGCACACCGGCCGCGCCGCCGGAGACCTGATCATCCGGCTATCCAACGACGACGACCCGAACGACAGGGATTGGAACCGGATCCGGCTCAACACACGCCGCGTCACCACCGATCCCGGCCTCGTGTTCGCCGCGCTGGAGAAGAACCCGGCCGGACTGGAGGTCACGAAGGAATCTGTCCCCCGGGCGCTGGACCTGATCCGTGGCCTCGCCGCCGAAGCCCGACGACGGGGCCACCGGGTCGGGGTGAACACCAAGACGAAGAACCCGTCGGTCTACCTCCAAGTCGACAAGACCCGTCGCAGAGTCCGGTTGATCGAGGAGTACGACGAGATCCCCCACGTGCCCACCGAGCAAGAGGCCCGGCAGCTGCGGCGCAACCGGTGGATGGTGCTTCCGAAGACCGACCGGGTCGCCTCCGGCCGGCTGCGGATGGAGATCGCCCGCGCTGGCTGGGACAAGAAGGACACTTGGACCGACGACAAGCGCACCACCCTGGAGAAACGTCTTCCCCGCATCATCCGCGATGTCGAAGCCGGCATCGTCGCCGACGAGGAAGCCAAGCAGGCTGCCCAGCGTGCCCACGACGAATACGTCGCCGAGCTGAATCGGAAGGAGGTCGAGGAGCGTCGCCGCTGGCAGGCGGCCCTCGACGAGGCCCGCCCCCAGGCCGCCGAACTCCTACGCAAGAAGGCGTTCCGGCGGGCCTACGACTCCTGGATCTCCGCCAACGAGATCCGCGCCTTCTGCGACGCTCTCGAACACGCCGCACCCGACCAACTGGCCGACTCGGGCAACCGCACCCGATGGATCGACTGGGCCCGAGCCGCCGCCGACCGCCTCGACCCCACACAAGGGGAACGAACACTCGCCGAGATTGGCTTCGACATCGAGCCGAAGCCCGGCGACCTGCGGCCCTTCATCGGCGACTGGAGCCCCACCGAGCCCCGCCGCGAATACCGCTCCGAACGCGACCAACAGGCAATCGACGCGACCCGGCTCCAGGCCGATGCCTGGCACCACGGCATGCGTGGACGCGCAACCTGGTGGCGCAAGTAGCGGCCATGGGCAGAAGCGCGGCCCCGTAAGTCGACGGCCTGTTGGGCTCGTCCGGCGGATGCGTTCGCCTACTGGTGGGTGAAGTGGCCGTTCTTGGTGCCGGCCAAGAAGCTCGTCCAATCCTTCCGGCGGAACAGGAGAGCCGGGCCGGTCGGGTCCTTGCCGTCCCGGAGAGCCACCTCGTCGGCGAGGTCGGCGACCTCGACGCATTGGCCGTTCCCGCTGGACCGGGTGCTCTTCTTCCACTGGGCGCGGGACAGGTCAACCGAGGTCATCCCGTACCTCCTTCCTGACTGATCGCGGCAGCGTGTTCCTGGATCAGCTTGATCGAGCTGGTCGGATCGAGTGCGGTGGCGCGAAGGTGTTCGAACGTGCTGGTGTAACGGCGGACGTCTGCTTCCCGTTCGAGGAACAGGTCGCCGGCCATGCTGTCGATGTAGACCAGGGCGGGGTCGGCTGGGTCGGGGAAGTCCATGACGACGAACGAGCCGGGCATGCCGGCGTGCGCGCCCGAGGTGAACGGGATGACTTGAAGCGTGACGTGCGGCTGGCCCGCCGCGCTCACCAGAGCGTCGAGCTGTTCGGCCATGACGGCTGGTCCGCCAGTCAGCCGGTGCAGGACGGCTTCGTCGAGGATCGCCCAGAAGCGCAGCGGCTCCGTCTTGCGGAGTGACTCCTGCCGCTGCATGCGCGCCTTCACCCGGGCATGCACGTCCGCGTCGGTCGCCAGCGGCAACACGCCCCGGATGACGGCGCGGGCGTAGTCGTCGGTCTGCAGGAGGCCCGGGACGAAGAGCGACTCATAGTTGCGGACCGAGCGAGCTTCGGCTTCGAAGCTGATGTACGTGGTGTAGAGCTCCGGCAGTTCCGACTCGTACGCCTGGAGCCAGCCCAGCTGCGCGGCCTGGCGGGACAGGGCGATCAGCTCGCTGCGCTTGTCCTCGTCGGTGACGCCGTACTTGTCCAGCATCGCCATCAGGGTGCGCCGCTGCGGGCGGACCTTGGCCGTCTCGATGCGGTGGAGCGTTGCGGGATTGATGCCGGTCTGCTCGCTGACCTCGTCGCGGGTGAGGCCGGCCGCGGTACGCAGTCCGCGCAGTTCCGCCGCGAGCCGCCGGAGGCGCACGGTGGGCGGTTGCCGTCGAGCTGACAACTCCATGTCCCTTCGCTCCTGTCGTAGTCAGAGTGTGCCCGCCGTGCGGATGCAACCTCCAGGCAGGCCAGGCAAGTGACGTACATGCGAATGCAATCCTTGCATTCTCACTAGTGCATAGGCACTATGGGCATGAGCATGTCAGGTCGGTGCGGCTCATCAAGCCGCGCGGTGCGGCGGTGGGCTTGCGCTCCCAGGGGGCCCACCAACCGTCCGGCCTCGGACGCCGCTCGATGGGACGCAGCCCGTCACCCGAAGCAGGCTGCGTCCCCGCCGAGAGGCTGAGTCAGGGAGGCAACGCGGTGGTTTCATCCCTCGTCCTGCTGGTGGTCGCGATGCTCGGCTTCGCCGCCGGACTGTTCCTGTTCAAGGTCAAGTCCCGATGGTGTCGACGGTGCGGGTCGGCACTGAACTGCCCCGACTGCGGAGGCCGCAGATCCCGCCCGTGTCCCGGCCGGACGAGTTGGATGAGTGGATTGTGACCCCGACGCCGATCACACCTGTAGTCGCCGTCGCGCCCGGCGACGTCGTGCACCTACGTGAACAGGACTACCAGCACAGCAGCGGCCCGCTTCGGCTGCGGATCGTCTGCGTCCGCCTCGACCTCAGCCTCTGGTACGACGGCCAGTGGGTGTGGCTCGAAGGCATCGAGCTGTGCTCGCCCGGCCGCGCCGGACGCTTCCGGCACGTCCTCGCCCGCGTCGCTGCCCTCCCACAGCCGCAGGAATGACGTGGCCGCCACCGTCTACCTGTCCGCAGCGGCCAACGACCAGCTCACGACCGCGCAGCGAGCGCTCGACGAGCACGTCACCTCCAGTGCCACCGGCTACTGCCTGCGCTGCCAGCTCATCGGCCCCTGCCCCACCAACGAGCAAGCCGCCGCCACCTTCACCCGCTACGGCCGCCTGCCCCGAAGAACGCCCGGCGCCACCCGACCGCAGCTCATCAACGCCCGCCGCATCACTGCCGGCCCCGATCCCGCAGCCGACCTCACCCGGAGGTACCAACCGTGAGCATGCCCGACATCGCCGCCGCGCTCCGAGACCTGCACGTCTCCATCGGCCAACAGCATGACCTGATGAAGGTCGTCATCCAGGACGCCGAAAACGCCCGAGCCGAGTTCCGCGCCCTGACCACCGGAGCCACCAATCCCCTGGTCAACCGGGCGCTGGGCAACTACGCCCAAGGCATAGTCAAGCTCCGCGACGGCTCATGGCTGCTCGCCGAAGCAGGCGGCATCCTCGCCGAGTACGCCCGAGCGATCGGCATCGACATGCCGCCACGGCAGGGTCTGCTGCACCGATAGGTGACAGTTTCAGTCACGCGGCCTGATTGGCCGGTGGGGTCATGATGGTCTCGTACTCGATGGGGGTCAACCG
>NZ_JBEZEK010000008.1:0-274543 GCF_040648835.1 Micromonospora sp. NPDC049081 | reverse complement strand
CGTCAACGCGCTGGGCGCTGCCGGGGTGACGCGGTACTGCGGGCAGGACAGCGGGGCGACCTCGGGCACCGGTTCGCAGCTGCGGTGGCGGCACCAGCGCCCGGTGCACCCGCGCGCACCCGGCGGGCCGGCCGGTCGTCAGCCGCCGAGCAGCACCGACACCGCCTCCACGGTGGCCGGATGGGCGAGCAGCAGCGTCGTCGCCGCCGACTCCGCCGTGGCGTCGACCGGCTGCGACCACTCGCCGTCGCAGCCGAGCAGCCCGGCGACCGCGTCCACCGCCGCCGGATGCCCGGCGAGCAGGGTGTGCACCTGCCCCACCGGCCCGGCCCGACGTGCCGTCCCCGTGGCCGCGGGTGCGGGCGTCGAGGTCAACCAGGGCGGCACCCAGGCGTCCAACTCCGGCAGGGTCCCCGGGAAGGTGCGCGCGGCCTCCCGGACCAGCACCGGCACCAGCTCCGGACCGTGCTCCCGCAGCGTGGTGATCAGGGTGGGCAGCCAGGGCAGCAGGACCGGATCGGGCAACCGGGCGAACGCGGTGGACATCGTCTCCACCACGAACGGCGCGAGCCCCGGCACCGGCTCCAACGCGTGCACGAAACCGGACAGGTACCTCGGGAACGCCGGCACCACCAGCGGGTTGTCCAACAGTTGCCGGCAGCGCTCCCGCAGCTCGGCCAGCGGCAACAGGCCGAGCTGGTGCCGGGCCGCCCAGAGCAGGGCGACCTTGGCCGGGCTCTCCGGATGCGACTGGGCCACCGCGAGTTCCAGCTGGGACCGGTCGCAGCCCAGGGAGAGCGCCAGGCTCTCCATGCTGAACAGGAAGCCCAGCATCGCCCCGACCTGCCGGACCCCGGTCTCCTCGTCGACGAACGCGGTCGGCAACAGGGTGCAGTAGTGCGCGTACCCGGTCGTCACGAACGCCTCGCACCAGGCCGGCAGGTCGGGTGCGGTGGCCCGGTGGTGGGCCAGCAACCGGCGGATGCGCCGCAGCACGTCCGGCGCGTCGTCCACCGTGCGCTCGGTGGACAGCAGCTCCACCGCGCGGGTGCCCAACTCGTCGACCAGCCGGGGACTGTCCAACAACCGGATGGCGTCCTCGACGGCCGCGAGCGCGCCCGCAGCGGTCGCGTCGGGGCCCCGGACCGCCCGCCGCAGGCGCTGCTCCAGCACCTGCTCGACGGTCACCCCCTCGTAGCCCAGCTCGATCAGCGCCCGCTGGTGGCGGCCCAGCGACAGGTCCCAGCTCTCCTGGATCGACCGATGCCCCAACCGGCGCTCACCCATGATCGGGCGGACGGCGTCGGCGGGGAGCAGGTGCCGCAGCATCCACAGCAGATCCGAGCAGCCGGAAAGCGCCGGGGTGGCGTGCAGGTCCAGCAGGGCCCGCTGGACGGTGCGCTTCTCCAGGTCCAGGCCGAGGGGTTGCAGCCGGTCGAGCACGTCGCGGGCCAGCGGTGGCAGGGCGTCGTAACCGACCTGCCCGATCCGGTCCCCGCCGAGCAGGATCTCGCACAACCGCCGCACGTCCCGCCGACCCGGCACGACGTCCTTCTCGATGCAGGTCACCGCCGCGTCGGCGAAATCGTACGGGGTGGGTCGGGCCCGGTTACGCAACCCGGCCAGCAGGATCGAGGTCTCGAACACCGCGATCGCGTCGGCCGTGCTGGCCAGGTACCCGTTGCGGCGGGCCAACCGGACGATGTCCACGCACCACCCGCGCAGCTCCGCCTCGTCCAGCCCGTCGAGCGCCGGTGGCGCGGCGAGGAAGCCGGTGAGCCGGTCGGCGACCGGACCGGCCGGCGTGGCGACCGGCGGGGTGGCCTTACGTTTGCCCCGGCCGCCCTTGACGCCCCGCTGACCGTCGAGCCGGTACGGGGCCAGGCCCGACCGGCCGACCGCCCGCGTCCAGTTGGCGGCGGCGATCGACACCGACCCCGGTGCCAGCCCGAACTGCGCCTCGATGGCCGAGTGGCTCGACGGGATCAACCCGTACCGCCAGCGGGTGCCGGTGCGGGGGGTGATCGGGAAGTCCGGGGCGGAGGAGTCCAGGCCGAACTGCTCGACCCGGCTGGCGGCGTGGAACGCGCCGCACACGTAGAGACAGTCCCCCGGGTCGGCCCCGGACGCGGCGAGGTGCTCCCGCATCCGGGTCCACATGTAGCGCTCCCGGTCCTCGTCCCGGTCGGTACGGTCCGACCCGGCCGGCCGCAGCCGGCGGAACAGGCTGCCGATCAGCACCATCACCTGCCGGTAGGTGTCGTGGTCGGCGTCGGCGAGGGGACGCTCGACGTACTGGTCCCACCACTCCGACCAGTGCCGCACCTTGCCGTGGTGCAGCAGGTACGCCTCCAGCTCGGCGAACCGGGGCCGCAGGTCGCCGATCTCCACGCCGACCGCGTCGCCGTGCAGGGCCGCCTGCTCCCCGGCCTCGCCGCCGGCCGCCTCCGGTGCGGTGTCGGCCGGCGCGTCGGTGGCCGCCGGGGCGTCGCCGCGCGGTGACCACTGGAAGACGTGGTCGGTGGAGCGGTCCACCAGCACCAGTTCCACCCCGGGTGTCTCCAACGCGTACGCGATCGCCTGGTACTCGGCGGACGCCTCGGTGACCGGGGCGACGACGCTCAGCGGCCCCCACTCGGCGGGGAAGCCGGCCAGCTCGGAGGCGAACGCCTGCACCGCCACCGGCAGCCGACAGTTGCGCAGCTCGCCCAGGAGCGGCTGGAGATCCTCGCACAGCTCCAGGTAGATCACCTTGGGCTGCTTGTGCCGCAGCCGACGTACCATCGCCAGCGCCGAGGCCGGCGAGTGGTGACAGACCGGGAAGATCTCCAACCGCTCGCCCAGCGCCCGGTCGACGTCGTCGACGATGCCGGCGAGGATGCCGGCCAGCGCGTCGGCGGAACCGGCGAACGTGGCCGCCGCGTCGGTGAGCTGCTCCCGCAACGCCCCGAACGGCCCGGCGGTCACCCCGCCGGTACCGGCGGTCGCGGTCACCCCGCCGGTGCCGGCGACGGCGGTCGCGGGCGGTGCGGCGGTGCCGGCGTCGGCGGTGGTCACGACAGCGAGGCGATCGCCTGGCGACCGCCGTCGAGGAAGCCGGCCCAGCCCTCGCCGTCCTTCTTGGCCCGGGGCTCCACCACGCCGTGCAGGTACTTGTTGAGGATCGCCAGGTCCTCCGGGCTGCGTCGGGCCAACGACCCCACCAGCGAGGAGGCCAGCGTCTCCACCCGCAGGGACCGGTCGCCGAAGAACTGGCTGTGCAGGATGGCATCCTCCAGCACGCCGATCTGCTCGGCGGTGGACAACGCCGACTCCAGCTTCTCGTCGTCGCTGGTCGCCGCGGCGGCGGCGGCCCGCAGGTCGGCGAAGCTCTGCAGCAGGATGTCCAGCAGGGTGGGCGGCACGTCCAGTTCGATGCGGTGCCGGCGCAGCAGCTCCTCGGTGCGGAACCGGACGATCTCCGCCTCGCTGCGCTTGTTGGTGACCACCGGGATGCGGACGAAGTTGAACCGGCGCTTCAACGCCGACGACAGGTCGTTGACGCCCCGGTCCCGGCTGTTCGCGGTGGCGATGATCGAGAAACCGGGCTGGGCGAAGACGATGTTGTCGTCGTTCAGCTCGGGGATGGAGACGTACTTCTCCGACAGGATGGAGATCAACGCGTCCTGCACGTCGCTGGTGGAGCGGGTCAGCTCCTCGAAGCGGCCCACCACGCCCTGCTCCATCGCCGTCATGATCGGCGACGGGATCATCGACTCCCGGGACTGCCCCTTGGCGATGACCATCGAGACGTTCCACGAGTACTTGATGTGGTCCTCGGTGGTGCCGGCGGTGCCCTGCACCACCAGCGTCGAGTTGCGGCAGATCGCGGCGGACAGCAGCTCGGCGAGCCAGCTCTTGCCGGTGCCGGGGTCGCCGATGAGCAGCAGGCCCCGGTCCGACGCCAGGGTAACGATGCTGCGTTCGACGAAGCTGCGGTCACCGAACCACTTCTGCGGGATCTCCCGCTCCAGACCGTCGGCCCGTTCCGAGCCGAGGACGAACAGCCGCACCATGCGCGGGCTCAACCGCCACGAGAACGGCTTCGGGCCGGTGTCGACCGACTCCAGGTAGTCGAGTTCGTCGGCGTACTTGACCTCGGCGGGGGCACGCAACATCTCGGACATGAGGGGTGATTCTCCTAGGTGAGGAAGCTCTTGAGCTCGAAGACGAGTTTGCGGATGTGACCGGAGAGCACCGGGGTGCCCAGGTCCTTGAGGCGCTGCCGGAACCACGGGTTGACGCTCTGCTGGCCGGAGCTGCTGACCGAGCCGACCGGGATGAACCGCACCCCGGAACGGTGCACCGCCTCGATGCCGTCGAACAGCGGCTGGGAGCGGTCGAACTCGTAGAAGTCCGAGATCCACACCATGACCGTGTTGCGCGGCTCGACGATCTTCGGGCGGGCCATCGCCATCGCCACCGGCCCGTCGTTGCCGCCGCCGAGTTTGGTGCGCAGCAGCACCTCGAACGGGTCGTGCACCCACGGGGTCAGGTCCAATGCCCGGGTGTCGTACGCGATCAGGTGCACGTCCACCTTGGGCAGCCCGGCGAAGATCGAGGCCAGGATGGTGCAGTTGACCATCGAGTCGACCATCGACCCGGACTGGTCCACCACCACGATCAGCCGCGACGGGGTGGTCTTGCGGGCGGTCTGCCGGTAATAGAGCCGGTCGACGTAGAGGCGCTCGTCCTCCGGGCTCCAGTTGGTGAGGTTCTGCCAGATGGTGCGGTCGAGGTCGAGGTTGCGGTAGACCCGCTTCGGCGGCACCGACCGGTCGATCGTGCCGACGCTGGTCTGCTCGACCTGGGTACGCAGCACCTCGGCGACCTCGTCGACGTACCGCCGGATCAGCGACTTGGCGTTGGCCAGCGCCACCCCGGACAGGTTGGACTTGTCCCGCAGCAGTTGCTCGATCAGCGACATGCTGGGGGTGAGCTGGGCGGCCAGCTTCGGGTCGGCCAGCACCTCCCGCAGGTGCATCCGGCGGACCAGGTCGCCCTCCAGCCCGGCGAGGGTGCCGCCCAGTCCGGTGCCGCCCTGCCGACGTAGTTCCCCCGGCGGGCAGCCGAGCGCCTGCTCGAACCAGCCGGCGTCGGCCTGCCACCGGGCCAACTGGCCGGCGCTGACCGGCCCGGACCCGGTGCCGAAGACGTTGAGCAGCAGCTTCGACACCAGCGCCGCCCGGCGTACCTCGGCCTCGCCGGGCCGGTGCGGGCCGCCGTCGCCGGCCGCCGGGTGACCGCCGTCGGTCGTGGCGTCCCCCTCGGCGGTGAC
The DNA here is from genome assembly GCF_040648835.1 of Micromonospora sp. NPDC049081. Classification (NCBI taxonomy): domain Bacteria; kingdom Bacillati; phylum Actinomycetota; class Actinomycetes; order Micromonosporales; family Micromonosporaceae; genus Micromonospora; species Micromonospora sp. NPDC049081. Next base: position 269,226 of record NZ_JBEZEK010000008.1, on the reverse strand, counting down.
ACCGGCCGCCTCCGTCGTCGCCCCGTCGGGCTCCGTCGCCCCGTCGGCCGGCGGGCCCTCGCCGTCGCCACCGGTGGCACGGCCGTCGGCGTCGTCGGCGCTCGCGGCGGGCTCGGCAACGAGCAGGCCGCGCAGTTCATCGGCGAGCACGGGGAAGCGCTGCAGGACGGTGTCCACCGACACTGTCGGGTCCAGCAGCGCGGCGGGCAGACCGAGGTCGTCGACCACGGCCACGCTCGCCGACTCCAGCGTGGGCTGCTCGTCGGGGTCGAAGAGCCGACCCAGCAGCCGCCAGTAGAGCACCTGTCGACGGTTGGCGGCGGCGAGGTCGCCCGGCTGCACGGCGTCACCCGCCGGTACGGTGTCGCTCATCGCTGTGGGCTCGGTCATCGCTGTGGGCTCGGTCATCGGCGCAGCAACCGTCCCGCGCGTTCGCGCAGTACGGCCACGGCGTCGCCCGCCCGGGACTCGGCCTTGGCCACCTTGGGATCGGTCACCCCGTCGGCCCAGTCGCCGTTGTGCGCCTCGACCGGCCGGCGTTTGACGGTGGCCTGCACCGCCAGCGGCTGTAGCAGCCACCGGCCGTCGTCCCAGCGGATCAGGCCCAGGCAGGTCGACGACGCGGCGACCAGTGCGGGAGTGAGCGGCCCGCCGGCCGGCAGCCGGTCGAGGGCGACCGCGAGGCGGTGCCCGTCGAGGTCGATCGCTGCTGCGTCGTCGTGCACGGTGTAGCCCTCCAGCAGCACCGGCTCGGCGATCGCCACCGGGTGCCGGTCCAGCGGCGGGAGCGCCGTCGCCGTCGCCGCGCCCAGCAGGACCCGGGCGGTGGCGAACGGGTCGGCGGGCTCGCCCACCTGCGCCTGCCCGTCGACCCAGTGCAGGTCGCCGTCCTGCGCCGGCAGGTCGGTCACGGTCAGCGCCCGGCGCTGCGCGATCGCGGTGAGCAGCGCCGGGTACGCCGACAGCAGCCGCCACACCGCCGGCCCACCGATCGTGGCGACCTTGGCCGCGCCCACCGTCACCCGGGCCAGCCGGGGCGGCGTGCCGTCGTCCGGTTCGAGGATCGCGTGCAGTTGCGCCTGGACGGCGGTCTCGTGCTCGTGGACGTCGACCCCGAACGGCAGCAGCCGACCGGTGACCCGTCCGATGGCGGGCACCGGGGCGGGCCCGTCCTGGGCGAGCAGCACGGCCCGGGACCACAGGTCCGCCCAGCGGCGTACCGGCACCTGCGCCATGGTCGCCACCGGCAGCCCGGCCCGCAGCTCGGCGGCGAACCCGTCGAGCAGCACCGCCAGCCGGCGCGACTGCGGTTCGGCCAGCGCCGCCTCGACAGGCGTGCCGACGGCGGAGAGCAACTCGTGGTCGATGCCCCGCCAGCCGGCCAGGGCGGTCTCGTGCAGCCAGGACCGGGCTGCGGCGCGGGCGGGGGAGGGGTCACCCGCTGCGCCGGTCGGGGTCCACGGGGCCCGGTGCCGCCCCAGGGCGGTGTCGAGCTGGTCGAGCAGGGCGTCGTGGGCCGCGCCGAGCAGGGCCGACCGCGCCCCGGCCAGCGCGGCCAGGTGTTCCTGCCCGACCGACCCGGCGGTCACCTTGCCGACCGCCTCGGCCACCCGTTCGCCCAGCGGGGTGCCCGCCACCGCGTCGGCCAGGGCGGTCAACGCGGCGGCGTCCTGCTCGCCGACCCGGGCGAAGCCCCGCAGCAGGGCGTCGTCGAATCCGGCGACCACGTCGTCGGCGTCGGTCAGCCCGGTGGGGGTGCCGTCGCGCAGCTGCGCCAGTTGCGTGCCGAGCATCAGCGACCCGCCCCGGTGGACGGGAACCAGTGCAGCTCGGGCAGCACGGTCGTGCTGGCCGGGAGCTCCAGGTAGGCCAGGTGGCGCAGGAAGCGGCTGAACACCACCGCGGCCGAGGTCGGCTCGTGCCGGGCGTCGAGCCGGGACAGCAGCTCGACGCCGGTCTGCGTGCCCTCACCCGCGTCGACCCGCAGGTAGCGGGCCACCCGGTCGACGCCGTACTGGAGCACGGCCTCGTCGGCGAGGGACTCCAGGTGCTTGCAGGGTGCGCCGCGCAGCCCGCCGCAGGGTCGGTTGTTGTTGGTGCTGCAGTGGTAGGCGTGGCTGCCGGCGGTCACCGAGGAGACGTAGACCCGCTCGATGTCGGATCCGCTGGACACCACCCCCTGCAACCGCCCGTCGGCCAGCTCGACGAAGGGCACCTTGGCCAGTTTGCGGGGCCGGGCCGGCGGCACCACCGCCAGCACGCTCCGCCGCCGCGCGGCCCCGTCAGTGTCCGTCACCGCACGTCCTCCCACCCGCCGCAACACGGCGTCGACCATGGTTGATGGCGTGCGCCGGCCGGGCCGGCGTCGCCGTGACCACAAGATCATGGGTCACGGGTACGACAGTTCCCGGGGTTCCGACCACCCGGCGCGAAGCGGCATCCGACCCTCCCGGCCGAGCCCGGGCCGGTGGCCGGCATCCGGGCCGGCCGGCGGCGCCACCGGCGTGCACCCGCGTCGCGCACCCCCATCGCCACGGGCGTATCTGGAATGCTGCTCCCATGCCTGCCTTCCCGCCCACCTTCGCCGACCAGGTGGTCGCCCAGCCGCTCCGGGCCCAGTTCGAGGCGTTCCTCGACGAGCACCGCGGCGCGCTCGACAGGTGCCTGGACGGGTTGACCGAGGAGCAGGCGCGGCGGTCGTTGGTGGCCTCCCCGACCACGCTGCTGGGTCTGGTGAAGCACGCGACATTCGTGGAGAGGGTCTGGTTCGACGAGGCCGTCACGGGCCGGTCGCGCGCCGAACTCGGCATCCCCGCGACGTCGGATGAGTCGTTCGTCCTCGCCGACGACGACACGATCGCCACCGTGCGGCAGGCCCACCGGGCGGCCTGCGCCGCGTCGCGGCGGGCGACGGCCACGCTGGGTCTGGACGACATCCTGTCCGGGCACCGGCGGGGCCCGTTCCCCCTGCGGTGGGTGTACCTGCACGTGCTGCGGGAGTTGGCCCAGCACTGCGGGCACGCGGACATCCTGCGCGAGCAGCTCCTCGACGGCTAGCCCACGGGGTCGGTCCGCCCTCGGGCACCCGCGCCGACCGGAGCGGGATGCGACGCCACCTGACCGTGGGACGGTGCTAGCGGTCCCGGTTGCGGGGGTGCCGCTTGGCCGCGCGCTCGTTGCCGTGCTTGTAGTTGCCGGTGAGGCGGGCCATCAGCTCCTGCGGATCGTCGCTGTCCACGTCGACCAGGAACCGGGCTGCGGCGGCGCCGCGGAGCACCGAGGCGGGGCGGCCGTGGTGCAGCACTTCCACGTCCCCGTTCTTGCGGAGACGGTAGGTGAATCCCTCAGGGGTGCCGGACATCGCCCCATCGTCCTCGCGGACCGGGTCCGTACGCGACCGGATTAGTCGTTCCGACGAGTCGTGGTGCCGCTCGCCGGTCCACCTGCCACCGGGGTCGACGGCCGGACCCGGTGCGGCTCCCCGAAACTCCGGCGTGGCGCTAGACCTCCAGTCGCAGCCCGGCCCACCGGCCGCGCCACCCCTTGGCCGTCACGCGCTCGCGTACCTTCGCGTGGCCTGCGGGGTGGTCGAAGGCCGGTGAGGGGCGGACCACCATGCCGACCAGGTCGGCCACGCCGTGGCAGCACACCAGGTGGACCGAGTCACCCCGCAGGGTGACCGCGACGCAGGTGGCCGTCTCGGGCCAGCGCGAAATCGCGTCCAGAGTGCCGAGGTAGGGACCGTCGCCGGTGCGCAGGTGCATCCGTGCCTGGTTGCGGATCTCCCACGGCACCCCGGGCAGGAGCGTCGCGGCCCGGGCCTCGGCGCGGGCGTCCGCGCGGGGGTCCCGCTCCTGCGGGTCGAAGTAGGCGACGTCCACGTCGCGCGGCGGCAGGGCCGGCAGCTCGCTGATCGCGTCCCAGACCCGGTTGCGGACGAAGCCGGCACCGATCCACCAGTCCGGCAGGCCGAGGCCGGCCGTGGCCCGGAGGACTCTCATCGCCTCCGGGTCGGACTCGATGAGCCCCACCACGTCCTGTGCGCATGACCATCCCGGGGAGCCTAGGGCAGCGCCCACCCGGCCGGGGTCACCGCGGGTCATCGCCGAAGGCCGCCGCGAGCGCCGTCGTGATCAGGTCGGCCAGGTCGGTGCGCCCGTCGTCCTGTGCCCACCGCACCAACGCGGTGTGCATGACGGCCAGGCAGGCACTGGCCGCCGCCGTGGCGCGGAAGGCCGCATCGGGATCGGTGGCCTCGTCCCCGAGCCCGTCCACGATGGCCTGTTGCAGCAGGTGATGGTTGTCCAGGTGTCGGGCGCGCAGGGCGGGCGTCGAGATCATCAGCCGGAGGCGGGCCAGCAGGAACCGGTCGTCACCGGCGGTGAGCGTACGTGCCGACTCGACGAGCGCGGTGCCGATGCGGCGTACGAGGGGCTGCCCGGCCGGTGTCGCGGCGATGCGTTCGGCGACCAGTGGCCCGTTCTGGTCGGCCAGCACGAGATCCTCCTTGGTCGGGAAGTGCCGGTAGACCGTCATCGGCGACACCCCCGCCGCCGCGGCGACGTCGTTCACCGTCGTGCCGTCGTAGCCGTGCCGGACGAACAACCGCACCGCGTGCGCCTGGATCATGCGCTGCGTCTCGGCCCGTCGCTGGTCCCGCAGGGTGGAGTGCCGCTCATTCACGTGGTAGACACTACCGCAGCGATAGTGACTACCAAGTGGGGAGTGGCTCACACATGAGTGACCTGAGCGGCAGGACGGCGCTGGTGACCGGGGCGTCGCGGGGCATCGGACAGGCGATCGCGGTCCGGCTGGCCGCGCGGGGAGCGGCCGTCATCGCGCACTTCGGCACGGACGAGGGCGGCGCGAGGGCGACGGTCGACCAGATCGGGCGGGCCGGCGGCACGGCGTACGCCGTCGGCGCGGAGCTGGGTGTGGACGGAGATGTCGAGACGCTGTTCGCCGGGGTGGAGGCGGGCCTGGCCGGGCGACCACTGGACATCGTGGTCAACAACGCCGCAGCGCCACCCGCCGGCCCGCTCGGCGTCACCACCCGGGCCGCCTTCGACCGGCTGTTCGCGGTGAACGTCCGCGCGCCGTACTTCATCATCGAACGGGCGTTGCCACTGCTGCGTGACGGCGGTCGGATCATCACGATCTCGTCCGTGGCGACCCGGATGGCCAACCCCGGGCAGACGTCGTTCGCCATGACCAAGGGGGCGGTGGAGACGATGACCCTGGCCCTGGCCAACCAGCTCGGGGCCCGGGGCGTCACGGTGAACGCGGTCGCGCCGGGTGCCACCCGGACCGCGACCAACGCACCGGCCTTCGCCGCCCCGGGCCTGACCGAGCTGATCACCTCGATGACGGCCCTCGACCGGTTGGGTGCGCCCGGTGACGTGGCCGACGTGGTCGCGTTCCTCGCCTCCGACGCCGCGCGCTGGGTCACCGGGCAGGTCATCGACGCCAGCGGCGGCCTCTTCCTGGGCCCGCGCGTCTGACCACCGCGCGGTCCCGGTGCGCCCGCATCCCCGACCCACCGCGCGACCACGATGCGCCCGCGTTCCTGACCACGGTGGCGGTCGCGGCATTGCCCGTGTGCCTCACCACCGTGCGGTCGGGGCCCGCCCGCCAGCCGGTTCAGGCCGGGACGGGATGGTCCGCCTCGAACCGCTCCCGGGTGAGGAACGCCAGTTGGGCCCGCTTGTCGGGCATGTCGATCTCGTCGGCGAAAGTGAACCCCTCCCGTTGCAGCCGCAGCAGCGCGAACCGGTTGCGCACGTCGGGCTCGACCACGATCCGCAGTAGGCCCGGGTCGCGGAACAGGAACCGGGCCAGCGCCGGGCCGATCGCGGTGGTGAGCCCGCGCGGCGGTCGGCGTCCCGGGGCGAGCAGCAGGTGCATCCCGATGTCGCCGGGGCGGACCCGGTAGCGCTCCCCGACCGGGTCGGCCTCCGGCTGGTAGGTCTGGAACAGCCCCACCGGCGTGCCGTCCAACCCGATCAGGTACGCGTGGTGGGTGCTCAGGCCGTCGACGTACGTGTAGACCTCGCGTACCTCCTCGACGGTGTACGACCCCATCCCCCAGAACGTCGCGCGGGGCTCGGTCACCCAGCCGTGCAGCAGCGTGGCGTGGGCGGCCGGGTCGACCACGGTGAGGCTCAACTCACCGAAGCCGGGAATCTGCTCCTGGTAGGTCACGGGGTCCTCGTCTCGGGGTGCGGGGGTGAGGGTGAGGGTGTGCCAGTCGGTGCCGACGGGGATCAGCCCACCGGTGGCCCACAGCGGCAACTGGTCGGCGAAGTGCGGGTCGTCGGGGCGGCCCGAGACACCGAAGGGGACGATCCAGCGGCTCGCCGCCCGGTCGGTGAGGTCCCACACGTACCGGGCGACCGGCCCGCGCCAGCACGCGTCGGAGACCCCCGGCACGCTGGAGGTGGACAGCACGCAGTTGGTGTCGCCACCGAGCGCGGTGCCGTCACGCATCGCGACCACCCGGTCGGCGACCACCTCGGACACCCCGAGGTGCAGCGGGTGCAGCAGGTGCCGCCGCCCCCAGGGGCCGGGTGGGTCGCCGGCCGCGACCTCCTCCAGCGCGGCGACGACGAGCGGTTCGACCGCCCCGCCGAGGCGGGGCAGCCCGGCGACGACCCCTTCCACGGCGTGCCCGATCCGGGCCAGCGGGTCGGTCCACGGGGCGAAGAGCGGGTCGTAGCCGCCGGGGGAGTGCAACGGGGCCAGGGCGGGGTGCGCGGACAGGTGCCGGACCAGCGCGGCCCGCCAGGCGGCGAACGCCCCGGCGTCGGTGCTGTCGGCGGCCATCCGACCGTCCCAGCCGGTAAGCCGGTCGCGCAGCCGTCGGGCCGGCCCACTGAGTGGCCCCGGGTCGAGCCGGGCGAGCAGGCCCCGCAGCACCGTCGACCCGAGCAGCGTGTCGGTGTGGACGGTGGGCGCGGCGACGCCGTCGGCGAGCAGTTCGCGGATCCGGTGGGCCCGGTGCGGCGGGGCGAAGTCGACGCCGAGGTGGGCGGTGTCGTCGCGGCGGTCGTTGGCGCAGACCGTCGGCCCGCCGACCTCGACGGGCTTGGCCGTGGCGTGGTCGCCGCGCCACCGGTAGCGGGGCTCCCAGCCGGGCACCGGTTCCCGTCGGCACCGGTCGTCGCGCTGCGGCACCAGGCCGGCGACGAGTTGGAGCACCGTGCCGTGCCGGTCGGCGACGAGCACGCTGTTGACCGGTTCGACCCAGCCACGCAGTGCGTCGGCGACGTCGTCGGCGGTGCGGGCCCGCAGCAGCGGCAGCAGCGCGTCGAAGCCGAGGCTCTCCGTCACCCGGGCCGGGGTGCGCAGGCTGAGCGCCTCCCCGGTGTGCCGGTCGTGGTCGACCACCGGCCCGCGCGGGGTCTCGATCACCTCGACGGTCTCGGTCGCGCCGCCGCGTACCTCGATCCGCTCGACGTGCCGGTGGGCCGGCACCCAGCCGTCGGCGTCGCGGACCACCACCCGGTCGCCGTCGCGGCGCAGCTGTTCGCGGTAGAGGTCCTGGTAGTCGGCCATCGCGTTGGTGACCGCCCAGGCGACGTCACCGGCGTGGCCGAAGTGCGGCAGCCCCGGCACGCCGGGGAAGGCCAGCCCGACCACGTCGAACTCGGGGCAGGCCAGCCGGATCTGCTGGTAGATGCCGGGCAGTTCGAGCAGCCGGTGCGGATCACCGGCGATGACCGGCCCGCGACCGGTCGTCGGGTCGGCGGGCAGCGCCCAGGCGTTGCTGCCGGAGCCGCCGGGCCCCTCGATGGCGAACAGCTCGCGGGCGTGCGGGCCGAGGGTGGCGGCGACGTGGGCGTGCCACAGCTTCTGCGGGAAGGTGCCGAACAGGATGTGCTGGACCAGGAAGACGCCCAGCGGCGTCCAGGGTCGCCACCGGCCGGGGGTACCGCCGGTGGCGGCGAACTCCGGGGCCGCCGCCGCGCCGGCCGGCAACGCGTCGTTGACCCCGTCGGCGTACGCGGTGACCCAGCGCCGGGTGGCCGGGGTGAGCCGGTCGAAGCAGCGTCGGGCGGTGTCGTCGAGGCGGGCCCGCCGGGCGAACCGGTCCCAGTCGAGTTCGGTGGGGCCGACGTGGGCGGCGAGTCGGCCCTCGGCCCGCCAGCGTTCGACCTCGAGCTGCCAGGCCCGGTCGGTGGCGGCCACCCGGCCCTGCCATCGGGCCAGCTCGTCGGCGGTGTCGGCCCACAGGTGCGGTACGCCCCACCGGTCGCGGTGCACGCCGCTGGTCGGACGGTCGCCCGGCGGCTTGCCGGTCCCACTCTCCACAGGACTCCTCGTTTAAGTTACCCTCGCCTAACTTAGGCGGACCTTACCTGGAGGGCGTGTGAAACGGAACTGGGAGGCCCTGGTGCTCAAGGCCATGGGCGGCCGGGACTTCCGGCTGACCGTGCGGGGCACCGAGTCGGTCGGCGGGCACTACCAGCGTCTGCTGATGGACGACGGCGGTCTGCTGGCGGCGGGCAAGGTGCACCCCACCATGTGGATCCGGCTCTGGTTCGACGACGCCGGCCGGGCGCACCAGCGGGCGTACACGCTGGTCGACCCGGAGCCCGAGGCCGGCCGGTTCACCCTGGAGTTCGCCCTGCACGACGGGTGCGCGGCCCGGTGGGCGAGCACCGCGCAGGTCGGTGACACCATCGTCGCCACCCTCCAGGGCAGCGCCTTCGCCCTGCCCGACCCGGCACCCGCCCACCTCTACCTGGTCGGTGACGCCGCTTCGCTGCCGGCGGTGAACAGCCTGCTCGACGCCGCGCCCGACACCCCCGCCACGATCTGGTTGGAGTACGCCCACGACGGGGAGCGGGCGCTGGCCCTGCGTACCCGTGAACAGCACCGGGTCACCTGGGTGCCGCGCGGCGACGACGGGCAGCAACTCGTCGACACCGTCCGCGACGCGCTCCCGGCCGCGCCGGACGCCCACTACTGGGTGGCCTGCGAGGCGGCCACCACCCGTGCCCTCACCAAGCACGTGCGGCGCACCCTCGGGGTGGGCAAGCAGCAGCTGACCTCGCTGGGCTACTGGAGCGCCCGGTGAAGGGACGGCTCGGCACGCTCACCGCGCTCTACGTCACGCAGTACCTCGGCATCGGGTTCATCACCGTCGGACTGACCGCCATCCTGCGCGACGGCGGCACCTCGCTGGACACCCTGGCGTTGCTGCAGTTCGTCGGCCTGGTCTGGCCGTTGAAGTTCCTCTGGGCCCCGCTGCTCGACAGGTACGGTTCCCGCCGGCACGGGCACTACCGGTCCTGGCTGCTGCCGTTGCAGGCGGGTCTGGTGCTGAGCCTGCTGGCGCTGCTGCCGTTCGCCGATCCGACCCGGCAGCTCGGCCCGGTGGTGGCGATCTGCGCGGCCTACGTCTTCCTCTCCGCCACCCAGGACATCGCCGTCGACGCGGTCGCCGTCCGGGTGCTGTCCGAGGGGACCCGGGGGGCCGGCAACGGCATCCAGGTCGCCGCGAGTTACCTGGGCAACCTGCTCGGCGGGGGCGCGTGCGTGCTGGTCTACGACCGGTACGGCTGGGTGCCGGCGATCGGGCTGCTGGCCGCGCTGACCGCCGTCGGGCTGGTGGTGGTGTGGCGGCTGCGGGAACCGGAGCGGGTCGCCCGGGTGGCCGGTGCCGGGCAGGCGTACCGGGCGTTGCTGTCGGTGTTCGGGCAGCCCGGCTGCCGCTGGTGGACCTTCGGCGTGGTGCCGCTGGTCTACACCGGAGCCGGCGCGGCCTATGCCCTGGTCACCCCGGCGCTGGTCGACGCGGGCTGGTCGCTGGCCCGCATCGGCGTGGTCACCGGCGTGGTGATCAGCGCCCCGGCGATCGTGGCGGGCCTGCTCGCCGGGGTCGGTGTCGACCGGTTCGGCCGGGGTCGGCTGCTCGTCGTCGGGGGGGCGGCCCTCGCGGTCTCCACGGCGCTGCTGCTGCCCCTGATGAACGGGCGGGCCCCGCTGGGGACGACGGTCGCCGCGCTGTGCTGCTTCATGGCGGCGTACACCGTGGCCAACGTGGTGCTCTACGTGGTCAACATGGACTACTCGCGGCCGGAGACCGGGGGGACCGACTTCACCGTCCTGTCGTCGTTCGGGTTGGTCTGTTCGTTCGTCGCGGCCTCGATCGGCCTCGCCGCGGCCGACCGGGTCGGCTATCCCGCCGTGGCGGTCGCCTCGGTCGTGCTGGTCGCCCTCGGCGTGGTGGTGGGGTTGGGTCACCAGCGTCGGTTCCGGGTCGCGCCGACCCGGACGGCCGAGCCGGCGGCGCAGTCGGTCGGGGTGCCCGGCTGACCCTCCACCCGGCTGCCCCCCGTCGCCTGCCGGCCGCTCCGCCCTCCGCCCTCCGGCGGGTGTCGGCGTTGACAAGAGGTTAGGTTAGGGTAGCCTAACTCGCGAGATCAACTGGGCCGCCGGGACGACCTGCCCCCGCCCCACCGTCCCTGCCAGTGCGCCCGTCACCGACCGTCGAGGACTGCCCATGAGCCTGCCCGGATCCACCGTCGAGGCCCCCGTGACCGGGACGCACCCCCTCCCGCCCCGCGCCCACCTGCTCAACGCCGGCACCGTCGCGGACTACCGACGGGCCGTCACCCAGGGCATCGAACGGGTGGCCGCCCGGGTGACCGAGGTGGACCGACCCGCCACCGGCGTCACCCCCGACGAGTTGGCCCCCCGGATCGCCGGCATCGACCTGGACCGGCCGCTCGGCGACACCACCGCCGCCCTCGACGAACTGCACGACGTCTACCTGCGTGACGCCGTCTACTTCCACCACCCCCGCTACCTGGCCCACCTCAACTGCCCGGTGGTCATCCCCGCCCTGCTCGGCGAGGCGGTGCTCAGCGCGGTCAACTCGTCCCTGGACACCTGGGACCAGAGCGCCGGCGGCACCCTGATCGAACGCCGGCTGATCGACTGGACCGCCGAGCGGATCGGCCTCGGCCCGGCCGCCGACGGCGTCTTCACCAGCGGCGGCACCCAGTCCAACCTGCACGCGTTGCTGCTCGCCCGGGAGGAGGCGTACACCCGGATCGTCGGCGGCGGCACCGACCGGCCCAGCCGGCCCGAGGTGCTGTCCCGGCTGCGGATCATCACCTCCACCGCCGGGCACTTCAGTGTCCAGAAGGCCGCCAAGCTGCTCGGGCTCGGCGCCGACGCGGTGCTCACCGTCGCCACCGACGCCGGCCGACGGATGCGCACCGACGAACTCGCCGAGACCCTCGACCGGTGCCGCCGCGACGGCCAGACCGTGCTGGCCGTGGTCGCCACCGCCGGCACCACCGACTTCGGCACCATCGACCCGCTGGACCGGATCGCCGAGATCTGCACCGCCGCCGGGGTCTGGCTGCACGTCGACGCCGCGTACGGCTGCGGGCTGCTGGTCTCGCCCACCCGGCGGCACCTGCTCGCCGGCATCGAACGGGCCGACTCGGTCACCGTGGACTACCACAAGTCGTTCTTCCAGCCGGTCAGCTCCAGCGCCCTGCTCGTGCGCGACCGGCGGGTGCTGCGCCACGCCACCTGGCACGCCGACTACCTCAACCCGGCCCGGATGGCCGAGCGGCGCATCCCCAACCAGGTCGACAAGAGCCTGCAGACCACCCGCCGCTTCGACGCCCTCAAGCTCTGGCTCACCCTGCGCATCATGGGCGCGGACGCGGTCGGCGCGCTCTTCGACGAGGTGGTCGACCTCGCCGCCGCCGCCTGGCGGCTGCTCGCCGACGACCCCCGCTTCGAGGTGGTCACCCGCTCACAACTGAGCACTGTGGTGTTCCGCTACCTGCCGCCGGGCGCCGGCCGCGACGTCGTCGACGACGCCAACCTGTACGCCCGCGAGGCGCTGGCCGCCTCCGGCACGGCCCTCGTCGCCGGCACCAAGGTCGACGGCGCCCACCACCTCAAAATCACCCTGCTCAACCCCGAGACCACCCTCGACGACATCGCCCACGTGCTCGACCTGATCGCCGAACACGCCGGCTGGTACGCCCGCACCCGGGCCACCGCCGAGCTGTCCAGCCCCGTCGGCTGACCACCCGCCCTGGAGAAAACCCCTGTGTCGACCCACGACTTCATCGCCATCGGGCTGGGCCCGTACAACCTCGGGCTGGCCTGCCTGACCGCGCCGCTCGACGACCTCGACGGCCTGTTCCTCGAAGCCCGCGACGAGTTCGACTGGCACCCCGGCATGCTGCTGGACGCCACCCGGTTGCAGACGCCGTTCATCGCCGACCTGGTCACCCTGGCCGACCCGACCTCGCCGTACTCCTTCCTCAACTACCTGAAGGAATCCGGGCGGCTCTACCCGTTCTACATCCGGGAGAGTTTCTTCCCGCTGCGCCACGAGTACAACGACTACTGCCGGTGGGCCGCCGCGAAACTGCCCTCGGTGCGTTTCGGTCACCGGGTCACCTCGGTGGAGTACAACCCCGCCGACGACCGGTACGTGGTGCACGCCGTGGTCGACGGCGAACGGGTCACCCACCGGGCCCGGCACCTGGTGCTCGGCACCGGCACCCCGCCGCACGTCCCGGACGCCTGCCGGGGCCTCGGCGGCGACGTCATCCACAACTCCCGCTACCGGGAACACCGGGCGGCGTTGCGTACCAAGCGCAGCATCACCGTCGTCGGCAGCGGGCAGAGCGCCGCCGAGATCTACCACGACCTGCTCACCGACCTCGGCACCCACGGCTACCAGCTCAACTGGGTCACCCGGTCGCCGCGCTTCTTCCCCCTCGAATACACCAAGCTCACCCTGGAGATGACCTCCCCGGACTACGTGGACTACTTCCACGCCCTGCCCGAGGAGACCCGCTACCGGCTGGAGGGCACCCAGAAGAACCTGTTCAAGGGGATCAACGCCGACCTGATCAACGACATCTTCGACCTGCTCTACGCCCACCGGGTGCACGGGCCGGTGCCGACCCGGCTGCTGACCAACACCGAACTCACCAGCGCCCGGTACGACGAGACCACCGGGACCTACACCCTCGGGCTGCGCAACATCGAACAGGAGCACGACCTGACCCTCGACACCGAGGGGCTGGTGCTGGCCACCGGCTACCACTACCGGCTGCCGGAGTTCCTCGCCCCGATCCACGACCGGCTGCGCTGGGACTCCCACGGTCGGTTCGACGTGGCCCGTAACTACAGCATCGACCACACCGGCCGGAGGGTGTTCCTCCAGAACGCCGGCACCCACACCCACAGCATCACCTCACCCGACCTGGGCATGGGCCCGTACCGCAACTCCTGGATCATCCGGGAGCTGACCGGGCGCGAGCACTACCCGATCGAGGAGCGGATCGCCTTCCAGGAGTTCGGCGTCCCGGCGGGCGGCGCCTCGTGACCCCCGTCGTCCACCACCGGCACGACCCTGCGCTCGGTGGGTTCGCGTTGCGCACCCTCGACCCGGAGGGCGACGCCGCGCTGCTGCACGGTTGGGTGACCCACCCGAAATCGGCGTTCTGGCTGATGCAGGACGCCGACGTCGACCGGGTCGCCCGGGAGTACCGGGGCATCGCCGACCACCCGCACCACGACGCGTACCTCGGGCTGTGGCGCGGCGAACCGGCGTTCCTCGCCGAACGCTACGACCCGGCCCGGGTCGAACTGGTCGGCCTCCATCCCGCGCAGCCCGGCGACGTCGGCATGCACTTCCTCTGCGCCCCCACCGACCGGCCGGTGCACGGCTTCACCCGGGCCGTCATCACCACCGTCCTGGACTGGCTCTTCGCCGACCCGGCCACCCGACGGGTCGTCGTCGAACCCGACGTGCGCAACACCGCCGTGCACGCCCTCAACGCCGCCGTCGGGTTCACCGTCGTCGGTCCGATCCGCAAACCGGAGAAGGACGCCCTGCTCAGCGTCTGCACCCGCGACCAGTTCCTGGCCGCCACCCGAGGAGACCTGCCCGCGTGAACCCCGCCGCCGCCGTGGCCCACCTGACCCCCGCCACCTGGGCCCGCGCCAACCGGCTGCTGGTCGCCAAGGCGCTTGCCGAGTTCACCCACGAACGCCTGATCGAGCCCGCCGCCACCGGGGACGGCCGGTGGGCCGTCCGCACCGACGACGGCACGGTCGAGTACCGCTTCACCGCCCGCCGCTTCGCCCTCGACCACTGGCAGGTCGACCCGGACAGCATCACCCGGCGACGCGGCGACGAGGACCTGCCGCCCGACGCCGTCGACCTCTGCCTCGAACTGCGCGGCGCGCTCGGCCTCACCGACCAGGTGCTCCCCGTCTACCTGGAGGAGATCACCTCCACCCTGGCCGGCACCGCGTTCAAGCTGGACCGGCCGGCGGTGGGCGCGGCCGAACTGGCCCGCGCCGACTTCCAGGCCATCGAGACCGGGATGACCGAGGGCCACCCGTGCTTCGTGGCCAACAACGGCCGGATCGGCTTCGGCGTGCACGAATACCACGCGTACGCCCCGGAGACCGGCCGGCCGGTGCGGTTGGTCTGGGTCGCCGCGCACCGCGACCACGCCACCTTCAGCAGCGCCGCCGACCTCGACTACCCGACCCTGCTGCGCACCGAACTCGGCCCGGACACCCTGGCCCGGTTCACCACCACCCTGACCGACGCCGGCCTCGACCCCGACGACTACCTGCTCATCCCGGTGCACCCGTGGCAGTGGTGGAACCGGCTCGCCGTCACCTTCGCCGGTGAGGTCGCCCGGCAGCGCCTGGTCTGCCTCGGCGAGGGCCCCGACGAGTACCTGCCGCAGCAGTCCATCCGCACCTTCTTCAACGTCACCGACCCGCACCGGCACTACGTCAAGACCGCCCTGTCCGTGCTGAACATGGGCTTCCTGCGGGGCCTGTCGGCCGCCTACATGGAGGCCACCCCGGCGATCAACGACTGGCTCGTCGACCTGGTCACCGGTGACCCGGTGCTCGCCGGCACCGGACTGACGGTCATCCGGGAACGGGCCGCCGTCGGCTACCGCCACCCGCAGTACGAGGCGGCCACCGACCGCTACTCGCCGTACCGCAAGATGCTGGCGGCGCTGTGGCGGGAGAGCCCGGTGCCCGGCCTGGCCCCCGGCCGGCGGCTGTCCACCATGGCCGCCCTGCTGCACACCGACCGCGACGGAGGGTCGCTGGCCGCCGCCCTGATCGCCGAGTCCGGCCTGCCCCCACGGGAGTGGCTGCGTCGCTACCTCGACGCCTACCTGGTGCCGCTGCTGCACAGCTTCTACGCCCACCGGCTGGCCTTCATGCCGCACGGCGAGAACGTGATCCTGGTGCTGCACGACGGCGCGGTCGAGCGGGTGATCTTCAAGGACATCGCCGAGGAGATCGTGGTGATGGACCCCGACGTCGACCTGCCACCGCTGGTGCAGCGGGTCCGTGCCGCCATCCCCGACGACGAGCAGCTGCTGACCATCTTCACCGACGTCTTCGACTGCTTCTTCCGCCACCTCAACGCCGTGCTGGCCGGGGCCGGGGTGCTCGACGAGGACGACTTCTGGCGCACCGTCGCCGACTGCGTGACCGACTACGCCGCCCGGGTGCCGCACCTGGCCGACCGGCTGCGCCGGCACGACCTGTTCGCCCCGGAGTTCACCCTGTCCTGCCTCAACCGGCTGCAACTGCGCAACAACCAGCAGATGGTCGACCTGGCCGACCCGTCGGCGGCCCTCCAGTTCGCCGGCACCCTGAGCAACCCGCTCGCCCGGCACGCCCCGCCCCGATGAGCACCGCGCTGTCCGCCGCGCGGCCCGGCCCGGCGACCCCGTTGCGATCCCGATGGCTGATCCTGGCGGTGCTCTGCCTCGCCCAGTTGACCGTGGTGCTCGACAACACGGTGCTCACCGTGGCGGTGCCGGTGCTCACCACCGAACTGGACGCCAGCACCACCGACATCCAGTGGATGATCAACGCGTACGCGCTGGTGCAGTGCGGGCTGCTGCTCACCGCCGGCAGCGCCGCCGACCGCTACGGCCGCCGCCGGATGCTCGTCGCCGGCCTGGTGCTGTTCGGCGTCGGCTCGCTGGCCGCCGGGCTGGCCCGCTCCGGCGACCAGCTGATCGCCGCCCGCGCCGGCATGGGCGTCGGCGGGGCGCTGCTGGTCACCGCCACCCTCGCCGTCGCCATGCAGGTCTTCGACGGGGCCGAACGCTCCCGGGCGATCGGCCTCTGGGCGGCCACCAGCGCCCTCGGGTACGCCGCCGGACCGCCCATCGGGGGCATCATCCTCGCCCACCTGCCGTGGGGGGCGATCTTTCTGGTCAACGTGCCCATCGTGCTGCTGTGCCTGGTGGCCGGCCTCGCGCTGGTGCCGGAGTCCCGTGACCCGGTGGGTGGGCGGCCCGACGTCGGTGGGGTGCTGCTGTCCACCGCCGGCCTCACCGGCGTGGTCTGGGCGATCATCGACGGTCCCGAGCGTGGCTGGACGGCACCGGCGGTGCTCGTCGCGGCCGGCGGCGGCGTGCTGCTGCTGGCCGCGTTCGTCTGGTGGGAACGGCGGATCACCGCACCCATGCTGGACATGCACTTCTTCACCGACCGCCGGTTCGTCGGCGCGGTCACCGGGGTCGTCCTGATCACCTTCGGGTCCACCGGCGCGCTGTTCCTGCTCACCCAGGACCTCCAGTTCGTCCGCGGCTACCCGGCCTGGGAGGCGGGGCTGCGGATGGTGCCGTTCGCGCTGTCCATCGTGCTGCTCAACCTCGGTGGGGTCGCCACCCGGCTGATCCGCCGGCTCGGGGTGCCCGGGGCCATCGCGCTGGGCATGGTGCTGCTCTCCGCCGGCCTCACCCTGGTCACCCACGTCCGCTCCGACGGCTACGCGGTGCTGCTGACCGGGCTGCTGGTGATGGGTTTCGGCTGCGCCCTGGCCAACCCGGCCATCGTCGAGGCGGTGATGAGCGCCATCCCGCCGTCGAAGGCCGGCGTCGGCGCGGGGATCGACGGCACCATGGCCGAGGTGGGCGGCAGCCTCGGCATCGCCGTGCTCGGGGCGGTGCTCAACGCCCGGTTCGCCGCGTTGGTGCCGGTCGCGGTGGCCGGCGTCGGGTCGTACCCGGCCGCGCTGGCCGCCGCCGCAGGCGACACCGAACGCGCGCAGGTGACCGACGCCTTCTCGTCGGCGCTGGTCACCGGGCAGACCGCCGGGGCGGTGGCGGTGCTGGCCGGAGGGCTGCTCGCCGCCGGGCTGCTGCGCCGCGCCGAACGCACCCGCTGAGCGTGTCCGCCGTCGGGCGCACCCGCCGAGCACGCCTGCCGGGTGCCGGCAGCTCAGCGGGCCGCCCGGCTGCCGGTTTCCGCCCCGCTCAGCGGGCCGCCCCGCTGCCTACCGGCCAGGCGGCCGGGATTCGTTCCAGCAGCCCACCGGCGAACACGTCGCGCAACCCGAGCGGCTTGAGGTGGACGTACCCGATGTGGCAGTCGCAGAGCGCGGCGTCGCAGGCCCGGGGCTTCAGGGCGGCCCGCCACGACCCGTCGTAGAGGTTGCCGATCGGCGTGGGCCGGAAGTGGCAGCGGCGCACCGTGCCGTCACCCGCGACGGAGATCGCCGTCTCCCCGGCGTGGCAGGGCCGGTCGAGCGACCGATGCGGACGGACGCTCCAGCCGAACAGCGGGTCCAGCGCCGTCCAGGCCGCCTCCTGGTCGGCGGGGTAGTGGTGCCCGTCGGCCGCGTTGACCCACAGGTACACCTCCGGGGGCAGGGCGGCCCGTAGCGCCCGCGCCTCGGCCAGGTGCTCGGGCAGGCCGACCACCCCCACCGAGTAGCGCACGCCCAGCGCGGACAGCCGGGCGCAGCGGGCGAGGAACCGGTCCCGGGCGACCTGCCCCGGGTGGTACGTCGTCCACAGCGCCGCCGTGGCCCGGTCGGCGTCGGCCAGCCAGTCCACCCGGGCGGCCAGGTTGGTCTGGATGACCACCCGGTCGACGTGCGGCAGGTGCGACAGCGCCACCATGGCCTCGCGGTACCAGCTGCGGGTCAGCCCCTCGCCCCACGGGGTGAACAGCACCGACAGCCGCCGGTCGGTGGTGGCCGCCACCCAGCCGGTGAACCGGTCCAGCGCCGCCCGGTCGGCGCGCAGCAGCTCCGGCGGGTCGACCCGCTTGGCGAACGGGCAGTACGGGCAGTCGTAGTTGCAGCTCGCCAACGGCCCCCGATAGAGCACCGCCAGCTCCGCCCCGACGTCGGCGGCCCCGGCCCCGGAACACCCCGGCTGCGCCGCCCGGGGCGTGACAGGGTGCACCGGCTGCGCCGCCCGGGGCGTGACAGGGTGCAGCGGCAGCGCCGTCCGGGGCGTGACGGGGTGCAGCGGCAGCGCTGGCGGCCGGCCGGTCACCGGGGCACGTACCCGGTCATCGCCTGCTGGACCCGGGCGGAGGTCAGCCACGGGCCGACCGCGTCGGAGCGGGCCAACCCGGCCGGGGTGAGCCGCAGCCCGTCGGCGCTGGCCCACCCCCGGGCGACCAGGTGCCCCAGCTCGGGGAAGTCCTGACCCGGCGGCCGGCCGAACCGGGCGGTGTAGGCCGCCGCGTCGACCCCCTCGGCGCGCAGCAGCGACTTGAGCAGCCACCGGCGGCGCTGCTCGGCGCCGTCGAGGGCGAAGCCGAACTCGGCGTGGCGGAAGTCGTCGGCGGGGCGGGCCAGGTAGTCGTCCAACACCAACCGGACCTGCGACACGGAGACCGCGTAGTCGAACGAGTAGTGCAGCGCGGTGGTGTAGGAGCGCGCCCCGCACCCGAGGCCCACCATGCCGTCGTCCTGGCAGCAGTAGTCCGGCCCGTCCGGGGCGGGCACGTCGGCGCGGCGGAACTGCCGCATCGACTCCTGTCGGTAGCCGGCCGCGCCGAGGACCTGCACCGCCTGCTCGTAGAGGGCCAGCCGGTGGGTGTCCCAGTCGGCCCGGCCGTGCGCCCGCCGACCCAGCCCGGTCAACGGCCGCACGTACAGCGGGTAGAGGTACAGCTCCTCCGGCCGCCAGGCCAGCGCCGCGTCCAGGCTCTCCTGCCAGGTCGCCGCCGTCTGCCCGTCGATGCCGTAGATCAGGTCGATGTTGAGCACGGGGACCGCCGCGGCCCGGATCGCGCCGAGCGCCGTCTCCACCTCCGCGCGCCGCTGCGGTCGGCCGGCGGCCCGCGCCTCGACGTCGAGGAAGCTCTGCACGCCGATGCTCACCCGGTGCACCCCGTGCGCCGCCAGCACCGCCAGCCGCTCCGGCGTCGCGGTGGCCGGCGAGGTCTCCACCCCCAGCGGTACGCCCGGCAGCCGCGCCCCGGAGGTGCCGGTGACGATGTCGAACAGGTCGGTCAGCTCGTCGGCGGTCAGGTAGGTGGGGGTGCCCCCGCCGAACGCCACCCGGGCGTACCCGGCGTCGTCGCCGAGCGCGTCGGCGACCCGTTCCGCCTGCCGGCGCAGTTGCCGCAGGTAGGCCGTCACCTGCTCCTGCGGGGCGTTGGCCCGGGTGAACAGGTTGCAGAAGCCGCAGCGCATCTCGCAGAACGGCAGGTGCACATAGAGGAACAACGCGTCGCGGGCCTCGGCCCGCCACACGTCGGCCAGCAGCGGCCGGGGCCGCAACGCCCGGTAGGAGGTCTTGTGCGGGTACGCGTAGAGGTACTGCTGGTACGGCGAGCCGTCGAGGCCCGTGTCGGTGCTGGTCACCATTCCCCCGGTCGCAGAGTGAAGTGGGCGTACGGCACGGTCCACACCACGTCGTGGCCGACCCGGTGGCCGGTGTGCCCGTCCTCGCCGTACGCCGTGCCGTGGTCGGAGCAGATGATCGTGAACACCGGCCGCCCCCGCCCGGTGAGCAGGGCGAATAGCCGGTCGACCCGGGAGTCGACGTACTCCAGGGCGGCGGCGTGACTGTCCCGGCTGTCGTGCGCCGCGCCGGGCAGGTGGTGCCGGTTGGGTTGGTGCAGGGCGGCGACGTTGAGGAAGGTGAACACCGGCCGGTCGGCGGGCTGGCCGGGCAGCACCTCGGCCAGCCGGTCGAGCTGCGCGTCCAGGCAGGTGGGGGAGGTGACCCCGAACGCCGGCTCCCAGTGCGCCTCGGCGAACAGGCCCGGCAGCACCGACCCGAGCGGGCTGCGCCGGTTGAAGAAGCCCACCCCGCCCAGGCAGAGCGTGTGGTAACCCGCCCCGGCCAGCGCGGTCGGCAGGTCGGGGGCGTCGAAGACCCAGGTGTCGGCCCCGGCGGTCTCGCTGCCCGGGAACGCCGCCGCGTACAGCCGCTCGTGCCGACCCGGCCCCACCGGGGTGGGCAGGAAGCCGGCGAAGAAGGCGTGGTGCGCGGCGTAGGTGAAGCTGGCGGGGGAGTGCCGCCGCTCCCACCGCCCGCCCGGCAACACCCGGGCCAGCCGGGGTGTCCGACCGGCTTCGGCCAGCTCGTCGGCCACGTCGAAACGCAGTGTGTCCAGGGTGACCAGGCAGATGTCGTGACTGCCGATCAGCGTGCGCATCCGACCTCCTGCTGCCGCGTCGTCGCCGGCCCGCCGGCCGTCGGGCGGGCCGACCAGGTCGCCGTGCCGGCCACCGCGTCGCGCCCCGTCGCTGCCGTGCCGTCTCCGGGCGGGCGGGCCGGCGCTGTCGCCCGCCACCGGTCCCACCGGCCGCTGGTCAGCGCGTGCACCTGCTCGGCGTAGGTGTCCCGGCCGTCGGCCAGCACGCCGGGCAGCAGGTCGCCGAACGCGTTGACCTCGGCGACCGCGTGCCGGCGCCAGCCCACCAGGAACATCAGGTCGACCCCGACATGCAGTGACCGGGGGAAACACGCCGCCGCCCGCTCGCAGGTCCGCATCGCCGCCGCCCAGGACTCCGTGCCGGCCGCGGCCCGCAGCGCGGCCAGGTCGCCGCGCGCGTTGCCCAGGTGCAGGTTGGTCAGCGGGCCCCGGGCGGCCCGGACCACCGCGTGGGTGGCCTGGCCGGCGACCACCACCACCCGCAGGTCGACCACCCGGTCGGCCAGCCCGGCCTTGGGTAGCCACTGCTCCACGTGCAGGCCTTCCGGGGCGAGCCGGTCGACCAGTGCCGCGATGGTCGCCTCGTCGTCGTAGCGGCGCAGCCGCAGCGAGTTGAACAGCCCGTCCGGGGTGATCTCGATCGGGGTGACCGCCTGCACCCGGCGCGGGCCGACGGCGAGCGCGAGCACCCCGGCCGCCGACGAGCCGTGCGCCGGCTTGACGAACACCCGGTGCCAGCCGGCCGCCGTCATCGCCGCCCGCAACTGCGGGTAGCCGCCGACCGGCGGGAGCGCCGACGGCACCGGCACCCCGGCGGCCGACAGCAGCGCGTGGCAGCGGCGCTTGTCGCACAGCACCGCCACGTCGTCGGGGTGGTTGAGCAGCGTCGCGCCCCCGGCTGCCACGCGGCCCATTCCGGCCACCAGCCCGGCGTACGTGTCGGCGAGGCCGATCAGCTCCCCGTGCCGGGCGGGGGTGGCCGCGCCGCGCAGCAGCCGGTCCACCTCCGCGTCCTCGCCGGGGGAGTCGACCCGGACCAGGGCGTCGGCGTCCGGCGGGGCCGCCCCGGTGAGCACCCGCGCCCAGGGCAGCACCGCCGGGTCGGGCAACCCCGCCTCGCGTACGGCCCGCCGGAACAGCGCGACCCGCCGGTTGTCGGGGTTGCCCACCACGGTCAGTCGCATGTCACTCCGACACCGCCGTGTAGCGGTAGGTCTCCCCGTCGTCCTCGTCGGCTTCCTGCGGTTCGGAGACGTCCACCTCGATGCCGGGCAACGCGGCGACCACCCGGTTGGCGGCGTCCTCCGACAGGTAGTGGTGGTGCAGGTCGAGCGCGGACAGGTGGGTGAGGGGCTGCCCGGCGAGCAGTGCGGCGAGCCCGTCGTCGGACAGCGTGCCCAGCGACAGGTCGAGCCGCTCCAACCGGGGCACCACGGCGGCGGTGGCGAGCGCGGCGGCCAACTCGTCGGTGATCACGGAGTTGCGCAGCCCGAGCCGGCGCAGCGCCGGGAAGAGCTTGCCGGCCAGCAACGCGTCCAGGTCGGCCACGGTGGTGTCCCCGCCGTAGTCGTCGGTGCCCAGCCACAGGTCCAGGTGGTGCAGTGCGGGCAGCTGCGAGCCGAGCACCGCGGCGACGAACTCCCGGGGCAGCCCGCCGCTCTGTACGGACAGCGTCCGCAGCCGGTCGTGGCGCACCGGGGAGAAGCTGAAGTCCTCGCCGCCGCGTACCCGCAGCACCTCCAGCTGCGGGTACGCGGTCAGCAACGGGCTGACGTCGCCGACCCGCATCCAGGAGACCTCGCACTCCTCGGTGACCATGTCGCCGAGGAACAGGGCCCGCAGCCGGGGCAGCCGGGGGGCCGCCGCGCAGAGCTGGGCGATCGGGGCGTGGTGGAACGCCGCGTATCCCCAGGCCCCGACGACCATCGCCTCGGCCTGGTCACCGACCTGCTCGACGAACCTGTCGAACCGGTCCCGGAACTGTTCCGACAGGGTGTCCTGCCGGGTGTTGCCGTCGAAGTGCCAGTCGGCGACCCGCCAGCAGACCGGGCCGTCCACGGTGGGCAGCGGACCGTCGGCGGGGAACTCGACCACCGGCCGGCCGGCGAACGTCTGCGCGTGGGAACCGAACGTCATCGCCGCTCACTCCCCGACCGCGGTGAACCGGTAGACGGTGCCGTGGTACTCGTCGGGCGTCTGCGGGTCGTCCAGGTCGACCTGGACACCGGGCAGCGCGTCGGTCAGCCGCTGTGCGACCTCGGGGGAGAGGAAGTGGTGGTGCAGGTCGAGGCGGCGCAGGTGGGTCAGCGGCTGCCCGGCCAGCAGCGCCTCGGCGCCGGGGTCGGTGAGCACGCCCATCGACAGGTCGAGCACCTCCAGCCGGGCCACCACCGGGGCGGTGGCCACCGCCCGCGCGACGTGGTCGGCGAACTCGGCGTTGCAGACCGCCAGGTGCCGCAGCGCGGGCAGCCGGTCGCCGGCCAGGATCGCGGCCAGGTCGTCGACGCCGGTGTCGCCGCCGTAGTCCTGCCGGCCGAGCCACAGGTCGAGCCGGTGCAGGGCGGGCAGGTCGCTGTCGCCCACCGCCCGGGTCACCTCGGCCGGCAGGCCGCCGGTCTGGAAGCCCAGTTCCCGCAGCCCGGTGTGGCGTACCGGTTGCAGGGTCAGCTCGTTGGCCCCGCGTACCCACAGCGTCTCCAGCTGCGGGTAGGCGGTGAGCAGCGGGGTGAGGTCACCGTGGGTGAGCCAGGAGATCTCGCACTGCTCGCTGACCAGGTCGGCCAGGAACACCGCGCGCAGGGCGGTCCAGTCCTTCGCGGCGTCGGCCAGCAGGTCGACCGGCAGGGCCCGCTCGTACGCCGAGCCCCACTCGCCGATCACCAGGGCGTGGACCGCCTCGCCGGGCACCTCCGCCCGCAGCGCCGCGACCAGGCCGGCGAACTCCTCCGGCTCGGCCTCGAAGTCCTCGACCTCCAGCCGCCAGGCGACGGCCGACGGGTCGTCGGGCAGGGTCATCCCCGGTGTGAAGGGGACCACCGGCATTCCGGCGAACGACGACATGTGCGAACGGATCACGCCTACCTCCGGCTCGACTGGTGTGACAGCGGCGCGACCGTAACAGGACCGACCGACAGGATGATCAGCCGCCGGGTGACCGGACCCGTCCGCGCCAACCGGTGGTGTCCGGCCGGTGACGCTTTACAGCGGAAGCCGGGTATGCGAGGCTCGTGTGAGCGCTCCCACGGCGGTCCGTGTTCGGATACCCCGGGGAGTTCGCTCGTGAGAAATCGCACCCGGCGGGCGGCGTCGATCGTCGCCACCGCCGTCACCACCACCCTCGTCGCCGGTGTCGTCACCGCCGTCTCGGCGCAGGCCGCCGCCGGCTGTCAGGTCACCTACCAGGTCGGCGCCCAGTGGACCGGTGGCTTCACCGCCGCCATCTCGATCAAAAACCTGGGTGACCCCGTCAACGGCTGGCGGCTCGGCTGGACCTTCCCCGCCGGGCAGACCATCACCAGCGCGTGGGGCTTCACCGCCAGCCCGGCCAGCGGCGCCGTCGTCGCCACCAACCTCGACTACAACGCCGCCATCGGCACCGGTGGCGTGGTGGACGTCGGGTTCAACGGCACCTGGACCGGCAGCAACCCCGACCCCGCCGGCTTCACGCTCAACGGCACGGCCTGCACCGGGACGACCACCCCCACCACCGCCGCGCCGACCACCCCGCCTCCGCCGACCACCCCGCCCCCCACCACCCCGCCCCCGACGACGCCGCCCCCCACCACCCCGCCTCCGCCGACCACCCCACCGCCGACCAGCGGGACGCCGACGGTCGCCTCGGACGGCACCGGCAGGTACCGCACGGTGCAGGCCGCCATCGACGCGGTGCCGGCGAACAGTTCCAGCCGGACCACGATCACCATCAAGCCCGGCACCTACCGCGAGGTCGTCCGGGTGGCCTCGAACAAGACCAACGTCACCCTGCGGGGCCTCGGCTCGGCGCCGTCGAACGTGGTGCTCGTCTACAACAACTCCGCCGGCACCCGTAAGCCGGACGGCACCACCTACGGCACCTTCAACAGCGCGAGCATGTTCGTCGACGGGGCGAACTTCGTCGCCGAGAACCTGACCATCGCCAACGACTTCGTGGAGAACTCCTCGGGCGTCGACCAGCAGGCGGTGGCGCTGCACCTGAACGCCGACCGGGCGGTGCTGCGCAACGTCCGGCTCCTCGGTGACCAGGACACCTTCCTGGTCAACGACAAGACCCGCGCGTACGTGGTCGGCTCCTACGTGGAGGGCACCGTCGACTTCATCTTCGGCGGCGGCACGATCGTCGTCGACAGCAGCTCGATCTACGAGAAGCGGTCGACCGGTGGACCGATCACCGCCGCCCGGACGCCGGCCAGCAAGACGTACGGGATGCTGATCTACCGGTCGACGATCACCGGGGCGACGAACAACACCACCCAGCTCGGCCGCCCGTGGGGGCCGGACGCCCAGGTCCTCTACCGCGAGTCGACGCTCAGCGCGACCCTGAAGACCGCCCAGCCCTGGACCGACATGTCCGGCAACGTGTGGCAGAACGCGCGGTTCCGCGAGTACCGCAACACCGGGCCCGGTGCCGGCACCAACGGCAACCGTCCCCAGCTCAGTGACGCCCAGGCGGCCACCTACACGCCGCAGCGCTACCTGGCCGGCAGCGACGGCTGGAACCCGATGTGAGCGTCCGGCCGACGGCGGACGAGCCGCACCCGAGGTGACCCCGGTCCCCGCGTCGGTTCCGACGCGGGGACCGGGACGGTCCGCAGCACGGGCCGGGCCGGTCAGTCGACTGACCGGCCCGGCCCGTGCTGCGTGGCCGCGCAGGTGCCCTCGCGCTCCTCGATGAGGGCGCGACGCAGTCGTTGCCGCTCGCGGCGGCTGACCAGGAACTCGGTGACCGCGGTGGCCAGGCAGGCCAGGGCCAGCCAGGCCAGCGCCCGCAGGGCGGGGATGCCGGCGGTGGCCGGCAGCAGGGCGAGCAGCGTCGCGGCGGCGACCAGTCGGGGCCAGATCAGGTTCCGGCAGGTGCGGCTGAGGCGCCACTGGAACGCCGCATGGGCGAGCAGGAAGGTGACCACGCCGCCGTACAGCGCGTAGCGGCCGGTGTGGTCCAGGGGCTGGCCGCCCGTGTAGGTGCCGGCCTCCCCGACGAGGGTGGGCATGTGCTTGAACCCCAGGGCCAGCAGCATGATGCCGGCGATCATCGGCAGGTGCAGGAAGGAGTAGCAGTCGCGGGCGAGCGCGGTCCGTTCGGCCGGCGGGGCGGCGCGCAGGGCATGCTCACCGACCAGCGTCGACAGGTCGATGTAGATCCACTCCAGGGCGCCCGCCACCACCACCGCGAGGGCGGAGGCGGCCAGCAGGCCGACCGAGTTGGTCAGCTGGGAGCCGGCGATGCCGACCGCGATCAGCACCTCCCCGAGGGCGGCGATGACGATCAGGTTGTGCCGTTCGGTCCAGTGCCGGGCGGAGAAGATCATGCGCGGCGGCCGTGGCAGGGCCTGGCCGACGACGTAGTCGACGATGCCGGCCAGCACCCACAGCAGCACCTGCGCGGCGATTATCCGGTCGGTGGGCAGCGCGGTGCGCGGCAGCAGCGCCGCGCCGGTCAGCAGGCCGGCGGCCAGGACCGGGGGCACGGTGAGCGCCAGGACGTCGCGGGCCCGCAGCTGCGGCGACGAGTACAGGCGCAGGCCCAGGTAGCAGCAGCGTACGGCGAGATAGCAGCCCACGAACCACAGCGGCGTGTCGATCCCGCCGGGTGAGTCCTGGAACGCCTCCCGGGTGGTGACGGCGAGCACGAACATCACCGGGGTGGTGGCCAGCAGGGTGAGCCGGGCGATGCCGTAGTTGGCGCGTACCCGGTTGCCGAGCCAGGCGAACAGCGACCAGGACCACCACAGCAGGCTCAGCACGAGCAGTCCGTGCAGCACCGCCAGGTGGTTGTCCTCGGCGATCATCAGCGTGGTGACCTGGAGGAACGCGAAGACGAACACCAGGTCGAAGAAGACCTCGGCGGTGCTCACCCGGGTGGCTTCGGTGACCGGCCGCAGGCCCCGGCGCAACCGTGTGGTCATCGGCGCCACGCCGTCCCGGACCGGTGGGTGGACGGACGGGTCACGACGCCCCCTCGTGACGGTACGGAGGAGGTCGGCTTCCCGGCGCGACGCCGGGCAAACCCCCCCGACGCGGGTGATGGCGACGCAGGGTGAGCCCGCCGCGCCCAAGGGTGCAATGTTTTGCGGATCATTGCCGGCAGATGTCGAAAACTTTGCCGCAAGGTCTTGCAAAACCTTTCATCGATGCCGCATCGTCTTCTCCACCGGACGGCCGTCCCACCGCCCAGCGCCTCTTCGACCCCCGGAAGTAGGTCCACTCCCGATGTCCGCACCCCGCGTTTCCCGGGGAACCCGTCTGCGACGGGGCCTCCTCGCCCTCGCTGTCACCGCCTCCTCCCTCGCCGCGCTGAGCGCGCTGCCGGCCACCGCCCCCGCGACCGCCGCCGTAGCCCTCAACGACAGCGAGGTCACCGCCAACCTCTGGGAATGGAACTGGCGCTCCGTCGCCGCCGCGTGCACCGACCACCTCGGTCCGGCCGGCTACGGCGCGGTGCAGGTCGCCCCGCCGCAGGAGTCGGTCAGCCTGCCGAGCAGCGCCGACGGCGTCCACCCCTGGTACGAGGTGTACCAGCCGGTCTCCTACCGGCTGGAGAGCCGCTTCGGCACCCGGCAGCAGTTCGCCGACATGGTCACCACCTGCCACAACGCCGGCGTGCGGGTGTACGTCGACGCGGTGGTCAACCACATGGCCGGCGCCAACAACCCCGAGTCGGTCGTCGGGTACGCCGGCACCGACTTCTCCGGCCCCGGCTACAGCTTCCCGGCCGTGCCCTACGGCACCGGCGACTTCCACCGCCCGGGTGACAACTGCCCGACCTCCGGTGCGATCAACGACTGGAACAACGAGGCCCAGGTGACCAGCTGCGAGCTGCTGTCCCTGACCGACCTCTACACCGAGAAGGACAGCGTCCGTACCAAGGTCGCCGGCTTCCTCAACGACCTGGTCGGCCTCGGGGTCGACGGGTTCCGGGTGGACGCGGTCAAGCACGTCAAGAAGGACGACTTCGCCGCGATCCTCGGCAAGGTGCGCAACACCACCGCCGAGAACAAGCGCCCGTACGTCGCCCAGGAGATCTTCGACGGGGCCAGCAACGACGCCCTCAAGGCCCGCGCCTTCACCGGCAACGGCGACGTGCTCGACTTCGGGTACGCCAAGGGCCTGAAGTCGGCGTTCCAGGGCTCGATCGCCAACCTGGCCAACGTCGGCAGCTGGAACCTCGACGCGCCGAGCGCCAACGTGTTCGCCATGGTCACCAACCACGACCTGGAGCGCGACGGGGTGGTGCTGTCCTACCGCGACGGCAGCGACTACGTCCTGGCCAACTACTTCGCGCTGGCCTACCCGCACGGCAAGCCGTCGGTCTACGACAGCTTCACCTGGTCCAACCGCAACCAGTCGCCGCCCGCCGACGGCAACGGCTACGTCACCGACACCGTCTGCGGCAACAGCTGGAACTGCCTGACCCGGTCCACCGGGATCAAGGGCATGGTCGGCTGGGCGAACACCGCGAAGTCGGTCAAGACCGTCTCCGACTTCACCGTGGTCAACAGCAACGTCATCGGCTTCCACCGGGGCGACCGGGCCTGGATCGGGATCAACGACTCCGGTTCCGCCAGCACCGCCACCTTCACCACCGGCCTGGCCGACGGGTCGTACTGCGACGTGATCTCCGGGGCGCGCGGCGGGTCCGGCTGCACCGGCACGACGGTGACCGTCAGCGGTGGCCGGGCCACCGTGCAGATCCCCGCCAACGGCGCGGTGGCGCTGCACGTCAACGCGAAGAGCGGCCCGGCGACCACGCCCACCGCCACCCCGACGCCCACGGCCAGCGCCACGCCGACGCCGACCGCGCCGGCCGGCACGGTCGCCACCACCTTCACCGTCACCGCGTCCCTCGCCGGTGGGCAGGACGCCTACGTCGTCGGCAGTGTGCCGGCGTTGGGTTCGTGGGCCCCGGCCGCCGCGGTCAAGCTGACCGCGCTGGGCGGGGGGACCTACCGGGCGGTGGTCAACCTGCCGGCGGCCACGGCGGTGGAGTTCAAGTTCCTCAAGAAGACCACGGCCGGCGTGGTGACCTGGGAGTCGGGGAGCAACCGGACGTTGACCACGCCGGGCAGTGGCACCGCGTCGGTCACCGACACCTTCCGGGGCGACCCGGCCGGCACGCAGGGGGCGTCGTTCACGGTCAACGCCACCACCTCGTACGGGCAGAACGTCTTCGTGGTGGGCAGTGTCGCGGCGCTGGGCTCGTGGAACCCGGCGAACGCGGTGGCGCTCTCCTCGGCGGCGTACCCGCTGTGGCGGGCCACGGTCGCCCTGCCGGCGAACACGACGTTCGAGTACAAGTACCTGAAGAAGAACCCCGACGGCACGGTGACCTGGGAGTCCGGGGGCAACCGCAGCGCCACCGTCGGGTCGACCGGCTCGTGGAGCGCCAACGACACCTGGCGGTGACGTCGGGCGGGTGCGGCGGCCGGTCCCCTTCCCGGGGGTCGGCCGCCGCGCCGTCGGTGCCGGGGCACCGGCGCGGCGTCGATGGCGGTGGGGGCGGGCATCTCAGTTTGACGAATGTCGATGCGTGCTCGTATCGTCCGGGAAAGCGCTTTCTTGTCGCCGCCACCCTGTCCGCCCACCGTCGGAGGTACGCCTCATGCGACCGTCCCGCCAGCGTCGGCTGGCCCTGCTGCTCGCCGCGGTGCTCGTCCCCGTGGTCGCCCTCCTGGTCGGACCGGTCACCACCGCCTCCGCCGCCACCGTGTTCAGCGACGACTTCACCGACGGCGACACCGCCGGCTGGTCGAAGTCGGGTGGCACCTGGACGGTCGTCACCGACGGCTCCCCGGCCGTCCGCCAGTCCAACGCCGGCAGCGAGAACGCCCGGCTCTTCGCCGGCAGCAGCGGCTGGACCGACTACCTCGTCCAGGCCAGGGTGAAACCGCTCAGCCTCGGCACCGGCGGCCAGGTCGGCCTGCTGGCCCGCGCGTCCGGGGCGACGCGCTACTACCGGCTGGCGCTGCTGCCCGGCAACCAGGTGCAGTTGCAGGCGGTCAACGGCGGCGCGGTCACCGTGCTGGCCGGCATCGTCCACCCCGTGACCACCGGCACCTGGCACACCCTCGTCGTCGAGGTCGTCGGCAGCACCGTGCGGGGCCGGGTCGACGGGGTCTTCGTCGGCGAGGTCACCAGCTCGCTGATCGGAGCCGGCCGGATCGGGTTGCAGACCGCTTACGCGTCGGCGTCCTTCGACGACGTCCTGGTCCGGGACAACGACGTCCCGCCGACCACCCCGCCGGCCCCCACCCACACCCCGCCGCCGAGCCCGACCACACCCCCGCCGCCCTCGACCCCGCCGCCCGGGACCGTCGTGCTGGTGGTCGCCACCGACGGTGACGACGCCAACCCCGGCACGCTGGCCCGGCCGTTGCGCACCATCCAGCGCGCGCACGACCTGGCCGAGCCCGGCACCACCATCGCGGTACGCGGCGGCACCTACGCGCCGACCAGCACCATCAAGATCCTCAAGGACGGTACGTCGTACCAACCGATCACCCTGACGAACTACCAGGGTGAGAAGGTGGTCATCGACGGTGAGAACATGCCGTACACGCCGGGCGCGGTGGGTTCCAGCATCCCCCGGGCCGACCGGGGCGCGCTGCACGTCGAGGCCGACTGGTGGCGGTTCGTCGGCCTGGAGATCGTCCACGGCCCGTACGGCATCTTCGGCGTCGACACCAACTACGGCAGGTACGAGCGCCTGGTCACCCGGGACAACTACGAGTCCGGGCTGCACCTGCAGGGCGCGTCCAGCGGCAACCGGATCATCAACCTGGACAGTTACGGCAACCGGGACCCCCGCAAGAACGGCGAGAGCGCCGACGGGCTGGCGATCAAGGAGGGTTCGGGCCTCGACAACCGGGTGAGCGGTGCGCGGCTGTGGCGCAACTCCGACGACGGGTTCGATGCCTGGCTGTTCCAGTCGCCGATCCTGATCGAGGACAGCGTCGCCTACGACAACGGCTACAACTACTGGAATCTGCCCGACTACGCAGGAGACGGCAACGGCTTCAAGCACGGCGGCGGCAACGACCCGCGCCCCGCCGTCGACCACGTCACCCGCAACAGCATGGCCTGGGGCAACTCGGCGGGCGGCTTCATCGACAACGGTAACCCCGGCACGCTGTTGTTCGACCGCAACACCGCGTGGCGCAACGGTAAGGCCGGTTTCGACGTGTCCCGTTCCACCTCCCAACTGCACCGTAACCTGGCGGTCGGCAACACCCCCGACGTGTCGCCCGGCTCCTCGACCGGGACCGACAACTCCTGGAACCTCGGCGGCACCTGGCCACTGGTCAGCACCGACCCGTCGACCATCACCGGCCCCCGGGCCGCCGACGGGTCCATCCCGCCGTCGAACTTCCTGCGCCCGGCCAACGGTGCCGACGTGGGTGCCCGGCTCTGAGCCACTCGCCGGGTCGTGCTCCCGCCCGCACCGGCGGGAGCACGACCGACCCATCCGGGCGGACCGGCCCGCCGGCCCCGACCGGTGTGGTCGGGGCCGGCCGGGCGGCGCGGCGTCGCCCGACGGGGACTCAGCGGCCCTGGAGGGCGCGGACGTTGTCGCCGAACGTCCAGCCCTTGGACCCGTCCCAGTTCACCGACCAGGTCATCAGCCCCTTCAGGCCACCCCGGTAGGTGTTCCACGCCTGCGCCACCGAGGCCGGCGCGAGGTAGCCGCCACCGGCGCCGGGCTGCGCGGGCAGGCCGGGGACCTGCTTGTCGTACGGGACGCGGATGGTGGTGCCCTGGATGACCAGGCCGGCGTTGAGGCAGTCGGTCTGGGCGGTGAAGCCCGCCACCGCCCCGGCCGGGTACGAGTCACCGGCGCAGCCGTACATGCTGCCGTTGTAGTACTGCATGTTGAGCCACCAGAGCCGCCCGTTGTCGACGTACCGCTTGATGACCGGCAGGTACGCGCCCCAGATGGAGCCGTAGGTGACGCTGCCGCCGGTGACGTACGCGGTCTCCGGTGCCATGGTCAGGCCGAAGCCGGCCGGCATCTGGGCCAGCACGCCGTCGATGATGCGGATCAGGTTGGCCTGCGAGGTGGACGGCCGGGTGATGTCGCCGCTGCCGGTCAGCCCGGTCTCGATGTCGATGTCGATGCCGTCGAAGTGGTACCGCTTGAGGATCGGCACGACGGTGGCGACGAACCGGTCGGCGACGGCGGCCGAGCCGAGGTCGATGCCGGCGGTGGCGCCGCCGATCGACAGCAGCACGGTCAGCCCGGCGGCCTTGGCCTGGCACATCTCGGTCGGGGTGGGCACCCGGACGGTGGCGTCCATGCCGTCCTCCCAGAGCACGGTGCCGTCGGCGCGGATCACCGGGAAGGCGGCGGTGACCACGTTGTAGCCGTGCCCGGTGATCCGGGGGTCGGTGATCGGGATCCAGCCCAGCGGCGGGTGGACACCGTTGGCCGCGCCGTCCCAGTTCTCCCAGTAGCCCTGGAGCACCTTGCCGGTCGGCCGGGGCTTCAGCGCACAGCCCGTGCCGTCGGGCGGCGGTGTCGTCGTGCCGGGGGTGGCGGTGGGCGTGGGTGTCGGAGGACGGGTGGGCGTGACGCTCGGCGTGGGTGTCGGGGTGGGCGGGCGGGTGGGCGTGGCGGTGGGTGTCGGCGACGCGGTGGGGGAGGGGGTGCCGGTGCAGACGCCCAGGTCACGCCAGAGCGCCGGGACGGCGGCCGGGTTCCAGCCGGCACCGGCCGGCGGGGTGTGGGTCACCAGCGACTCGTAGAGGCGGCCGAGGTAGCTGACCCGGGTGCCGGCCGGGTAGGTGACGCCCTCGGACCAGGCCGGTGCGGAGCAGGCCGCCATGGTGGCGGCGTTGCCCGTTGCCGTGGTCGGCGCGGCGAAGCCGTTCGCGGTGGGCAGTGCGGCGGCGAGCACCACCACCCCGGCCAGGATGGCCGTCGTCCCCGGTCGAAGTCGCATGGCATACCTCCTCGTCGATGGCGGGGAGGCTAGCAGTTAACTTTGTTAAATGTAAATGCCTGCGCGTAGGTGCGCCGCCCGGCAGGGGTGGGGTCGGGCGGCGCACCCGGTCGGCGTTGCGGTCGTAGCCGACCACCTCCTGACCGGCGGCCCTACGGGACCGGGCGGGCGGTGCCGTCGGGCAGCGGGGCGGGGCGCGGGGAGGGGCCGCCGTCAGGGGACCGGGTTCCAGCCGTCCGTGCCGGCCAGGTACCGCTGCGGGGTGTAGGTCGACGCCTGCGCGTCGGTCAACTGTGGCCGGTCGACGGTGACCGTCGACCCGGGACCGTCGTTGCGGTACTCGAAGAACCGGGCGTCACGCCAGGAGAAGCCGGACATGTCGCTCCACGGGGAGTCCTTCACGTGCGCACCGAGCACGCTGTCGCGGAACACCACCTGCCCGATCGCGTTGACGTCCCCGCTCGGGTGCCACGGCCGGCCCAGGTGCACGCTCTGCGCCGCCGCCGAGTCGGTGGTCAGCGTGCAGTCGGTGAAGAGCAGCCCGTACGGGTTGCCGATCATGGTGGACGGTGCGGTGACGTACCCGTTGTTGCTCGTCGAGCCCCGGCTGAGCGATCGGATCTCGCAGCGGTCGAAGACCCCGGTGCCCCGGCCGAAGACGAAGTCGACGTCACCCTCGACGTAGCAGTCCCGGAAGTACGCCCGGCCGACCGCGTCGACGGAGGCGCTGTTGTGGTAGAGCGTGTCCTGGTTGCCGAGGAACCGCACGTCGTCGAAGACCAGCCGGTCGGCCCGGGTCAGCACGGCCACCGCCTGCTCGGCGCTGTAGTCGTGCGCCGCCTCGTCGAAGTCGTTGGCGAAGGTCAGGTGCCGGGCGGTGAAGTCGTTGCCGTCGATGGTCACCGAGGCGCTGCCCGACGTGCCGTACGTGCCGCCACCCGGTTTGGGGGTGCCCGAGGCGTTGTCATAGACGATCACCACGTCCCGGGCGTCCCCGGTCGACCCGACGAACGACACGTACGGCTTGGCCGCCGGGACCGTCACCGTCTCCCGGTAGGTGCCCGGCCGGATGGTGATGGTGTACCGGCTCGCGTTGCCCACCGGCACCGCGTCCACCGCCGCCTGCACGCTGGTGAAGTCCCCGCTGCCGTCCCGGGCGACCACCGAGGACCCCTCGGCCGGCCCGGTGGGCGTGGGCGTCGGGCCGGTGGGCGGCGGGGTGTCCGACGGGGTGGTGGTGGGGGTGCCGCCGGGGGTCGGCGTCGTGCCGGTCGGGGTGGTCGTGGGGCTCGGTGGCGCACTGGTCGGGGCGGGTTCGCCCCGGGTCACCAGCACGTCGTCGAAGCGGGCGGTGGCGTTGCCGGTCTGCACGCCGATCCGGCCGGTCGAGGTCAGGGTGCCGGTGCCGGAGCCGACCGGGACGCCGTCGACCCAGCCGCTTACCACCGTCCCGGCGACCTCGATCCGCAGGGTGTGCCAGCCGCCCGCCGTCACCGGGTGGGACACCGTGGCCAGCGGGGTGACCCGGCCGCTGCGTACCGCCTCCAGCCGGACCTGATCGCCGGCCGACAGGGCGAGCCGGTAGTAGCTGGTCGCGCCGCTGGCGCGGGCCAGCAGCGCGACCATGCCGTTGCCGGGCAGGGCCAGCGGCTTCACCCGGGCCTGCACGACCTGGTCGGACCACGACGCGCTGCCGGCGAACAGCCGGGCGTCGCCGGTGTCGGCCCTGGCCTGCTGCAACGCCGGGCTGTCGTCGGCGGCCACCGACCAGGTGCCGCCGGACCTCGACCAGCCGGCGAGGTCGCCGTCGGTGAAGTCGTCGCCGAACAGGGTGGCGGCGTGGGCGACCTGCGCACCGCCGAGCGGGGTGAGGCAGAGCAGCGCGGTGGCGAGCGCCGCGACGGCGACGGCGAGCGGGCGGCGGTTTCTGCGCATGGCGGATGAACCTCCGGGGACGGGGTGGAGGCGGGCAACGGTGCGTGAAAGCGCTTTCCTGCCGCACCGTAACCCCGCCCACACACGACTGTCAATGCGCTCGGGGCCGGGGGAGAGGTGCTGTCCAGGGCCCGCACGCTCCTGCTGGGAGGTCTTCCTCAGCCCGCGCCGAGGGTGGCGGCGAGGCGGACGAGGCTCGCCGGGGCGGCGGGCTCCCGGGCGACCCGGGCGAGCACGTCCCGGCCCGCCGGCCGGTGGCGGATCTCGGCGGGGGCGATCCGGTCCGCGTCGACCAGGACCCGGCCGGCGCTGACCGGGTCCGCACCCTGGAGGTAGGCGCGGGCCGCGTCGACCAGGTGCGCGGCGCGGTGCTCGACGGGTAGCCACCGCCAGCCGTCGCACCGGGTGACCTCCTTGTGCCGGGTCACCGCGCCGTGGGTGTCGCCCAGTTCGATAGCGGCGGCGGCTCGCGCCACCGCCACCGCGGTCGGCCCGAAGCCGGTCCGGTGGTGGTCCTGCCCGTCGCCGACGGGGGCGGCCAGGGCGGCGGCCTCGTCGAGCAGGTCGACCGCCGCCGCGTCGTCCCCGTGGCTGGCGGCAGCCATGGCCGCCTGGAGGAGCAGCGTGCCGCACAGCGACAGCTCCGCAGGTGCGCCGCCCTCGATCTCCGGCGGGGCGATCCGGTACGCGGCAGCCAACATGGCCGACTTCGCGACCCGGGCCTGATCGGAGGCGCGCAGCACCTGGCCGAGCTGCACCGCTGCGGCGGCGACCAGGGCCGGGTCACCGGCGGCGGCGCTCATCGCCCGGTCCACCGCCAGCCAGGCCAGGTCCGGTACGGCCAGTTTGACAAGCAGCGATGCGGTGATCCGGTATGTCTCCACAAGTGCCGCCCGACCCGCCGGATCCGCCGCGTGGCTGCGCTCGACGTCGGCCAGCAGCTCAGGCAGCAGAGCTGCCAGGTCGGGGTACCGGGCATGCTGGAAGGTCGTCCAGGCGTGGGCGACCTGCCTTGCCGCCTGGCCGACGGGCGGCACCGGCCGCCCGCCCGTCGGTCGGGCCAGGGGAATGTCGTACCGGGACAGGGCCACCCGGATCCGCGCGACGTCCGCCGCCCGCCCGGTCACCTCGGCCGGCTGTACGTCCCGACCGAGCAGCACCGCCGGATCGATCCGCAGCACGGCGGCGATCTCCTGGAGCGTCGACATCTTGTCCAGGGTGCGGACACCCCGCTCCACCTTGTCCACCCAGCTCTTCGACTTGCCCAGCCGGTCGGCGAACACCTGCTGCGACAGGTTGCGCCGCCCCCGCCAGTACGCCACCCGCCGACCCACCGGCAACACCTCGCTACTGTCCACGCCGCCACCGCCGGTCGGGCACCGCCCGGGTAGTCTCCTCGGCCGGTATCCGTTCGGCCTCGGCCTGCGCGAGAAGCCGCTGCTTCGCCGCCTCGTGTTCGGCCGCCTGGATCTGCTCGCCCCGACTCGCCGCCGGCTCGTCACCCTGGTCCCGCATCCCCACCTCCGCTGGCAGGGGCGTGGCGGCATGTCCGTGGAGGGACATCCCGCCGCGCCCGACGTTGGTGACCGACATCGACGAGTAGGTCACCGGACCACAGGTTGGCGTGACCAAGGGTAATCAAACAGGTGCGAATAGTACGATCTGATGGCGGCGTGTCACTGACTCGGACGGGATGTACCAGTCAGCGTGCACAACCCATCAGGTCGGCCAGCTCCGCCAACTCGTCCGTCATCGCTCGACGGCGACCGGTGGCGATCGATTCCACGATGTCCCGTGCGTACCGCTGCTGCCGTAGCCAGGTGGGTGCGGTGTCCCGCAACTGCGTCAGCACCGCCGTCGCCTTCCCGTACCGCCGCAGGTGGGCATAGGCCCAGGCCAGGTCGAGCCGGTGCCGCCGCCAGGCCGAGGTGCTGATGGTGGGCGCGGGCGGCACCAGCGCCGACAGTTCCAGCACCCGGCCCGCGTCTCCCGCCACGGCCGCCGCCTCCGCCCGCTGCATCTGCACCTTGGCGGTGTCGAAGCCTCCCACCAGCATCAGGTGATCCGATGCCGGCACCCGGTCACCGATCCGAGTTGCGGCGGCAGCGGCGACGCCGATCAGGTCCGCCGCCTCCTCCGGCCGGTTGTCCCTGGCCTGTGCGGCGGCGGCGCTCAGTAGCAGCCATCCCCAGCCGGCCAGTTCGGCCGGTGCGGCTCGGGACAGTCGCGGCTCGACCTCGTCGGCGGTCGCCACCGCCAACTCGGCCGACTCGCTGATACGCCCCTGGCGCATCAGCAGCCAGCACATCGTCCGGATGACGGTGGCCGCCACCACCCGGTCCCCGGACCGCTGCGCGGCGTCGAGCGCTCCCGACAACGCCGTCTGCGCCAGGTCGTCGGCCCGCAACTGGATCAGGAGTCCACCCGCCACGTGCTGGGTGCGGGCCAGCAGGTCGTACGCGGCATCCTGTCGCTCGTTGCCCGCAAGACCGACGGCGGCACGCACGTTCACCAGCAACGGCGGTACCACCCGCAGCGCGACCGCGTAGTCACCGGCGTTGTAGACCCGATCGGCGGCGTGCAGGTTCCGTCGTAGCGTGTCGAGGTCGGGCGGTTCGTCCGTCGGTAGCACGAGGGGAGCGCCGTCGATCCCCCGTACCGGGGCCACCACGCGGCGGATCTCCGCCAGCGACAACTGCCGGTGACCCGGTTCGCCCCGCGCGGCGGCCTGTGACGCGTCACCCAGCAGCGCGGACGTCGACACCTCCAGGGCGCGGGCGAGCGCATGCAGTGTGTCGAGGCGGGCCGTCCCCCGGCTGCCCTGCTCCAGCTTCCTGATCACCTCAACGCTGACGCCCGACCGCTCGGCAAGCTGCTCCTGGGTCAGCCTCGACATACGACGGATCTCCGCGAGCCGCTCACCCACCGTCGGTACGGTCATACCCTCTCCCGCCCACGCCACGGGCAGCCACCAGCCGCGTGCGGCGGCTGCCACTTCGGACGGTACACCCAGCGTTGAGCGCAGGAAGTGTCCGGTCGAATACCCTCCGAATTGGCCCGACGGGTATGGCGACCTGGTGGTCAGTCCTCGGTCTGGGGGCCGAGCAGGCGGATCTCCTCGATGTCCAACGTCGCCTGCACCTCCCGCAGCACGCTGTCGTCGATCTCGTTGTTGTCGCGCAACCGGGTCACCTCGCGGCGCTTGTGTTCCAGCACCCCCAGCCGCAGCCGGGTGTCCAACTCCTGGGCCCGGTCGGCCTCCGGCCCACCACCGGTCTCCGTCACCAGGTCCAGGTGCCGCTGGTAGTCGGCGCGCAACCGGTCCACGGCCGCCGCGTCGACGGCGAGGTCGGCGGCGACGTCCGGCAGTGCCGCCAACGCCACCTCGGTGGTCCGGCGGCGGGCGTGCCGGACCTCGTCGCCGCGCGCCTCGTCGCCGCGCAGGCCGGCCCAGCGGGCCACCGCCGGCAGAGTGGTGCCCTGCACCAGCATGATCGACACGATCGCCACGGCGGTGCAGAAAATGATCAGATCCCGTTCCGGCACCGGCGTGTGCGTGGTGGCCGTGGTCACCGGCACCGCGAGGGCGGCGGCCAGCGACACCGCCCCCCGGAACCCCGCCCAGCCGGCCGCCACCCGCACCCGCCGGCTCACCGTGGCGCCCCGGCCCACCACCGGCAGGCCGTAGGAGAACAGCTGCAACCACACCAGCCGGACCACCACCACCATCAGGGTGACCGAGGCGGCGATGGTCACCGACCGCACGAGGGACGTGCTGGTCACGTGGTTCACCGCCCGGGGGATCTGCATGCCGAGCAGCACGAACAACGCCCCGTTGATCAGGAAGGTGGACAGGTCCCAGAAGGCGTACGCCAACACCCGGGACCGGGCCCGGATGATCCTCGGGCTGGCGTACGACAGCAGCAGCCCGGCGACCACGACGGCGAGCACCCCGCTGGCGTGCACCACCTCGGCGAGCAGGAACGCGGCGAACGGGGTGAGTACGCTCAGCGCACCCTCGCGCAGCGGGTCGTCCAACCGGCGGCGGATCAGCACCACGACCAGGCCGACGACCAGCCCGGCGGCGACACCTCCGCCGGCCGAGCCGACGAACCGGCCCAGGAACCCGAACACTCCCGGCGCGGTGCCACCGACGATCAACCCGACCGTCACCGAGAACAGCACCAGCGCGGTGCCGTCGTTGACGAGGCTCTCCGCCCGCAGCGTGGTCAGGATGCGGCGGGGCATCCGTTTCGCCAGGCCGGCCACCGCCGCCGCGTCGGTGGGGGCGAGTACCGCGCCGAGCACCCAGGCCGCCTGCGGGCTCATCCCCAGCCCCTTGGCGACCAGCGCCACCGCCACCATGGTCACCACCACCAGCGCCACCGCCAGCGAGGCGATCACCAGCAGGTTCGCCCGGATCTCCCGCAGGCTGATCACCAGGCTCTCCCGGTAGAGCACGGCGGGCAGGAAGAGCAGCAGCACCACCTCGGGTTCGAGCACCACGTCCGACAGCGGCGGTAGCAGCGCCAGCAGGCCACCCATGGTGATCAGCAGCACCGGCGGGGCGACCCGGTACCGGCCGCCGATGGTGGTGCCGACCAGCACGGTGGCGGCCAGCACCACGATCAGGACCAGGACGTCCACGCCACCCCCCGCCTCCACCCGACATGCTGGTACGAAGTCGGCGGCGGGGCGGGGAGAATCCGGGAACTGCCCGGACCGGGTCAGGTGACCCGGGACGGCTCCGCCGGCACCTCGGTCCAGGCCCGCCGCTCGGCGATGTCCCGCAGCCGGTCCATCGCGTCCCACACGTCGACGTGGCGGGTGTAGAGCGCCGCCGGGCCGAGCCGCAGCCGGTCCGGCACCCGGTAGTCGCCGACCACCCCGGCGTCGACCAGGGCCCGGGAGATCCGCAGCGCCTCCGGGTGGTGCAGCGACACGTGGCCGCCGCGCCGATGCGGGTCGCGGGGGGAGGCGAGCTGGAAACCGTGCGGGACGAGCCAGGCGTCGGCCAGCTCGATGATCAGCTCGCCGAGGCGTAGCGACTTCTCCCGCACCCGGTCCATCCCGGCGTCGGCCAGCACGTCCAGGGCCGGGTCGAGGGCGGCCATCCCGAGTACCGGCGGGGTGCCCACCAGGAACCGCTCCGGGCCGGGCGCGGGATCGTAGCCGGCCCCCATCCGGAACTGGTCGCGCTGGCCGAACCAGCCCCAGATCGGCTGCCGCAGCGACTCCTGCAACTCCCGCCGGACATAGAGGAAGGCCGGTGCGCCGGGGCCGCCGTTGAGGTACTTGTAGGTGCAGCCGACCGCGAGGTCGACCCTGGCGGCGGTCAGCTCCAGCGGCACCGAGCCGACCGCGTGCGACAGGTCCCACAGCACCAGCGCGCCGACCCGGCGGGCCGCGTCGGTCACCGCCGCGACGTCCAGCAGGGCCCCGCAGCGGTACGACACCGCCGAGAGCACCACCAGCGCCACGTCCTCGGTCAGCGCCGCCGTCAGGGTGTCCGGGTCCAGCCCCTCGTCGAGGTCGGAGGGGAGCAGCCGCAGGGTGTGCCCACGCTGGGCGGCCAGCCCTTCGAGCAGGTACCGGTCGGTGGGGAACTCCTCGGCGTCGGCCAGGATCGTGCCCCGGCCCGGCCGGGCGTCGAGGGCGGCGGCGGCCAGCTTGTAGAGGTTGACCGAGGTCGAGTCGGAGACGATCACCTCGCCGTCGCGGGCACCCAGCGCGTGGGCGGCGATCCGGTCACCGATGCGGCGCGGCCACTCGATCCAGGTCGGCCAGCTGCGGACCAGCTCGGTGCCCCAGCCGTCGCGGACCAGGCCGGCCAGGTGGTCGCCGGTGGCGGCGGGCAGCCGGCCCAGCGAGTTGCCGTCGAGATAGAGCAGGTCGTCCACCACGAACCGGTCCCGCAGGCCGGCCAGCGGATCGGCGGCGTCCCGCTCCTGCGCGACGTGCCGGGATGTCGGTGCGGTCATGGTGTCCTCCCTCCGCCCGGGGACACCCGGGCCGATGCAGGCTAGCCGATCGTCTGGTCTGCCCACCCCGGCCGGTGTGCCCGGCACCGCAGGCCAGCGCCCCAGGCACCGCAGGCCAGCGCCCCGGCGCGGGGGAAGCGCCCGGCCGCCCCCGGGCCGTGCCGCGTACCCCGGGCGGGTCGGCGGTCGGTCAGCGGACCGGGACGGTGGCGGTGACGGTGGCCTGGTCGATGTCGCTGGTGCGGACGGTGAACCGGATCGTCCAGTCCCCGCGCGCCGGCAGGCTGATCTCGGCGCTGCCGTGGTGCGGCTCCGGGGTTTCCACCGGCACGGCCATCGGTTCGATCCCGGCCGCCGGCAGGGCGAGGCTGACCGTCCACTGGACCACCGGCAGCGGCTGCCCCTGCGGGGTGTAGACGTAGGCGTGCAGCGAGTTCGGCACGCCCACCCGTACCGGATAGATGTCGAACTGGAGGGTGTAGGTGCCGCTGGTCAGGGTCTGCGCGACGCCCTCGCGGGTGGCGCGGGCGGCCTCGGTGTCGGCGGTCCGACCGGGCGGGGTCTGCACCAGCACGGCGGTCAGCGCCAGCACCACCGCCGTGGCGGCGAGTTCCACCCAGGCGGCCCGCGCGACCCGGCCCGGCCGGTCGGCGGCCCGGCCGTCGCGCACCGCCCGGCGTTGCCAGGCGGCGACGCCGAGCACGGCGGCGAGCAGGGCCGCCTTGGCGCACAGCAGCCGACCATAGGTGGTGCCGACCAGCGCGCCGGGCCGGCCGAGTTCGATCGCGGCCTGCCCGACGCCGGAGGCGACCAGCCAGCCCACCGCGACGGTCGCCCACCGCGACCAGGCCGGCAGGATGCGGCCCAGCACCCGTCGGTGCGTGCCGCGCAGCACGAACACCGCCAGGGTGACCAGCCCGCCCAGCCAGACGCTCATCCCGGCCAGGTGCACCACGTCGGCGAGGATGCTCACCGGCGGCAGGGGCGTG
Organism: Micromonospora sp. NPDC049081; assembly: GCF_040648835.1. Lineage (NCBI taxonomy): Bacteria > Bacillati > Actinomycetota > Actinomycetes > Micromonosporales > Micromonosporaceae > Micromonospora > Micromonospora sp. NPDC049081. The sequence continues at coordinate 227,712 of NZ_JBEZEK010000008.1, read as the reverse complement.
GCCACCGGGTGCCCGGCCAGCGGCCAGGTCACCAGCCCGGCCAGACCCACCACCGCCAGCGCCGTCCGCCGTCCGCGCCCGGCCCGCCCGCCGGCCACCGCCGCCAACAGCCCGGCGGCGATCGCGGCGAGCGCCAGCCGGGCCCCGAGCACCGGCCCGACGTCGCTGCCTGCCACCGCCGTCAGGTCACCGCGCGACAGACCGCCCACCGGCACCCCGACCATGTCGGCGGCCTGCGCCACCCAGGTCCCGGCGGTGCCCACGGCCACCAGCGCCAGGCCGACGTACCCGGTGACGGTCACCGCGCGACGGCGGCGACGGCTCGGCCAGCGCACCGCGCCGAACAGGGTGGGGCCGACCGCCAGCACCAGGCCCAGGTAGCCGACGTACCGGGCGGCGGGGGTCCACCCGCCCGAGGGGCGCTCGTCCACGCTGACCGGCTCCGGGGGCGTCGCCGACGGCGCACCGGCCGAGTAGGCGAAGCTGCCGGCGACCGGGTGGCTGTCCGCCGAGATCACCCGGTAGCTGACCAGGTACGTGCCGAGCGGCCGGTCCGGCACCCGCACCGGGATGCGCAGCGTGGCCCCGTCCGCGACCGGCTCCCCGGCGGTGACCCGCCGCCCGTCCGGGCCGAGCACCTGCACCCGGCCGATGACCGGGGAGACCGACTCGCTGAAGACCAGCACCACCTCCCCGGGCGGGGCACCGATCACCGCGTCGCGGACCGGGCTGGTGGCGACCAGCGCGGCATGGGCGGCGGCCGGGGTCGCCGGGGTCAGCGGTACGGACAGCAGCGCGAGGAGCAACCCCAGCAGCACGGCGGAACGGGTGGTACGCACGCACAGTGGTTCGTATTTCGTGATCACATGGTTCAACCGTCGCCGGAACGATTCGGCTCACCGGTCGGGTGCTGGTGCAGGGCGAGGGTCAGCAGGAGGCGGGCGTCCGGGTCGTCGAGGGCCGGGCCGAACAGGCCGCGCAGCTGCCGCATCCGGTAGCGGACCGTCTGCGGGTGGGTGTGCAGGTCCTCGGCGACGGCGACCACCTGCCCCTGCCGGCGCAGCCAGCCGTGCAGCGTTTCGGCCAGGGCCCGGCGGGTGGTGGGCCGCAGCCCGGCCAGCGGGGCCAGCACCGTGCCGGCGAGGTGCCCGGCCAGGCCCGGCTCCCAGGCGGTGAGCAGGGTGAGCAGGTGCTCGTCGCAGGACACCACCGGGTCCGGGCCGAGCGCGCCCTGCTGGTGCAGGGCCAGCGCCCGGCGGGACAGCCGGTACGACAGCCGCGCCCGCTGCCGCTGCACCGTCGGCCCGAGCGCGGCCCGTCGCCCGACCAGCGCCTGCCGGGCCCGGTCGAGCCGTCCCGGCGTACCGGGATCGGGCAGCACCACCCGGATGGCGTCGCCGACGACGGCGGCCAGCGCGCCCGCGCCGATGCCCCGGGCCACGTGTTCGGCGTCGGTGCCGTCGACGCTGCACACGGCGACGGTCGCCGGCAACGGCCAGCGGGCCGCGTCGGCGGCGGCGTGCAGCACCGCCCCGGTCGGCGGGTCGGGCTGCACGAGGAGGGTGACCAGCCGGCGTCGGGTGGTGGCCCAGTCCTGGGCGGTGTCCCGCTGCTCGGCGAGGAACCCCTCGGCGGCGGCTCCGGCCAGCGCGTCGACGTAGCCGAACAGCGCACCGGCGATCACGTACAGGTCGGCCGGGGCCGGGCCGGGGTCCGCGCCGGCCGGCGCGGTGGCGTGTTCCACCAGGAAGGCCCAGATGTCGCGGGCCCCGAGGGTGAGCACGGCCCGCAGCGCGTCCACCCGGTGTCCCTCGCGGTACTCGGTGCGCCCCAGGGCGTGGAACACCTCCCGGGTGCCGGTCAGCTCCCGGGCCGGGTCGGCGACCGCGTCGACGAAGGTGTCGACGGCGGTCTGCACGCCCAGGGCGAGGCCCTGCCCCTGCCCGCCGGTCAGCGACCGGCCCTGGGCGGCCATCGCGGCCCGGACGGTGGCGAGGATCCGCTCGTGCAGCGGCCCGCGCAGCCCCCGCAGGCGGTCGCCGACCGACGGCGCGAGACCGGCGAGACCGGGCTCGATGTCGAGCAGGGCGTCGGACACGATCGGCCATCCTTTGTCATCCGGGTGACAATTCCGCCGGTGAATACTGCACACCGGCACGGATCATTTTGGCACCGCGCTACGTAGGGTCGGCGCATGGAGACGGATGTCATCGTGATCGGCGCCGGCCTGGCCGGTCTGGTCGCCGCCGCCGAGGCCGCCGACGCGGGCCGTCGGGTGCTGTTGCTCGACCAGGAGTCGGAGCACAACCTCGGCGGGCAGGCGTTCTGGTCGTTCGGCGGGCTGTTCTTCGTCGACTCGCCCGAGCAGCGGCGGATGGGCATCCGCGACTCGGTCGAGCTGGCCTGGCAGGACTGGACCGGCAGCGCCGCCTTCGACCGGCCCGAGGACCACTGGCCGCGCCAGTGGGCGCAGGCGTACGTGCACTTCGCCGCCGGGGAGAAGCGGGCCTGGCTGCGGTCGATGGGCCACCGGGTCTTTCCCGTGGTGAGCTGGGCCGAGCGGGGCGGGGGAGCGGCCCACGGGCACGGCAACTCGGTGCCCCGGTTCCACGTCACCTGGGGCACCGGCCCCGGCGTGGTCGAGCCGTTCGCCAGGCGGGTCCGGCAGGCCGTCGAGCAGGGCCGGGTGACGCTGCTGTTCCGGCACCGGGTCGACGAGCTCGTCACCACCGCAGGAGCCGTCACCGGGGTACGCGGCACGCTGCTCGCCCCCGACGACGCGCCCCGGGGGCGCAGTAGCTCCCGGGAGGTCGTCGGTGACTTCCAGCACGACGCCCAAGCCGTGATCATCACCTCGGGCGGCATCGGCGGCAACCACGACCTCGTCCGGCGGGCCTGGCCGGCCCGGCTCGGCACCCCGCCCACCCGGATGGTCACCGGCGTACCCGCCCACGTCGACGGCCGGATGCTCGCCATCACCGAGACCGCCGGCGGGCAGGTGATCAACCCGGACCGGATGTGGCACTACACCGAGGGGTTGCGCAACTGGGACCCGATCTGGCCCCAGCACGGCATCCGCATCCTGCCCGGCCCGTCCTCGCTCTGGCTCGACGCCACCGGGGCCCGGCTGCCGGCGCCGCTGTTCCCCGGCTTCGACACCCTGGCCACCCTGCGGCACCTGCGCGCCACCGGCCACGACTACAGCTGGTTCCTGCTCACCCAGAAGATCATCGAGAAGGAGTTCGCGCTGTCGGGCTCCGAGCAGAACCCGGACCTGACCAACCGCAGCGTCCGGCAGGTGCTGCAACGCGTCCGGCCCGGCGCACCCGGCCCGGTCGAGGCGTTCAAACGGCACGGGGCCGACTTCGTCGTCGCCGACACCCTGCCCGAGCTGGTGGCCGGGATGAACACGCTGGCCGCCGAGACCGACGGCCCGCAGCTCGACACCGCCGCGCTGACCGCGCTGGTCGAGGCGCGGGACCGGGAGATCGCCCACCCGTTCGGCAAGGACGCCCAGCTCGCCGCGATCCGGGGGGCCCGCCGCTACCGGGGTGACCGGCTGATCCGGGTCGCCACCCCGCACCGGCTGCTCGACCCGGCGGCCGGCCCGCTGATCGCGGTGCAACTGCACGTGCTGACCCGCAAGAGCCTCGGCGGGCTGCACACCGACCTGTCCGCCCGGGTGCTGCGTCCCGACGGCGAACCGCTGGCCGGGGTGTACGCGGCCGGTGAGGTCGCCGGCTTCGGCGGCGGGGGCATGCACGGCTACAGCGCACTGGAGGGCACCTTCCTCGGTGGCTGCCTCTTCTCCGGCCGCACCGCCGGCCGTGCCGCAGCGGCAGCCGTCACCCGACCGGCACCGTGAGCCGACCGGCACCGTGAGCCGACCGGCCCGGGCGGTGCCCCCGGTAGGCTCTGCGGCCGTGGACGACGACGCGCTGACCGCGCTGGTGACCGTCGCGGCGGGGCAGGTGACCCTGTCCGACAGGCGTACCGAGCGCCGCTGGTCGGTCGGGGTGGCGGCGTACCGGCTCGGCGTCGTACCGGTCACCCAGGGGTGGTACGCCCGGGTGACCGGGGAACGGCCGGGCGCCATCGGGGGCGACCGGCTGCCCGTGGAGGGGGTGTCCTGGCTGGACGCGGTGCGCTTCTGCGACGCGCTGTCCCGCCAGGAGGGGCTCACCCCGGCGTACCGGCTGCACGACGACGGTGCGGGCGTGGACTGGGACCGGGGCGCCGACGGCTACCGGCTGCCCACCGAGGCCGAGTGGGAGTACGCCTGCCGCGCCGGCACCCCGGGCCCGCGCTACGGCCCACTCGACGAGATCGCCTGGTACCGGGGCAACTCCGGTGAGCGGCCGCACCCGGTCGGCGGACGCGCCCCCAACCCGTGGGGCCTGTACGACACCCTCGGCAACGTCTGGGAGTGGTGCTGGGACGTCTACGACGCCGAGGTGTACGGCAGCTACCGGGTGCTGCGTGGGGGTGGCTGGTTCGACGAGCACTGGAGCTGCCGGGCCTCGGTGCGCCGTCGCAGCCACCCGACGTTGCGCATCGACGACGTCGGTTTCCGGGTGGCGCGTTCCCTGCCGCGCTGACCATGACCCCGGCACGGACCCTCCGGTCGGCCCGCGGGTCAGGGCACGCGTCGGGTGCTGTGCCGCGCGATCAGCGGGGTGGCCAGCTCGATCCGGTGGCTGTCCAGCCCCTCCCCGGCGATCAGGGACAGCAGCATCCGGGTCGCCATCCCGGCCATCTCGGCGAGCGGCTGACGGACGGTGGTCAGCGGCGGGGCGGCCCAGCGGGCGGAGTCGAGGTCGTCGAAGCCGACGATGCTGATGTCGTCGGGGACCCGGGCTCCGCGCTCGTAGAGCGCCTCGTAGGCGCCCAGGGCCATCTCGTCGGCGCAGGCGAACACGGCGGTGGGCGGCTGGGCGAGGTCCAGCAGGGCGTTCATCTCCCGGTAGCCCGACGGGGAGGTGAAGTCGCCGTGGCGGACGTACCCGGCGGGGATCTTGCGGTTGGCCGCGTTCATCGCGGCCCGGTACCCGTCGACCCGGGCCCGGCTGCACGGCACGTTCGGCGGCCCGCCGATCACCGCGATCCGGTGGTGACCCAGGTCGAGCAGGTGCTCGGCGGCGGCCACCCCGCCGGACCAGTTCGTCGCGCCCACCGACGGGATGCCCGCGCCGGGCTGGCCCGCCGGGTCGATGATCACCACCGGGATGCCCAGCTCGTCGAGCTGGCCCTGCTGGCTGGGGGACAGGTCGGACAGGACGAGCAGCACCCCGTCGCACCGGCGCTTGGACAGCTGCTCGATCCACCGCCGGTCGGGGCGGGTGCGGCTGCGGCCGTGCACGGCGGAGACGACCACCCCGACGCCCGCCCGGTAGGCCAGCTCCTCGACGCCGTCGAGGATCTGCATCGCCCACGGGCTGCCGAGGTCCCGGAAGACCAGGTCGATGAGGCCGGCGGCCCCGGGCATCGAGGGTGCCCGGCGGGCGGTGTACGACCGCCGGTCGAGCAGGTCCTGGATGCGCCGCCGGGTCGCCGGGGCGACGTCGGGTCGACCGTTGAGCACCTTCGAGACGGTGGGGACGGACACCCCCGCGGCGGTCGCGATCTCCGACAGCGTCGCCCGGTCCTCCGCCATGCCCATCTCCTTCGGTCGTGCGCCCGTCGGCAGCATAGCCCGAAAGTTTCGGAGGTCGGGGGTCGGGCCGGCCGGCGCGGCGGTCGGACCGCTCGTCATCGACGGTCGCCGCCGGCCCGTGTCGAGGGCCGCCGCCGCTCGACAGGGACTCGAAACTTTCTCGAAACGGAAGTATCCGGTACGTCCTGTCCCCGGTCGGCGGACCGGTCCGCCGAAATCGGGCCGGGGCGAACCGCCCACCCGGCCCGATTTCGACTCGGGCCGCCCATGCGGCATGCTGGTGCCCGGCGGCAGGAACCTCTGTCGGCGGCCGGCGACGACCCGCGGACACGCGGTCGTCCCTGCGCGGGACGTGCGGGAGGACAGGGCGGCGATGGCCGAGGCTCAGGCGAGGCGTTCCGTGTTCACCGGCACCAGTGAGATGGCCGGGCGGATGCGCGCCCACGACTGGTCCGCCACCTCCCTCGGCGCGGTCGAGAGCTGGCCGGCGAGCCTGCGTACCGCCACCCGGATCTGTCTGACCTCCCGCTTCCCCATGATCGTGTGGTGGGGGCCGGAGCTGCGGTTCCTCTACAACGACGCCTACGGTCCGCTGCTCGGCAGCAAACACCCCGCCCTCGGCAAGCCGGGCGACCAGGTGTGGGCCGAGATCTGGCACATCATCGGTCCGATGCTGCGGGGCGTGGTGGAGACCGGCGAGGCGACCTGGTCGGAGGACCTGCTGCTGCCGATGAACCGGCACGGCTACTGGGAGGAGACGTACTGGACGTACTCCTACAGCCCGCTGCACGACGACGACGGCGTGGTACGCGGCGTCTTCACCGCGGTCAGCGACACCACCGAGCGGGTGATCGGTGAGCGCCGGCTCGCCGCGTTGCAGGACCTGGGCGCCCAGGCCGGCACCGCCCGTACCGTGGGCGAGGCCTGTGACCTGGTCGTCGGTTCGCTCGGCCGGTCCGCGGTCGACGTGCCGTACGCGGCCGTGCACCTGCGGACCAGCGGCGGTGAGCTGCGCCCGGCCGCCAGCACCCTGGCCGGTGAGGTCCACCGGTCCGACCCGACCGCGCCGCCGGTGTGGCCGGTCGCCGAGGTGCTCGCCACCGGCCGGCCCGCCCACGTCACCGACGTCGTCGCCCGCATCGGTGACCTACCCACCGGCGGCTGGCAGACCGCGCCCACCGAGGCGGTGGTGCTGCCCCTGCACGGCGAGACCGGCGCCGAGGACATCGGTGTCATCGTCCTGGCCGCCAGCGCCGGACGGGCCCTCGACGACGGCTACCGCACCTTCCTCGACCTGGTCGCCCGGCAGGCCGCCGCCCTGATCAACGGTGCGGTGGCCTACGAGGTGCAGCAGCAGCGGGCCGAGGAACTGGTCGAGCTGGACCGGGCCAAGACGGCGTTCTTCTCCAACATCAGCCACGAGTTCCGCACCCCGCTCACCCTGATCAGCGGGCCGTTGCAGGAGCTACGGGCCCGCCTCGGCGACCAGGACGAGCAGGTCCGCGACGAGCTGGAGGTGATGCACCGCAACGCGTTGCGGCTGGGCAAGCTGGTCACCGCACTGCTCGACTTCTCCCGCATCGAGGCCGGCCGGATGCAGGCGAGCTACGAACCCGTCGACCTGGCCCGGTTCACCGCCGAACTGGCCAGTGTCTTCCGGGCGGCGGTCGAACGCGCCGGCCTCACCCTGGACGTCGACTGCCCACCGCTGTCCCGGCCGGTCCACGTCGACCGGACGATGTGGGAGAAGGTGCTCCTCAACCTGCTCAGCAACGCGCTGAAGTTCACCTTCCAGGGCGGTATCCGGGTGTCCGTCGCCGAGCGCGACGGCATGCCGACCGTGCAGGTCGCCGACACCGGCGTCGGGGTGCCGGCCGACGAGATCCCCCGGCTGTTCGAGCGCTTCCACCGGGTCCCGCAGGCCCGGTCCCGGTCCCACGAGGGCAGCGGCATCGGACTGGCCCTGGTGCAGGAGCTGGTCGGCCTGCACGGCGGCACCATCACCGTCGACAGCACCCCGGACGTCGGGACCGCCTTCACCGTGCGGTTGTCGTACGGCGTGGCCCACCTGCCCGCCGAGCACGTCGTCACCGGCCTCGGCACGGCGACGCCGTCGGACACCGCCGAGCCGTTCGTCCAGGAGGCGCTGCGCTGGCTGCCCGCCGACGACACCGCCGACCGGCCGGCCCCACGACCACCGTCGACCGGGCGTCCCGGCCCGGACCGTCCCCGGGTGCTCGTCGCCGACGACAACGCCGACATGCGCGAGTACCTGCACCGGCTGCTGCGTTCCCGGTACGACGTCACCGCCGTGGGCGACGGGCTCGCCGCCCTGGCGCGGGCCCGAACCGACCTGCCCGACCTGATCGTCAGCGACGTGATGATGCCCGGCCTGGACGGCCTCGAACTGGTCGCCGCGCTGCGCGCCGAACCCCGCACCATGGGGGTGCCGGTGCTGCTGTTGTCGGCCCGCGCCGGTCAGGAGGCCGCCGTCGAGGGGCTGGAGGCCGGCGCCGACGACTACCTGGTCAAGCCCTTCTCCGCCGAGGAGCTGTTGGCCCGGGTCCGGGCCAACGTCGACCTGGCCCGGTTGCGCAACCACCACGCCAACTGGCGGGCTGCGATGATCAACTCACTGCAGGAGGGCTTCTTCGTCCTCGACGCCGACGGCGCGTTGGTGGAGATGAACACCGCCTTCGCCGACCTGTTCGGCTACGGCCCGGAGGGCCTGCCCTACCGCCCGCGCTATCCGTGGTGGCCCGACGACACCACCGACCCGTCGGCACACCGGCTGGTGGCCGACACGTTCTCCCAGGCCATGACGGTGACCCACGGCTCGTTCGTGGTGCCGCAGCGGCACCGCGACGGTCACCGGCTCTGGACGGCGGTCGCCTTCAACGCGGTCACCGACGACCACGGCCGGCGGCTGGTGGTCGGCACCATCCGCGACGTCACCGCCGAACGGTACGCGGTGCAGCGGGAGACCGCCCTCAGCGCGCTCAACCAGCGGTTGTCCCGGGCCGCCAGCACCACCGAGGTGTTGCGCGCCGGAGTGGAGGAACTGCGCCAGCTGTGGCAGGCGCACCGGGTGCTCGCCACCCACTGGCCGGCGGCCGGCACCCCGGCGGTGACCGGCACGCCGACCATCGACTGGGCGCAGCTGCCCGACCCGGTGCGCGACACCGTCACCGCGCTGCGGTCGCAGCCACCGCTGCGGATCACCATCGACCCGGCCACCAGCGTCCGGCCGGCCGGGGCCGGCACCACTGTCGACTCGCCGCAGGGTCCGCTGGTGATCTGGCTCGAACTCGACCCGGCGCGGGGTTTCGGCACCGAGGACCAGATGCTGCTGCTGCTCCTGTGCGGTGCCCTCGGGCAGGCGTTGCACCGCGCGCACGCCGCCGACCAGCAACGCGAGGTGGCGGTCGCACTGCAACGGTCCATCCTCGGCCCGGCCGAGCTGCCCGCCGGCTTCGCCGTACGCTACGAGCCGGCTACCCGCCCCCTGGAGGTCGGCGGCGACTGGTACGACGCGGTGAGCCTGCCCGACGGTCGGATCGGCATCGTCGTCGGGGACTGCGTCGGCCGGGGCCTGCCCGCCGCCGCGGTGATGGGGCAACTGCGCAGTGCCTGTCGGGCCCTGCTGCTGGAGGCTTCCGGCCCGGCCCAGGTGCTCACCGCCCTGGACCGGTTCGCCCGGATGCTGCCCGGGGCGTCCTGCACCACGGTGTTCTGCGGCATCCTCGACCCGGAGACCGGCGAGCTGACCTACAGCAGCGCCGGGCACCCCCCGGCGATCCTCACCCACCCGGACGGTCGCACCGAGCTGCTGGCCGCCGGTCGGGGCAGCCCGCTGGGCATCCCGTCCCCCGGTGGACGCCCCGACGCGACAAGCGTCGTACCGCCCCGGGCCGTGCTGCTGCTCTACACCGACGGACTGGTGGAACGCCGTCGCCAGTCGCTCGACAGCGGGATCGCCCAGGCCGCCTCCGCCGTGCGGGAGCACCACACCGCCGGGGTGCAGCAGCTCGCCGACCGGGTGATGGACCGGATGACCCCGCAGGGCGGCTACGACGACATCGCCCTGCTGCTCTACCGCCACCCCGCGCCGCTGGAGTTGTCGTTTCCCGCCGACCGGTTGCAGATGGCCCCGGTGCGCTCCACGCTGCGGCAGTGGCTGCGGCGTACCGGCGCCGACCCGCACGTCGCCCAGGACGTACTCGTCGCCACCGGGGAGGCCTGCGCCAACGCGGTCGAGCACGGCCACCGCGACGCCCGCCCCGGGCTGATCCGGCTGCATGCGGTGGCCGCCGGTGCGGACCTGTTCGTCACGGTGGCCGACTCGGGGCGGTGGAAGGTGCCCGAGATCGACCATGACCGGGGGCGCGGCATCAACCTGATGCGCGCGCTGATGGCACACGTCGACATCCGGACCACCGATGCCGGCACCACCGTCGAGCTGCACACGAGGATCCCCGCATGAACACGCCCCTGGGCCTGTCCACCGGCCTGCGGGCCGACGGCGCACCGGTGCTGACCGTCACCGGCGAGATCGACATGAGCAACGCCGACGAGTTCCGGGCGGCGATCGTCGACGCCGTCGTCGACGGGCACCGGCTGACCGTCGACCTGACCGCCGTGGAATACCTGGACAGCGCCGCCCTCGCCGCGTTGTTCGCCCACGTCGACCGCCTGTCGGTGGTGGCGAACCCGCTGCTGGACAGCGTCCTGACCATCTCCGGTCTGGCTCGACTCACCACGGTCACGATCCGCGACTGAGCCGCCCCGCCGGCGGGTCACCCGGCGCCCGGGTGATCAGCTCGCCGTCACGCAGAACTCGTTGCCGTCGGGATCGGCCAGCACGATGTCGCCGTCCGCGCCGGCATCCAGCCGGGTGGCCCCGAGGGCGACCAGTCGGTCGACCTCCGCCTGCTGGTCGCCCTCGGGGGTGAGGTCCAGTCGCTGCCGGTTGCGGCCCTGCCTGGGAGCCACGGGCGGACCACCCCAGGCGATCTTCGTGCCGCCGTGCGGTGACTGGACGGCGGTCTCCTGGTCCTGGTCCCAGACCAGCGGCCAGCCCAACGCCGCGCTCCAGAAGAGACCGACCGCCCGGGTGCCGTCGCAGGCGATCTCCCCGAGTGGACCGCAACCGGCGAGGAAGTTGTTGTCCGCCTCGATGACGCAGAACTCGTTGCCCTCGGGGTCGGCCAGCACGATGTGCCCCTCCTCGGGTCGCTGCCCGACGTCGAGGTGGGCGCCGCCGAGGTCCAGCGCGGTCGCCACCTGCCGCTGCTGGTCGTCGGGGCTGGTGCTGGTCAGGTGCAGGTGCATCCGGTTCGGGCCGGCCTTGCGGGTAGGGCTCGGGACGAACCGGAGGCCGAGCTGGGTGTCCGTGCCGGGCAGGAGCGCCCCACCGGTGGCGTCCTCGACGACCTCCCGGTCGAGCAGGCCGGCCCAGAAGCGCGCCAGTCGGGTCGGATGTCGGGCGTCGAGGGTCAACGTCAGGGGTCCCGAGAGCATCACCGCACCGTAGACACCGGCCGGTGCGGCGACAAGGCAATATCGCCGGGCCCCGACCGGAGCGCGCTACGGCCCGATCCCCGCCCGCCGTGCCAGCCCGGTCTCGCGCCCCAGCCCCGCCCGTCGCGCCGGTCTCGCGCCCTCAGCTGCCCGCCCCAGCCGCCGGCGCCCGGCGGGTGCCGGTCAGTGGCCGTGCCAGGAACGCCACAGGGACGCGTAGACGCCGTCGCTGGCGACCAGGTCGTCGTGCCGGCCGATCTCGGTGATCCGGCCGTCCTCCAACACCGCCACCCGGTCGGCGTCGTGCGCGGTGTTGAGCCGGTGCGCGATGGCGATCACCGTCCGGCCCGCCAGCACCGCACCGAGCGCCCGCTCGGTGCGCCGGGCGGTCGTCGGGTCCAGCGCGGCGGTCGCCTCGTCGAGGATCAGGATGTCCGGGTCGGCCAGGACGAGCCGGGCCAACGCCAACTGCTGGGCCTCGGCCGGGCCCAGGTCGCGCACCCCGGCCCCGAGCGGGGTGTCGAGGCCGTCCGGCAGGTCGGCGAACCAGTCGGCCCCCACCGCCGCCAGTGCGGCCCGCAACTGCGCGTCGGTGCCGCCCGGCGCGGCGAACACCAGGTTGTCCCGCAACGTACCGAGGAAGACGTGGTGCTCCTGGGTGACCAGGGCGATCCGGCGGCGGCGTTCGGCCGGGTCGAGGTCGGTGACCGGGACCCCGCCGAGGCTCACCACCCCCCGGGCGGGCACGTCGATGCCGGCGAGCAACCGGGCCAGGGTGGACTTGCCCGCCCCGGACGGGCCGACCACGGCCAGCCGTTCGCCCGCCGCGACCGTCAGGTCGATGCCGTGCAGCACCTGCGGGCCGCCCGCGTACCGGAACGTCGCCCCCCGCACCTGCACCACGCGGCCGGTGGGCAGGGCCGCCCGGCCCCGGGGCTCCGGCGGCACCTGCCCCACCCCGAGCACCCGGGCGTACGAGGCGATGCCGCGCTGCGCCTGCTCCACCCACAGCAACAGCCGGTCCAGCGGGTCGATCGCCTGTTGCAGGTAGAGCGCGGCGGCGACCACCTCACCCAGGCTGACCCGTCCCCGCGACAGCAGGACACCCCCGGTGAGCAGCACGGCGGCGATCGGGAGCGGATAGCTGCCCTCCACCAGCGGAAAGAACGCCGACCGCAGGGCGAGGGTGGCCCGCCGGGTGGTCCACACCGCGCCGATGCGGGCGGTGCCGTGGGCGACCCGGTCACGGCCCAGCCGCAACGCCTCGACGGTACGGGCACCCTCGGCGGTCGTGGTCAGGGCCTCGGTCAGCTCCGCCGTCGCCGCCCCCTCGGCCAGGTAGGCGGGGGTGGCCCGGCGCAGGTACCGGTGGACCGCCACCCCGATCGACGGGAACCCGGCGAGCGCGACCAGGCCGAGCAGCGGGTCCAGCAGGAACACCGCGCCGAACAGCAGCGTCAACTGGGTGCCCGCGATGACCAGCACCGGCACCACGTCACGCAGCATGGTGCCCACCGTGGACACGTCCACCGAGCTGCGGGTGGCCAGGTCACCGGTGCCGGCGTGCTCGACCACCGAGACGGGCAGCCCGAGCAGGCGGGTCACGAAGTCCTCGCGCAGCCGCGCCACGGCCCGCTCACCGAACCGGTGCCCGGCGTACTGGGCGTAGCGGGCGAGCAGCCCCTGCACCAGCACGCAACCGCCGATGGCCAGCGCCAGCCGGTCCACCGCGCCCGCCCCGGCCCCGGCGGTGACCTGGTCGACGATCCGCCCGATCAGCCACGGCGCGGCCAGCCCGGCGAGGGCGGCGGCGCTGTGCAACGCCAGCACCCCGACGACCGCCCACCGGTCACCGGCGAGCACGTCGCGGGCGGCCCGCCGGACCACCGCCGCACTCGCGACCGGGAGCTTCGTCATCGTCCGGCCCGCCCCACCGGCGCGTCGTCGTCGGTGCCGCTGGTCCGCCAGACCAGCCGCCGGTAGTCCGGGTCGGCGGCCAGCAGCGCGGTGTGCGTCCCGGTGCCGGTGATCCGACCGTCGCGCAGGTGGGCGACCGTGTCGGCGTGCCCGAGCAGCACCGGTGAGGTGCTCAGCAGCACCGTCGTGCGGCCCGTACGGGCCAGCCGCAGGCGCTGCGCCACCCGGGCCTCGGTGTGCGCGTCCACCGCCGACGTCGGATCGACCAGGATCAGCACCTCCGGGTCGGTGAGCAGGGCGCGGGCCAGCCGGACCCGCTGCCGCTGGCCGCCGGAGAGGGTACGGGCCCGGTCGCCGACCGGGGCGTCGAGACCGTCGGGCAGCCCCTCGACGACATCGCGGGCCGACGCCACGTGCAGCGCCGCGTCGATCCGGGCGTCGTCGACGGTGCCGTGTGGACCGGCGAGGATCTGCCGCAGCGTCCCGGCGAAGAGGTACCCGTCGTGGTCGGCGACGAGGATGCGGGAGCGCACCTCGTCGAGGTCGACGGCCGTCAGCGGGACCCCGCCCCAGGTGACCGCGCCGGTGACGTACCGGCCCAGCCGGTCGGCCAGGGCCGCCGCGTCGCCCGGGTCGTCGGCGGCGACGCCGATCAACCGGCCCACCGGGATCGTCAGCCCGCTGTCGGGGTCGTGCAGCGGGGCCGGGCCGGCCGGGGCGGGACGGGTCGCCGGGCCGCCCACCGGGTCGGGGGCGAGCCGGAGCAGGTCGACGATCCGCCGGGCGGCGACCCGGCCCTGGATCAACTGGTAGCTGCCCTCCAGCAGGAACCAGACCGGCACGATGAGCACCGCCACGTAGCCGTAGACGGCCACCAGTTGCCCGACGGTGATCTCGCCCGCCGCGGCCGTGCGGGCGGCCAGCCACACCACCACGGCGAGGAACAGCCCGGGGATGACGGCGGTCAGCGCGTCGACCCAGCTGAGCACCGCACCGACCCGGTAGCCCTCGGCCCGCAGCCGTTGCGACCGGGCGGCGTACCGGCGGGCGAACAGGTGCCGGCCGCCCACCCCGGCGAGCACCCGCAGGCCGGCGACGATGTCGTCGGCCCGGGTGGTCAGCTCGCCCTGCTGTTGCCGGTAGACCGCCTCGGCCCGCTCCAGCCGGCGCAGCAGCGGGCCGACGACCAGCGCGATCACCGGCACCCCGAGCAGCGTCACCAGCGCCAGCACCGGGTCGATCGACCAGAGCACCACGGCCGCGACCGCGTACGCCAGTACCGCGCCCACCCCGGGGCCGGTCAGCGTGAGCACCTGTGAGGTGCGCACGATGTCGTACCCGCCGACGGTGGCGACGTCCCCGGCGGCGAGCCGGCGGGGCAGCACCGCCCCGACCCGGGCGAGTTGCCGCAGCAGCACGGCCGCCGAGCGGGCGCTGGCGTCCTCGCGGATGAACGTCATGGTCCGGTGCCGCATGATGCCCGCCCAGGCCAGCGCGGCCCCAGCGACGACGATCGCGGCGACCCAGCCGAGCAACGCCCCGGTGTCGCCGGTGCGCAGCCCGTCGTCGACGGCACGGGCGACCAGGAACGGCCGCACCGACAACCCCACCATCCAGACCGTGCCGAACAGTGACCCGCGCAGCACCCGCCACGGTTGGCAGCGGACCAGCCACCAGATGTACCGCAGCGGCCCCGCCGTGTCCGGGGTGTCCGGGTCCGGGTGGGGCAGGCGTGGAGGCACCGACCCAGGCTAGTCACCGGCCGTCGGCCGCACCGGCCGTCGGCCGCACCGGCCCGTACGCGGCCACGGCGCGGTGGCGTACACCTCAGTGCCCGGCGGGGTGGCGGCATTGACGCGGCGTACGGCGACCGGCAAGCTCCTGTGCTCGGATCGTCGGCGGGGGGCCGCCGGCCAGGGCGGGGGAGGGGCGATGACGCGGCGGCCGGCAACCCGCTTGTCGTCGCTGCTCACCACGCTGCTCGTCGTCGGCACGGCGACGGTGGCCGTCCCCGACCCGGCACGTGCGGCGGCACCGGCCACGGTGTGCCGGGTCCGCGACGGGCGGCTGACCGAGATCTCCGGCATGGTCGCCACCGACTCCGGGTTCGTGATGGTCAACGACGGCGCCGACGAGGCGTCCCGGCGGCGCATCTTCTTCCTCGACACCCGGTGTGCGGTGGTGCGCACGGTGGCCTACCCGTCGCGGCCCCGCGACACCGAGGACCTGGCGGTCGGCGCGGACGGCACGGTCTGGGTCGCCGACACCGGCGACAACGACCGGACCCGGTCGACGGTGGCGCTGTGGAAGCTCGCGCCCGGGGCCCGCCGGCCGGTGCTGCACCGCCTGGCGTACCCCGACGGGGCGCACGACGCGGAGGCGCTGCTGCTCGACGGGGCCGGCCGGCCGGTGCTGGTGACCAAGCAGGGCGGCAGCGCCGGCGTCTACCTGCCGGCCGGGCCGCTGCGGGCCGGCGCGACGGTGCCGTTGACGCTGGCCGGGCAGGTCCGGTTGCCGCTCACCACGACCCCGAACCCGTACTCGTTCTTCGGCCGTCGGCTGGTCACCGGCGGGGCCGTCGCCCCGGACGGTCGCCGGGTCGTGCTGCGCACCTACGCCGACGCCTTCGAGTACGAGGTGACCGACGGCGACGTGGTGGCCGCGCTGACCGGCGGCACGCCCCGGACCGTGGCGCTGCCCGACGAGCCGCAGGGCGAGTCGGTCAGCTACAGCCGCGACGGCCGCTGGCTGCTCACCGTCTCCGAGACCGCCGGTCAGCCACCCGGTACCCGGCCGACGGTGCTGCGTTACGCCCGCCCGGCGGCCCCCACGCCGGCCGTGTCGTCCCCGCCCGCCCCGACGGCGTCCGACGGAGCCCCGACAGCGGCGTCCAGTGGTGCCCCGACAGCGGCGTCCCCGGGCGCGACCGCCACCGCCGTTGCCCGGTCCGGCGTCGACGGGACCCGGTCGCTGCTGCTGGGGGTCGGGGTGATCGTCGCCGGCCTGCTGCTGGCGGCGCTGGTCGGGGTGGTCCGGGCGCGGCGGACCCGCCACTGAAGCGGGGGACGGCGACGGCCGGGTGTCCCGGTGAGGGATGCTGGACCCGTGCAGATCAGCATCCTCGGCCCGCTCGCCGTCGACGGCCGACCGGTCCGGGGCGAACGGCTCGCCGCCGTGATCCGCACGCTGGTCGACGCGCGGGGCCGGGCGGTCTCCACCCCGTTGCTGGTGGACGCGGTGTGGGACGGCACGCCCCCGGACGACGCGACCGGCGCGGTGCAGGCCCTGGTCTCCCGGGTACGCCGGCTCGGGCTGCCGGTGCTCGCGGTGCCGGGTGGCTACCGGTTGCCCGCCGAACAGGTCACCGTCGACGCGGTCCGGGCCCGGTCGCTGCTGGAGCGGGGCCGGGCCGCCCTGCGTGACGGTGCCGGGCCGGCCGCCCGGGACGCCGCCGACGCGGCCCGGGTGCTGTTCCCCGAGGTCCCGGCCTGGGACACCGAGGAGACCAGCCGGCTGTTCGTCGACGTCGTCGCGTTGCGCGCCGAGGCGGCGTTGACCGGCCCCGGCCCGTATGACGACAGTGACCTGCGGCGGCTCGTCGCGCGGACCCCGCCGGACGAGCCGTCGGCCGCCCTGCTGGTCCGGATGCTCGCCGCCCAGGGGCGCGACGCCGAGGCCCTGGAGGTGGTCGCGCGGTTGCGCACCGAACTGGCCGACCGCTACGGCACCGACCCGTCGCCGGTGATCAGCCAGGTCCACCTGGCGTTGCTGCGGGGTGAACTGACCGCCCCGACCGGCCCGGCGTCGCCGGTCACGTCGACCCGCACCGCCCTGCCGGCCGCGTGGCGGCGGCCGGCGACGGCGCTCGTCGGCCGGGAGCACGACGTCGAGGCGGTGGAGGTGGCGCTGACCGAGGCGGCGCTGGTGACCGTCGTGGCCACCGGTGGCGCGGGTAAGACCCGGCTCGCCGCCGAGGTGGTACGCCGGGCGGTGGCGGCCGGACGACCGGCCCGGGTGATCGAACTCGCCGGCCTGCGGGCCCCCGAGGAGGTGCTGCCCACCGTCCTGGCTGCTCTCGGCGGGGCGGACACCACGACGGCCGGCGGCCCCCTGGGTCTCGACCGGCGGGTGCTCACCCCGCAGGAGCGGCTGCGTGCCCTCGCGCCGGACCTCGACGGCCTGGTGGTGCTGGACAACTGTGAACACCTCCTGGATCCGGTGGCGGCCGTCGTCGCGGACCTGGTCGCGGTGTGCCCACCGGAGGTGACCGTGCTGGCGACCAGCCGGGCGCCGCTGGGGCTGGCCGGTGAACGGGTGCACCGGTTGGCCGTGCTGCCCGACGCCGACGCGGTGGCCCTGGTCGAGTCCCGGGCCCGTGCCGGTGGTGCGGTGCCCACCGGGGACACCGACCGCACGTTGGCGCTGTGTCACCGGCTGGACAACCTGCCGCTGGCCCTCGAACTGGCCGCGGCGCGGCTGCGGCACATGCCGATCGACGACGTGCTCGCCGGGCTGACCGACCGGTTCGCCCTGCTCGACGCCGCGCTGCGTGGCCTGCCGGAGCGGCACGCGAGCCTGTGGGCGATGGTCGACTGGAGCCGGGAACTCCTCGCCCCCGCCGACCGGGACCTGCTCCAGCGGGTCGCGGTGGTCCCCGCCCCGTTCACCGCCGACCTCGCCGCCGCCGTCGCCGGTGTCCCCGACGTCCGGCGTGGGTTGGCGCGGCTGGTCGAACAGTCCCTGCTGACCCTCGTCGAGGGCGACGGCCCACCCCGCTACCGGATGCTGGAGACCGTCCGCGAGTACGGCGAGGCCCGGCTCGACGCCGCCGGTGACCGCGCCACCGCCATGGCCGGCCTGGTCGGCTGGGCCCGACGGCAGGCGACCGGGCTGCTCGACCGGTTCATCGGCCCCGACCAGCTCGACGCGTTCGCCAGGTGCGCCGCCGAGCAGGACAACCTCGTCGCCGGCCTGCGGTGGGCGCTCGGGCACGACGACGAACCGGCCGTGGTGGACATCGCCACCCCGCTGTTCCACCTGTGGGCGGTACGGGGCCTGCACCTGGAGGTCTCCGGCTGGTCCCGGGGCCTGCTGCACCTGGACGCCCCCGGGCGGCGACACGGCTCGGCGATCGTCTCCGGCCGGGGCGGCGGTCGGCCGTTGCCCGACGCCGACCGGCTGGCCTGGATGTGCCTGCTGGTGGTGGTCAACGCCGGCATCACCGGCCCGCTCCGGCTCGCCGTGCTCGCCCGCCGGGCCCTGCGCCGGCTGTTGACCGAGCGGCCCCGGGAGGTCTCCTCCCGGCACGCGGTGCTCGCCTCGGTGCTGCCGGCGTTCGACCATCTCGACCCGGAGTTGGCGCTGCCGGGCACCTTCACCCTGATCGAGCATCCCGACCCGTACGTGCAGGGCTTCGGCCTGTTCGCCCGCGCGGCGATCGGGGACAGCGGGGGTCTGCCGGCGGCCTCGGTGGCCGACGCCGAGCAGGCGTACCGTCGGTTCGAGACGGCCGGCGACCACTGGGGGATGGCGATGGCGGCGCAGGTCGTCGGGCACGGCCTGACCCCCACCGACGGCAGGTCCACCGAGTGGCTGGCGCGCGGCGTGCACCACATGGAGCTGATCGGCGCCACCCAGGACGTCCGCGCCGCCCGGGTGGTGCTGGACGTGCAGCTCGCGCTGCGCGGTGACCCGGCGGCCGAGCGGCGGTTGGTCGAGACGGCGACCCCCGGCCAGGGCGAGGAGGTGGAGACCGCGCAGGCGGGCCTGGGGTTGGCCCGCCTCGCCTGGCAGCGCGGGCGGCATGCCGAGGCGCTCGACCACGCCGAC
Source organism: Micromonospora sp. NPDC049081 (assembly GCF_040648835.1). Taxonomy (NCBI): domain Bacteria; kingdom Bacillati; phylum Actinomycetota; class Actinomycetes; order Micromonosporales; family Micromonosporaceae; genus Micromonospora; species Micromonospora sp. NPDC049081. The sequence continues at coordinate 208,793 of NZ_JBEZEK010000008.1, read as the reverse complement.
GCGGTGGTCCGCGCGCTGGCCGGCTGGACCGGCCCGCCGCCGCAGCCCCGGGTCGTGCTGCGGGTCGCGGTGGCGGTGCTGCGCCTGCGGATCGCCGAGGTCTGGCCGGCCGCCCGGCGCGACGTCGACGCCCGCGCCACCGACCTGCTGGCCGCCGCCGGTGCGGAGGCGCTGTCGTCGCGGGATCTGCCGGTGATCGGGACCTGGGCGTTGGGTGGCGCCGAACTCGCCGCCTGGCGCGACGACGTCGGGACCGCCCGGGAGTTGTTCGCGCTCGGTACCCGGCTGGGCAGCAACTCGGCGGCGTTCTTCCCGTCGGGCATCGGGGAACGGCTCACCGCCGCCCTCGGTGACGAGGCGCGGCGGGAGCCGTTGCTGGCCGGGTGGCGGGCGCGGCCGGCCGCCGCGGCCGCCGCCCGCATCGGCGAGCTGATGGACGACCTGCTCGGCCGGATCACACCCGCCGACGGTACGCCCGCAGCGCCAGTGGCATGAACACCGCCACGAAGCCGGCGCACCACAGCAGCGTCCACCACACGTGGTTGCCGACCGGGGTGCCGAGGAACAGTCCGCGCATCGCCGTCACCAGGTGGGTCAGCGGGTTCACCGTCACCACCGCCTGCATCCAGCCCGGCAGGGTGCCGGCGGCGACGAACACGTTGGACGCGAAGCTCAACGGCATGATCAGCGCGAACATCACCCCCTGCACCGCGCCCGGCGTGCGGACCTTCATCCCGACGTAGACCGGCAGCCAGCTCAGGCAGAGCGCGAACAGCACCGCGAGCAGGCACCCGGCGAGGGCCTGCACCGGGCCGGACTCGACCCGGAAGCCGAGCAGGTAGCCGATCGCCAGGGTCGACACGGTCACGATCACGTACCGCACCACGTCGCCGAACACCGCGCCCACCAGCGGTGCGGACCGGGGGACGGGCAGCGAACGGAACCGGTCGAAGATGCCCTTGGCGATGTCGGTGTTGAGGTTGACACCGATCGCGATGCACCCGGTGGCGATGGTCTGCGCCAGGATGCCCGGCAGCAGGTACTGGAGGTAGTCGTGGGTGGAGCCGGCGACCGCGCCACCGAAGACGTACACGAAGATGACCAGGAACAGCACCGGTTGCAGGGTGACGTCGATCAACGCCTCCGGGGTCCGCCAGGTCTTGATCAGGCTGCGTTTGGCCAACGCCAGCGAGTGCCGCAGCAGGCGCAACGGCCGGGGCTGCGCCACGACCGTGGACAGCGTCGGCCCGGTGCGGGGCGGGGTACCGGTCAGGGTGCTCATGCGGCGACCTCCGTACGGGTGGTGTCGTCGTCGGCCGCGGTGCGGCCGGTGAGGGTGAAGAAGACCTCGTCGAGGCTCGGCAGGTGCAGCGAGAGTTCGGTGACCGCGATGCCGGCGGCGGCCAGCCGGGCGACGCTCTCGGTCAACGCGGAGTCGTCGGCGACCGGCACCGCGAGCACACCCCGGCGGATCTCGTCGGCGGGTGCGCCGGAGCCCACCCGGGACAGGATCGCCGCCGTCGGGGCCAGCTGTGCCGGGTCGGTCGGGCGTACCTCCAGGGTCTGTCCGCCGACGATCCGCTTGAGCCCGTCCGGGGTGTCGTGGGCGATGACCCGGCCGTGGTCGATCACCGTGATGGCGTCGGCCAGCGCGTCGGCCTCCTCCAGGTACTGCGTGGTGAGCAGCACGGTCGCCCCGTTGGTCACCAGCGACCGGACCACGTCCCACATGTCCTCGCGCTTGGCCGGGTCGAGGCCGGTGGTCGGCTCGTCCAGGAAGATCACGTCCGGTGAGCCGACCAGGCTGGCGGCCAGGTCCAGCCGGCGGCGCATCCCACCGGAGTAGGTCTTGGCCGGCCGGTTCGCGGCGGCGGTCAGGTCGAACCAGTCGAGCAGTTCGGCCGCCCGCCGTCGCGCGCCGGCCCGGCCGAGTTCCAGCAGCGTCCCGAACAGTTCCAGGTTCTGCCGCCCGGTCAGGTCCTCGTCGACCGAGGCGTACTGGCCGGTGAGGCCGATGGACTGCCGGACCCGCTCGGCCTGGCGTACCACGTCGAGGCCGTTGATCCGGGCGGTGCCGGCGTCGGGGACCAGCAGCGTGGACAGGATGCGCACGGCGGTGGTCTTGCCGGCGCCGTTCGGGCCGAGCACCCCGAGCACGGTGCCCCGGGGCACGGCGAGATCCACCCCCTGCAACGCCCGGGTGCGGCCGAAGGACTTGACCAGGCCCTCGGCCTCGATCATCAGTTCAGCTGTCATGCCGTGCAGCGTGCGCCGGTCGGCTGACACCGCGCCGACACGCCGCCGACACCGGCTGACATCCGCCGGCAGGGGGATGTGCGGTGGCCCGGGGGGATGGTGCCGTGGCCCGGGGATGGTGCGGTGGCCCCACCGCCGGCGGTGGGGCCGCGCGATCGTCGGCGGGTCGGGTCAGCAGCGGACGATGGTCGAGTTGGTCAGGGTGACGTTGCTGATGGTCAGGTTGTCGGCGCAGGGGTTCTCCACGATCCGGTTGTTGACCAGGGTGAAGTTGCGCAGGGTGAGGTCCCGGTTGCCGGGGAACTCGGCGCGTTCGGCCAGCCGCACCTCGCCGCCGCCGCTGATCGTGCCGCCGTTGGTGGCCAGGCTCACCCCGTAGCAGTTCTCGATCAGCACGGCGTTGTTGCCGGTGTTGGCGATGTCGACCCGGTCGATCGTCGCCCCGCCGGACTCGGAGACGCAGAAGACGCCCCGGCCGCCGCCCCGGGCCCGGACGGTGCCGACCCGGATGTTGGTCGGGTAGCTGTCGCCGATGCGGCCGTTGCGGTTGGCCATCCGGAAAGCGGCGTAGCCGGTGCCGGTGCCGGCGTTCTCGGCGTCCACGGTGGATACGGTGGCGTTGATCGTCTGGTTGAGCAGCAGGCCGGACTCGCCGACGTTGCGGGCGGTGACGGTGCCCACGGTCAGCCCGTCCACCCCGTACGTCTCGACGGCGTGCGAGCTGGCGCCCGAGACGTACACGGTGTCGATGCGCACGTTGCGGGTCCACTGGCTGGTGTCGCCCCGGTTGTCGATGCGGACCCCGAGGCCGGCGGAGAGCCGCATGTCGAGCTGCCCCAGCACGACGTTGGTGACGTTGCGCAGGAAGACCCCGTAGAGCGGGGTGCCGGTGAGGGTGAGGTGCTGCACCTCGACCTGGGTGGTGCCCCGGGAGTAGACGGGGGCCTGGTCCCCCGAGCCGGTGCCGGTGACGTTGATCGTCCCGCACACGTCGAGGGTGGTGTAGCTGGGCAGCGAGATGCGGGAGTTGGCGCTCATCGTGCCCGAGCCGCGCACCACCACCCGCTGCTTGCTGGTCCGCCCGGCGGTGAGGCTGTTCACCGCGGCCTGCACGGCGGCCCGCAGGTCGGTGCCGGTGTGCACGGTCGTGCCACCGTTGCGGACGGTCCAGGTGCCGCCGGCCAGCACCGCCTCGGCCTGGAACGCGCCGCTGCCGCAGTCGGCCGTGCCGCCCGGCCGGACGAGCTGCCACTGCTGGTTGGCCCCGTCGAGGTCCTGGTACTGGGAGATGGTCGCCCCGTCGGCGGTGGACCGTTCCCACACGTCGAGGGCCTTGCCGGAGTGCCGGTTGAGCAGTCGGACGTAACCGCCCGTGGAGTCGACGAGCCGGAAGTGCTGCCGGGTGTTGCCGCTGGCGGCCGGGTTCTGCACCAGGGCGGTGCCGTCGAGGGCGTTGGGCAGTTCGAGGACCTTGCCGCTGTGCGCCGAGCGGATCTGGTGGTAGCCGCTGCCGACGTCGACGAAGCGCCACCGCTGCACGGCGAGGTCGTTGCGGGTGTACTGCTTGACCGGTGCGCCGTCGGCGGTGGACCAGTCGTACAGGTCCATCGCCTTGCCACTGTTGCGGTTGACGAGCACGTAGTCCACGCCGGGGTCGACGGTGGCCGCCGAGGCGGCCGGTGGGGCGACGGTGGTGGCGGTGGCGACCAGGGCGAGGACGGTGACGGCCAGCAGGCCGGGTCGCCGGGCGCGGGCTCTCCGGGTGGGGGTGACGGGTGGCATGGGGCTCCTTCTGCGGGGGTGTGGTGCCGGGACGGGCGGCCTCCGGCTGTACCGTATCGACAGGGGTGGATTCGGGCAATTGCTCGCCGATCAGTGCCGATCCGGGCAGGCCGGGCCACCGTCCCGTCCGCCGACCGGGGCACCCGTGCGGCCGTCGTGCCGACCGGCCCGCCGGTGCCGGTGCGGTGCGGGGCGCTGTTATCGTCAGCGGCCGGGCGGCGACCGGGCCGCCTGCTCGTCTCCGGACAGGTGGTCGCCGTGACCCGGGCCCGTACGCTCGTCCCGCCCGTGCTGCTGGGCCTCGTCGTCGTGGCGCTGCTGCTGTCCGGCCTGCACCCTTACGACCGGCTCACCTGGCTGCTGGAGACGGTCTGGGTGATCGTCGGGGTGCCGGTGGTGCTACTGGTGTGGCGGCGGTTCCCGTTGACCACCCTGCTGTGCTGCCTGCTGGCGGCGCACGCGCTGATCCTCATCGTGGGCGGGCACTGGACCTACGCACGGGTCCCGTTGGGCGACTGGGTACGCGACGCGCTCGACCTCTCCCGCAACCCGTACGACCGGCTCGGGCACTTCGTGCAGGGCTTCGTCCCGGCGATCCTGGTCCGCGAGATCCTCGTCCGCCGGTCCCCGTTGCGGGGCAGCCGCTGGCTCGCCCCGCTGGTGGTCTGCGCCTGCCTGGCCTTCAGCGCCTTCTTCGAGATGATCGAGTGGTGGTCCTCGGTGGCCGGTGGCTCCGCCGCCGACGACTTCCTCGGCACCCAGGGCGACGTCTGGGACACCCAGTGGGACATGTTCCTCGCGCTGGTCGGGGCGGTCACCTCGCTGACCCTGCTCAGCCGGTGGCACGACCGTCAGCTGCCGGCCGCGACGCCTGCCCGCCCGGCTCCCGCCGTCGCGGTGGGCTGACCGGCCGCGACGCCTGCCCGCCCGGCTCCCGCCGTCGCGGTGGGCTGACCGGCCGGGCAGGTCACGTTCGGTCGGCCCAGTCGTCGAGGACGGTGGCGACGTCCAGCGGGTCCGCCGGGTCCGGTGCCGGGCGCGGCGCAGCGGCGGGCGTCCGGGCGAACCGGGGTGCCGGTGCCGGCTGCACCTCGCCGCCCACCGCGACGAAGGTGCCCCGGGCGGCGTTGTGCGGATGGCGGTGCGCCTCGGTGGGGGCGAGCACCGGCGCGACACAGGCGTCGAGGTCGGCGAAGACCGCCGTCCACTCGTCGCGGGTGCGTTCGGCGAACCGGGCGGTGAACCGGCGGCGCAGCTCCGGCCAGCCGTCCGGGTCGTGCTGGGCGGGCAGCGTCGGGTCGTCGGCCAGGCCAAGCCCGGTCAGCAGGGCGGCGTAGAACGCCGGCTCCAACGCGCCCACCGCCACGAACCGGTCGTCGGCGGTGCGGTAGGTGTCGTAGAACGGGGCGCCGCCGTCGAGCAGGTTGGCACCGCGGGGCGCGGACCACCGACCGTCGCCGAGCATCCCGTGCAGGAACGCGGTGAGCAGCGCCGACCCGTCGACCATCGCGGCGTCGACCACCTGCCCGAGGCCGGAGCGTTCCCGTTCCAGCAGCGCGGCCAGCACGCCGGTGGCGAGCAGCATCCCACCCCCGGCGAAGTCACCCAGCAGGTTCAGCGGGGCGTGCGGGCGTTCACCGGGACGGCCCAGCGGTTCCAGCGCGCCGGACACCGCGATGTAGTCGATGTCGTGCCCGGCGCGGGCGGCCAGCGGACCGTCCTGACCCCAGCCGGTCAACCGGGCGTACACCAGGCGGGGGTTGCGGTCCCGGCAGTTCCGGGGCCCGAAACCGAGCCGCTCGGCCACCCCCGGCCGGTACGCCTCGACCAGCACGTCGGCCCGTTCGACCAGGCGCAGCAGGTCGGCCACCCCGGCGGGGGTCTTCAGGTCCAGGGTGGTGACCCGGCGGCCCCGCTGCAGCGGCCCGGTCGTCGGGGCGGCCAGTCGTCCCGGGCCGGGGCCGCCGGGCCGGTCGACGCGCACCACGTCCGCGCCGAGGTCGGCCAGCACCATGCAGCCGAAGGGGGCCGGGGCCAGGCTCGCCAGCTCCACCACCCGCACCCCGGCCAGCGGCCCGGTGGCGTCGGGCCGGCGGTCAGAGGGCACGGGCGATCAGCTCCTTCATGATCTCGTTGGTGCCGCCGTAGATCTTCTGTACCCGGGCGTCGGCGTACATCCGGGCGATCGGGTACTCGGTGGTGTAGCCGTAGCCGCCGAACAGTTGCAGGCAGCGGTCGACGACCTCGCACTGCCCCTCGGTGAGCCAGGCCTTCGCCATCGCCGCGGTGGCCACGTCCAGCTCGCCCCGGTCGTGCCGGGCGATGCAGTCGTCGAGGAAGACCCGGCTGACCCGGGTGCGGGTGGCGCACTCGGCCAGCACCATCCGGGTGTTCTGGTGGCCGATCAGCGGTTTGCCGAAGGCGGTGCGTTCCTTGACGTACGCGGTGGTCAGCTCCACCGCCCGCTGCATCGCCGCGACCGCCCCGATGCCGATGACCAGGCGTTCCTGGGGCAGCTGCCGCATCATCTGGCCGAAGCCGAGCCCTTCGGCCCCGCCGAGCAGGTGCGTAGTCGGCACCCGCAGGTCGTCGAAGAACAGTTCGGCGGTGTCGTTGCCGTGCAGCCCGATCTTGGACAGCAGCCGGCCCCGCCGGAACCCGGCCCGGTCGTCGGCGACCTCGCAGACCAGCAGGGAGATGCCGGCGGCCCGCTGCGTCGGGTCGGTCTTGACGGCCAGGATGAGCAGGTCCGCGAGGCCGCCGTTGCTGATGAACGTCTTGGCCCCGGTGACCAGGTAGTCGTCGCCGTCGCGGACGGCCCGGGTCCGCATCGCCTGCAGGTCGGAGCCGCCGTCGGGTTCGGTCATCGCGATCGCCCCGACCAGTTCGCCGCGGCACAGGCCGGGCAGCCAGCGGCGTTTCTGTTCGGCACTGCCGTAGGCGACCAGGTAACCGGTGACGATGCCGCTGTGCACGCCGAGGCCGAGGGTGCTCTCCCCGACGTGCGCCTGCTCGTGCAGCAGGACCGCCTCGTGGGTGAAACCGCCGCCTCCGCCGCCGTACTCCTCGGGCACGGACAGGCCGAGCAGGCCCAGCTCGCCGGCACGCCGGTAGTGGTCGCGGTCCGGGTGGCCCTGCGCCAGCAGCCGTTCGGTGTGCGGCAGCACCTCCCGGGTGAAGAAGTCACGGGCCAGGTCGGCGAGGTCGTCGTGCTCGGGCGCGCGCCACGGTGGGGAGTAGTCGTGGAGTCCAGGCGTCGGCATGGATACACCCTCACGCCCTGTTGGCGGCGTGTCAACAATTCCTGATCATCGTCCGGTGGCCCGCCCGGTCTGCCCGAGCGGACCGGTGCCGCACCGGGGCGGGGACACCGGCGCAGCCGCCGCCGCCCGGCTGACGGGACCCGTCGTCGGCCCGGGTGTGTCGCGCCGACCTGCCGATAGGGTGCGGCGGGTGAGCGTTGACACGGAATCACGGCGACGGCGGCTGGAGCCCGACGCCCGGCGCGGGCAGATCCTCGCCTGCGCGGTGCGGCTGTTCGGCGCGCGCCCCTACGCCGACGTGTCCACCACCGACGTCGCCCGCGAGGCCGGGGTGGCCCGGGGCCTGATCAACCACTACTTCGGCACCAAGAAGCAGCTCTACCTGGAGGTCGTCCGGGTGATGGTGACCGTGCCCGGGGTGGCCGTCGAGCGGCTGCCCGCCGGTGACCTGCGCACCCGGGTCGACGCCAGCGTCACCTGGTTCCTCGACGTGGTGTCCCGGCACCGCGATTCCTGGCTGGCCGCGGTGACCGCCGGGGGGATGGGCCACGACGCCGACGTCGCCCGGGTGCTCACCGAGGCCGAGGAGGTCGCGGCGGACAGCGTCCTGGTGGCGGTGGGGCTGGCCGACGTGACCGTCCGCCGGGCCGAGCTGCGCGCCATGATCCGGGCGTACGGCGGGCTGGCCACCGCGACCGCCCGGGAGTGGCTCCAGCGGGGCGCGTTGGACCGTGACCAGGTGCACCTGCTGCTGACCGCCACCCTGCTGACCATCGTGGAGCAGGTCTATCCGGCGGTCGTCGGCCCGGCCGGGGCCGCTCAGGCGGGCGGAGCCGGATCGGGCCGTTGCACCGCCATCGGCACGGTGTCGAGCCGGGCCCAGTCCTGACTGATCCCGGCGGCGGTGCGCAGCAGGCGGGGCAGGTGCTCGTCGGTGAGCCGTTCCAGTGAGGTCTCGGCGGCGTGCACCGTGACGTTGAGCGCGGCCACCACCCGGCCGTCGCCGTCGCGTACCCCGGTGGCGATCGACCGGATGCCGGCGGCCAGGTCCTGGTCGGCCAGGGCCCAGCCGCGTGCCCGCACCTCACGCAGCTCCCGGTCCAGCTCGGCGCGGTCCGGCCGCCAGCGGGCGGTGATCCCGGAACGGCCGGGCACGGACAGTACGGCGGTGAGTTCCGCCGGGGTGAGGGCGGCCAGCAGCACCTTGCCCATCGAGGTGGCCACGGCCGGGAACCGGGTGCCGATGGTCACCGCGAGCGTGACGATCTTGGGCACCGCGACCCGGGACACGTAGACGATGTCGCTGCCGTCGAGCTGGGCCAGCGACGTCGACTCGTCGGTCTCGGTCACCAGCTGTCGCATGTGCGGGCGGGCCACGTCCCAGATGCTCAACGAGTTGACGTAGGCCACGCCCAGCTCCAGCACCCGGGGGGTGAGCGCGAAGCCCCGGTCGGCGGTGCGGACGTAGCCCAACTCCTCCAGGGTGAGCAGGATGCGCCGCACGGTGGGGCGGGCCAGCCCGGTCACCGCCGCGATCTCGCTGAGGGTCATCGTCGGCTGGCCCGGACGGAAGCAGCGCAGCACGTCGAGGCCGCGCGCCAGCGCCTCGATGAAGTCGGTTCCGGCCTCGCGCCCCATGGAGTCCCTTCGCTGGCTGCCCCGCGCCCGGCGGGTGGTCACCCGCCGGGCGCGTCGGATGGCTATTGTTTCCACTGCGCCGAGCCGGCGTCCCACTGGGTGTAGGTGTACGGGTTGTCCAGCACCGCGGTCTCGGGGACGTCCGGGTTCATCCCCTTCTCCCACGCGTCGACGCCCATGGTGTCGGTGAGGTGTTCGACGGTGCGTCCGACGGCGGCGCGGGCGGCGGCGAGGTCGACGCCGACCAGCCGGTGCTCGTGCTTGACCAGCCGGCCGTCGATCAGCACGGTGTGCACGTCGCCGCGCTGGGCCTGGAACACCACGTGGCCGTAGGGGTGCAGGATCGGGAACATCACCGGGGAGTTGTCGTTCTTGATCAGCACCACGTCCGCCTTGCGGCCCGGGGTGAGGGCGCCGACGAGGTGGTCGAGGCCCAGGGCCCGGGCGCCGCCCCGGGTGGCCCACTCCACCACCTGCTCGGCGCGCAGGTGGCAGTGGGTGACGGTCTCCTGCCGACCGTGCGCCTCGAGGTGTTCCCGGGACCGGTCGGCGCTCAGCGTGGCGCGCATCGCGGAGAACAGGTCCCCGCTCCACCAGACGCTGGTGTCCATGGACAGCGAGACCGGGATGTCGTGGTGCCGTAGCTGCCAGGTGGGCGGGTAGCCCTGGCCGGCGCTCTGCTCGCTCTCGGTGGACACCGAGACCGAGCCGCCGGTGGCCGCGATCCGGTGGTACGAGTCGCGGTTGAGGGTGGCGGCGTGCACGTAGACCGTCGAGTCGGTCATGAACCCGTGCTCGTGCATCAGCCGGATGCCGTCGTCGTTGGTGGCCCCCCACACCCCGGCGTGGGTGGTGACCGGCACGCCGAGGTCCCGGGCCACCTCGAAGGCGGCCCGCTCGGGGAAGGCCGGGTCGCCGGTGACGTCGAAGGCCATCTGGAAGCCGAGCCGGTCACCCCGGCCGTGGATGCGACGGGTGACGAAGTCGCGGAACTCGGGGGTGGTGGCCCACTCCCACGGCCCCTGTTGCAGGTTGCCGTAGGCGAGCACGAACCGGCCCGGCACCGCCTCCAGGGCGTCGACGGCGGCGTCGGCGTGCTGCGGGGTCTGTAGGCCGTGTGACCAGTCCACGGTGGTGGTGACGCCGGCGTCGACCGCTTCGATGGCGGCGAGCAGGTTGCCGGCGTGGACGTCCTCGGGGCGGAACAGCTTGCCGGACTCCAGGTAGTACCAGACGAAGTACTGGGTCAGCGTCCAGTCGGCACCGTAGCCGCGCATCGCGGTCTGCCACATGTGCCGGTGGGTGTCGATCATGCCGGGCATGACGATGCCGCCGGCCGCGTCGATCTCCCAGGTGCCCTCCGGCACGGCCAGTTCCGCGCCGACGGCGGCGATCCGGTCGTCGATCACCAGCACGTCGGCGCGGGGGAGCACCGTGTGGGTGTCGTCCATGGTCAGCACCAGGCCGTTGCGGAAGACCACCGGCTGGCCTGCCGCCGGTGTCCGCCCCTCGTTCGCACTCATCGCCGCCACTTCCGTTCCGGGGTGCCTGCGGACGCTTGTCCGCTCTACGGTCAGATCAGGTTTCGCCAGTGTGTTCCCGGTCACCGGCCATGTCAAGAGCACGTTACCGACGTGTCTCCGGTTGCTTTCTAACGCGTGGACCTGGGAGTTTCCCGAGAATTTAGTCGAGGTGTTGACGTCTCATAGAGTCATCGGGAAACTGATCGAGCGGACATTCGTCCGCCTGGCGGTCAACGAGAGGGTGGATCATGGCGGAGGAGACACCGGGCCGGACCGGCCCGCTGCACGGCGTCGTGGTGGCCGACTTCTCCCGCATCCTCGCCGGGCCGTACGCCACCATGCTGCTGGCCGACCTCGGCGCCGAGGTGATCAAGGTGGAAGGGCCCGGCGGCGACGACACCCGCACGTGGATGCCCCCGGTCCGCGACGACGTCTCCACCTACTACCTGGGCATCAACCGCAACAAGCGGTCCATCGCCCTCGACCTGAAGGACCCCGACGACCTGGCCGTGGCCCACCGGCTGGCCGCCCGGGCCGACGTCCTGATCGAGAACTTCAAGCCCGGCGGGCTGCGCCGCTTCGCCCTCGACTACGACACCGTGGCCGCCGGCAACCCCCGGGTGGTCTACGCCTCGATCAGCGGGTTCGGCACCGGCGCGGGCGCGGCCTACCCCGGATACGACCTGATGGTGCAGGCGATCTCCGGCCTGATGAGCCTCACCGGCGACCCGGACGGCTCGCCCTACCGGGCCGGCATCTCCGTGTTCGACGTGATGGCCGGGCTGCACGCGTCGATCGGCATCCTGGCCGCCCTGCACCACCGCCACGACTCGGGGCGCGGCCAACACGTCGAGGTCAACCTGCTTTCCTCGGCCCTGTCCGGGCTGGTCAACCACAGCAGCGGCTACGTCGCGGGCGGAGTGGTGCCCTTCCGGATGGGAAACGCCCACCCCAGCCTCTTCCCGTACGAGCCGTTGCCCGTCGCCGACGGCGAGCTGATCGTGATCGCCGGCAACGACGGGCAGTTCCGCCGGCTCTGCCAGGTGCTCGACCTGCCGGAACTGGTCGACGACCCCCGGTTCACCCGCAACCAGGACCGCACCGCCAACCGGGAGGCACTGCGCCCGCTGCTGGTCGAGCGGCTGCGCCGGCGCACCCGCGACGAGTGGTTCACCGACCTGATGGCCGCCGGGGTGCCCTGCGCCCCGATCAACACCATCGACGGCGGGGTCGCGTTCGCCGAACGCCTCGGGCTGGACCCGGTGGTCACCGTCGGCGAGGGCCCCGCCGCGGTCCCCGGCATCCGGCACCCGATCACCCTTTCGGACACCCCCGCGCGGTACGGCACCCCGCCGCCCGCGCTCGACGAACACGGCGAGGAGATCCGCGCGTGGCTGACCGGCAGCTAGACTTCCCGACCTCGATCGGCACCTCCGACCCGACCACCATCCGGCTGCTCGGTCAGGACCTGGCCGGCGACCTGATGGGCCGGGTGGGCTTCGGTGAACTGGCCTTCTGGCTGGTCGCCGGGCGTCGCCCCGGCCCCGGCGAGGTCCGCGTCTTCGAGACCGTCCTGGTGGCCCTGGCCGACCACGGCTTTACCCCCACCGCGATCGCCGCCCGGCTGACGTACCTCAGCGCGCCGGAGGCGTTGCAGGGCGCGATCGCCGCCGGTCTGCTCGGCGGCGGCTCCCGCTTCCTCGGCGTCACCGAGGACTGCGGCCGGTTCCTCGCCGACACCCTCGCCGGTCTCGCCGAGACACCCACCGACGACGCCGGCTGGGACGCCGTCGCCCTGGACGCGGTCCGCGCCGCCCGCGCCGCCAAGCGCCTGGTGCCGGGGCTCGGCCACCCGGTGCACAAGGAGACCGACCCGCGCACCCCGGTGCTGATCGCGATCGCCGAGCAGGAAGGGCTGCGCGGGCCGCACCTGCGGCTGTTCGAGGCGATCGGCCGGGTCCACCCGCAGGTGCTCGGCCGCACCCTGCCGCTCAACGGCGCGGGGGTGTGCGGCGCGGCCCTGGCCGACCTCGGCCTGCCCATCGACCTGCTGCGCGGCTTCGCGCTGCTGGCCCGCACCGCCGGCCTGCTCGGCCACCTCGCCGAGGAACGCCGCCGCCCGCTCGGCATGGACATCTACCGCACCGTCGACCGCAACGCCCGGTACGTGCCGGACGACGCCGACTGATCCCCACCCCACCGTCTGCGAGAGGAGCGGCCATGGCCCAGGTCGTCGCGGTCATCGCCTCCACCCACCACCCGTTCTACTACCGCGCCACCACCGCCACCGGCGAGGACCGGCCCCCGTTCGCCGACGAGTGGGCCCGCAAGATCCTCGCCTTCCGGGAGACCCTCACCCGGGCGAACCCGGACGTGCTGGTCATGGTCGGCTCGGACCACTTCCACCAGCTCTGGCTGGACAACATGCCGCAGTTCCTGGTCGGCAAGGCCCCGTTCTACGACGCCAACTGGTACAACGAGGAACGCGAGTTCGGGCTGCCCCGGATGCTGCTGCGCGGCCAGGAGGACCTCTCGGCCCACGTGCTGCGGGCCGGCCTGGACGCCGGTTTCGACCTGGCGTTCAGCAACGAGCTGCGCATCGACCACAGCATCACCTGCCCGATCATCACGCTGCGGCCCGAGGCGGACCTGCCGATCGTGCCGATCTACACCAACATCTTCGCCCCGCCGCTGCCGCAGCCGAAACGGTTCGTGCAGCTCGGCGCGGCCATCCGGGAGATCGTCGAGAGCTGGCCCAGCCACCTGCGGGTGGCCGTCATCGGCACCGGCCACCTGTCGTTGGAGCTGGGCGGGCCCCGCCAGTTCGGCCCCCAGGGCCCCGACCCGGAGTTCGACCGCCGGGCGGTGGAGTGGATCGCCAACGGCGACCTCGACGGCTGCCTGTCCGAGGTGACCCTGGACAGCCTGCACGCCCCCGGCAACGCCACCCACGGCTTCATGGACTTCATGCTGATGATGGGGGTGGCCGGTGCGGGCGCCAAGGCCGACCACGTGGACACCCTGGACCTGTTCCACACCATGGAGGCGTACTTCACCTGGTATCCGAACGGAGCGCCGGCATGAGCCGCTACCTGGTCGACAAGTTCCTCTACACCGTCGACCGCGATCCGGAGCTGGTCGAGCGCTACCGCACCGACCCGCACGCCACGGTCGCCTGGTGGGAGGCCGAACGCGCCAATGCCGTGCTGAACTGCACCACCGGTGAGGCGAGCACCTGGCTGCGGTTCACCGACGAGGAACGCGACGCGCTGGCCAGCCACGACCACGTCCGGCTCTTCGCTCTCGGCGCCCACCCGTTCCTGACCTTGACCCTGTTCATCGCCATGTTCGAGCGGGACCACGACGAGCCGATGGCCTACCAGAAGCAGTACGGCCTGCGGTTGGCCCACTTCTCGCTGCCCTACCCGGACATCGCCACCTGATGACCGCCGGACCCGACGCCGCGTCGATGCCCGCCGTCGTCGTCACCGGTCACGGCGAGCCACCCGAGGTGGTCACCCGCCCCCGCCCGGTGCCGGCCGAGGGTGAGGTGCGGGTACGGGTCACCGCCGCCCCGCTGACCCCGCTGGACCTGCTCTGCGCCTCGGGCACCTCCTACCTGGGCGCCCCGGCGCTGCCGTACGTCCCCGGGGTGCAGGGCGTGGGCACCCTCGACGACGGCACCCCGGTCTGGTTCCCGACCCGGGCGGGACTGGCCCCCGGTGACGGCAGCCTGGCCGGGTACGCGGTGGTTCCCGCCGCCGACCCGGTCGTGCTGCCGGACGACGCCGACCACTGCCTGGTGGCTGCCCTCGGGCTCTCGGCGGTCGCCGCCTGGGCGGCGTTGACCCTGCGGGGTGGCCTGCGCCCCGGTGAGGTGGTGCTGGTGCTGGCCGCCGGTGGCACGGTCGGTCAGGCCGCGGTGCAACTCGCCCGGCTCGCCGGGGCGGGCCGGGTGGTCGCGGCCTGCCGGTCCGACGCCGCCGTCTACTCCGCCCGCCGCTGCGGCGCGGACGCGGTGGTCCGGCTCGCCGACACCGACGAGCCGGAGACCCTTGCCCGGCGGTTCCGGCAGGCCGCCGCCGGCCCGGTGGACCTGGTGCTGGACCCCCTGTTCGGGGTGCCCGCCGCGGCGGCCCTGCGCGCCCTGGCCCCGGGTGGCCGGCTGGTCAACCTCGGCGGCTCGGCCGCACCGACCGCGACGATCGACTCGGCGACCCTGCGCGGCGGGTCGTTGCGGATCCTGGGCTACACCAACAACGAGCTGACCGCCGCCGAACGCGCCACGGCGATCGCCCTGGTCGCCGGGCACGCCGCCGCCGGTCGGCTGACCGTCACCCACCAGGTACGGCCGCTGGCCGAGGCGGCGCAAGCCTGGGCCGACCAGCGCGCCGGCACCACCGCCGGCCGGTTCGTGCTGGTGCCCCCGGGCTGACCGTCCGCTCCGTGCAGCCCGTCGGCGGCGGCGTCGGCCGGTCGGCTTCCATCCGGCCGACCGGCGATGCCGTCGGCTGCGGGCGGGAGCAGGTCGCTGACCGATTCCCGACCGCCGCTGCCGCCGGGTTGCCCACCGGCGTGAGGATGAGGCGGTGCTCGAGCTATCACCGCGGGTCGCCGACCTCGTCGTCGATGCCGCCCGTACGGCCGTCGCCCGTTACGCCCCGGAGGAGCTGGAGGTCTTCGACGCGGTCGCCGCCGACTGGCGGGCCGGCACCGGGCGACCCGCCCGGACGTCGAGGGCACCGGGCAGCGCCGTCGGCTTCGGCATCGACACGTCACTGGTCGGCGAGCTGTTCCTGCAGGCGGTCGCCGCCGCCACCAGCGAGGTGCTCGTCCTGGGTGCGACCGGGATCGGCACCGGGATCCTGGCCGGCTGGCGTCGCCGCCGTCGCCCGGCCGAACCGTCCCCGGGCACCGAACCGTCCCCGGGCACCGAACCGTCGTCGACCCCGCCGGCCGGGGACCGGGACGGCACGTCGGCCGATCCTCGACCGGCCGTCTCCGCGTCCGCCGCCCCGCTTCCCGGCACACCGGCACAGCAGGACCGGCTGGAGCTGACCGCCGAGCAGGCGGTCCTGCTGCGGGCGGCCTGCCGGCGGCACGCGCTCGCGCTGGGCCTGTCTCCGGAGGCGGCCGACCTGCTCGCCGACGCCACGATCGGCGCGACGGTCACCCCGGACGACCGGTGACCGGACCCGCCACCGGACCGCCCGGTCCGGTCGACGCGGCCGGTCCGGGCGCCACCCGTCCCGCCGGGGCACCCGCCTCGGCGTCGGGCGCCGGTGGGCCTGCCCCGGCGTCGAGCGCTGCTGGTCCCGCCTCGGCGTCGAGCGCTGCTGGTCCCGCCTCGGCGTCGAGCGCTGCTGGTCCCGCCTCGGCGTCGGGTGCCGGTGGGCCCGGCCCTCGGCACCCCGTCGGGGCGGTCGGCGCGCGATCCGGTCCCGCACCGGACCGGCTGGGCTGGTGGTACCTGCTCGTGGTGGCGGCGCTCGGCGCGGTGGGTATCGGTGCGGGAGACCTGTACTTCCTCGCCGACCGGTCGCTCAGCCTGCCCTGGGCGGTGGCGTTCGACGCCTGCGAGCGGGCGTTCGGGGCGACCACCGTCGACCCGGTGCCACCCGGGTTCACCGACTGCCTGGCCGAGCCGACCCGACAGCGGGCCCTGGTGCTGCTCGTCGCGGTCGCCGTCGTGCTGGGCTGCGCGGCGGTGCTGCTGGTGGCGGTGCCGGCGGTCGACCTGTGGCGGCTACGTCGGCACCGGCGTTACACCGTCGGCGCGGCGGCGCAGCGGTTCGCCGTGCTCTGCGCCGCCGAGGGACTGACCGGCCGGGATCGACCGCGCCTGCTGATCGCCGGTCCACCGGTGCGGCAGGCGTTCACCGTGGGGGTCGTCGGTCGACGGCCGATCGTCGTCCTCCCGGTCGGGCTCGCCCTGGCCCACCGGGACCCGCGACGGTTCGACCCGGTGGTGCGCCACGAGCTGGCCCACGTCCGGGCCCGGGACGTGGTGTGGGTGGCCGCCGTCCGCGCCCTGGTCTGGTTGCCCCTGCCGGCCGTCGCCGTCGGTGGGCTGCTGGAGGTCGGCGTGTTCGGACCGAACCGGACCGTCGCCGGGGCGTTCCTGCGGGCCGGGCTGCTGGCCACCCTGGTCGCCGTGCTGTCGGCGGCTTTGCTGCGGGCGCGTGAACGGGCGGCGGACCGGCAGGCGGCCCGGGACGACCAGGCCGGGGCACTGACCGCCCTGCTGCGCCCCGACGGCGGCGGACGGGTGCGCGGCGGGCCGGCGCGGGCAGCGCTGCGGACGGTGTTCGCCCGGCATCCGACTCCTGAGCAACGGATCAGGTCGCTGCGGGAGCCGTCGGACCGGCGCGGCGGTGAGTTCACCCAGGGGGTGGCGGTCGGCGCGGTGACGGTGGTGAGCATGGCCGCCGTCCACGAACTCGTCGCGAACGCGCACTACCCGGCGCTGGGCTGGCTGCCCCGGCTGGTCGACGTCTGGGTCGCCGCCGTGCTGCTCGTCGGCGGGCTGTTTCCGTCGCTGCTGCGGCGGGCGACCACCGCCCACCGGTCCGCGACCGCGCCCGGCTGGTGGCGTCCGGTCGCCGGTACGGGCCTGGGTCTGTTCGGCGCGACCCTGGTCGTCGCCATGCTGCCACTGCCCGGCAGTGCGGGACTCTTCCTCGCCGAGGGAGCGGTCGCCGGTCTGGTCTTCGCCGCGGTGACCGGCGTGCTCGGCGCGGGCGCGGTGGCGCTCTGCGTGCTCGTCGCGTCGGCGCTGGCCGACCTGACCCGACCTCGCACCGGCAGCTGGCGGTACGCCGGGCATGCCACCGCCCTCGCGGTGACGGTCGCGGTGCTCTGGCCGGTGCCGGGGCTGCCGCCGCTCTGGTCCGACCCGGAGCTGGTGCGGATCTGGCTGGCCTACGACCTGCCCGACACCGGTTGGCTGTTGCTCGCCCTCGGGCTGCCGGTGCTGCTGGGCGTGCGCTTCCTGGTGACCGTCCGACGCGCCGACCGGCACCACGCCGGCTCCCTGGCCCGCCGGATGGTCGACTCGACCCGGGTCCGGGTGGTCGCGGTCGCCGTGCTGGTCGGCGCCGGTGGTGCGGTCGGGCAGCTGCGGTTCGCCCCGCCGGGCACCCTCGACGAGGCGGTCGGTGACGCACAGGCCCGTGGGCTTCTCACCGGGCTCGTCGGCGTCGTCGTCCTGGTGATCACCGCAGCCGGGAGCGACCCTGGTCCGACGAGCGATCCCGGTGCCGCGTCCCCGTCGGATCCCGGGGCCGGTCATTCACCCGCCCCGGGCAGTCGGGGCGGGGTCGCGGACCGGCTCGGTGGGGCGTTGCTCGCCGCGGTCGCGGCGACCCTCGGGTCGGCGCTGGTGCAGTACCTGGACGCGGTCCTGGCCGGGCGGTCCGCCGACGGGTCGGCGTTGCGGCTGACCGTGGGCAACCCGCTGGTCTGGCTGCTGTATCTGGCGGCCCTCGTCGTGCCGGTGCTGCTGCTGCCCCGGGCCGTACCCCGCCGGTGGGTGCTGCCGACCCGGCTGGTGCTGCCGACGGTGGCGTCGATCGTGCTGACGGTGACCGTGCTGGTGCTCGGGCCGGGGGTACCCGGCGTCCGGGTCCCGGTGCCGACGGCCGGCACCTCGTCTGCCTCCCGCGCAGCCCCTGACGCGCCGACCCCGTCGGCACGGGTGGTCCCCGACCCGCCGTCCGCCGCCGCCCCGACATCCGCCGTCGGCCCGTCCGCTGCCGGCCCGCCGCCCGCTGCCGGGCGACGACTCACCACCGCCGAGACGCGGGTCGCCGTCGATGTCGTCCGGTCGGCGCTACCGACGTCGTGGGAGTCCCGACCGGTCACCGCCGCCGGCAACGATCGGATCGAGCCTACCGAGTGTGTCCCGCTGGCCCGCGACAGCTACCTCGACCGGCTCCGACCGGGGGAGCGGGCCCGGGCGGCGGCGCGGTACGCCACCCCACGCGGCCGACTCGGCATCGCCTCGACCACGGTGGAGGTCGGTGTCACCTCGTACGTCGGGCCGGTGGGCGGGGGCGTGTTCGCCGCCGCCGAGACCGCCCGGGCCGCCTGTCGGCGGTTCGTCAGCGGTGGCGTGCGGTTCACCGTCGGGGGTCGACCCGCCCCGGCCCTGGGTGAGCAGTCCTGGCGGGTCGACTATGCGCTGGCCGTCGGTAGCGGGCGGAGCCGGATCACCGGTGCGACGGCATTCGTCCTGGTGCGGGTGGGACACAACCTGGTCGCCGTGTCCATGGTCGTGACGGCACAGCCGTTGGACGAGCGGCTGCTCACCGCTGTGGTGACCACCGTGGTCGGTGCCCTCGGTCCGCCCTGACCGTCCACGACCCACACCGGGCGGCCGATCGGACGGCGTCCCGCCCGACGCGGAACCGTCTGCCACCTTACTGTTAACAAACTTTAAATTACCGTGGGGGCAGTCACCGGGTTCGATCCGAGCGGCGCGGCGCAGGGACGTCCGGCGCCCGCCGTCGACCGCACGTCCCGCCCCGAGGAGGGTCCCCATGCGTCGAACCGTCACCGTCCCCCTGCTGGCGACAGGTGCCGTCGTCACCTCCCTGGGCCTGGCCGCGCCCGCCCAGGCCCACGGCTACGTCTCCGCCCCGCCCAGTCGCCAGGCCCTCTGCGCCCAGGGGACAGTGCCCGACTGCGGTCAGATCCGGTACGAGCCGCAGAGCGTCGAGGGTCGTAAGGGGCTGCGCAGTTGCAGCGCCGGGATCGCCGGGTTCGCCGTCCTCGACGACGACAACCGGGGCTGGCCGGCCACCCCGGTCGGCAGCACACTCACCTTCACCTGGGTGAACACCGCCCGGCACGCCACCAGCAACTGGGAGTACTTCGTCGGCGACACCCGGGTCGGTGTCGTCGACGGCGGCGGCCGGCAACCCGAGGCCACCGTCTCGCACACCGTCAACCTGGGCGGCCTCACCGGCCGGCAGAAGATCCTCGCCGTCTGGAACATCGCCGACACCGCCAACGCCTTCTACTCCTGTGTGGACGTGCAACTCGGCGGCGGTGGCCCGACCCCCACGCCGACCCGTACCCCGACTCCCACCCCGACCCCCACCCGTACGGCCACCCCGCCCCCGACCACCCCGGCCCCCTCGCCGACCGTCGGCGGCACCTGGACCGCCGGCCGCAGCTACCAGGTCGGCGACCTCGTCACCTACCAGGGGGCGAGCTACCGGTGCCGGCAGGCGCACACCGCGCTCCCGGGCTGGGAACCGCCGTACGTGCCCGCCCTGTGGACCCGGGTCTGACCGGCGTCGACCGTGCCCGTCCACCGAATCCGGGCCGTGCCGGTACCCCGGCAGGCGGATGGCGTAGCGCCACCGTCCACCATCGACCGCACCCGGTCCGACCGCCGCCGTCCCGGCCTGCGCCGGCTGGGTGTCGTGGTCGGCGCGGTCGTGCTGCTCACCGGGTGCGCGCCCGCCGTGTTCCCGGCCACCCCGGGGCCGCCCCCGTCGAGCGGGTCCGGCCCGCCGCCCGTGATCGGCGGATCCGACCTGGTGTTCCTGCACACCATGACGGCCCACCAGGAGCGCACCCTGGTCATCGTCCGGGTCGCGCCGCAGCGGATCCGCCACCCACGACTGCGTACCCTGGTCGCCGCCATAGACGCGACCGAGACCGACGAGGTCGCCCAGGCCCGCGAGTGGCTGCGCGCCGCCGGGGCGGAGCCCGGCGGGCACCGGCACGAGCATCCTTCCCCGGGCGGCGGCGCACCCGACCCGGGCGGCGGCGCACCCGACCCGGTGTCCAGGCTGCGGGACACCCCCGTCACCGGGTACGACGCCGCCCTGGTGGCGGTGCTGGTGGTGCAGCAACGGCAGGCGGCCGGGCTGGCCCGGGCCCACCGGGCGTCGGCGGTCTCCCCGACCGTGCGCGACCTGGCCCGGCGCATCGACGAGTCCCGTACCGCGCAGGTCCAGCTGCTCACCGAGCTGCCGGTGGCCCGGGTCGCGCCCTGACCGGGCGGGCAGCCGGCCGGCCCCGCCAGCCGACGTCGGCAGTACGGTGGGGTGCCGGAGCCATAGCGCAAGCGGCTGAAATAACCACCCGTACGGTCAGCGGGTGGGAGTCGTTCGGCCACCCCGACGGAATCGATGTTCCTCGTCTTCCTCGGTCCCCGGTATAGTCCCGTCAATCCTCATTGGAGTGTCGCAGGGAAAGCACGTGATCTGCGTGATGGCAGCTGGGCTGGAGAACGCGGTGGCCGGCCCACCATTCGTCGGGCGGCACCCGGAGATCGCGCGTCTGCGCGCCGCGCACGTCGACCGCGTACGCACCGCGACGCAGGTGGTCTGCGAGGTGGTGGGCGACCCCGGCATCGGCAAGACCCGCTTCGTGCACGCGGCGTTGGACCGCTGCGCCCCGGCCCTGCCCCTCGTCGTCGGCACCGGCGCGGAGGCCGAACAGGGCATCCCGTTCCACGTCTTCCGGCACGCCTTCGGCACCGCCCGGCCAGCCCGGGCCGACCCACGGCGACCTCCCACCGGTGGGGCCGAACCCGACGGAGCGCTGCTGCCCCGCTTCGCCGGCCCGGTCGACGTGCGGCTGTTCCGCACCTATCAGCTGGCCCGCCGGCTGCTCGCCCTGGCCGCCCGGGACGGGCTGACCCTCGTCCTGGACGACCTGCACTGGGCCGACACCGCCTCCATCGGGCTCGTCACCCATCTGCTGCGTTACCCGGTGCCCGCGCCGCTGCTGCTGATCCTGGCCTACCGGCCCCGGCAGATGGCCACCGCGATGCCGTTCGGCCCACCGGCCACCGGCGTCCCGGCGGGTCGGTGCCGGGAACGCATCGAGCTGGAGCCGCTCAGCCTCGCCGAGACCGTCGAACTCTACCCGGACGACGACCCGGATGAGCTGGACGAACGCCACGAGTGGGCCGCCGGTGTCCCCGGCTACCTCACCGCGCTGGCCGGCGTCGTGCCGACCAGTGACCGTAACGCCCCGTCGACCGGCCCACCCCGGCTCACCGACCGGGCGGTGGCCACCCTGCGTGCCGAGTGGGCCGGCCTGCCCCCGGCCGACACGGCGTGCCTACGCGCCGCCGCAGTGCTGGACACGCCGTGCGCGGTGGAACTGCTCGCCGAGGTGGCCGGCCTGCCCCCACCGCTGGTCAACGAGTCCGCGTGGCGTCTGGTCCGCCGTGACCTGCTGCGGGTCGTCCCGGCGACCTCGCGGTTCACCTTCCGACATCCGCTGCTGCGCTCGGCGGTCCGTCAGGACACCGACCCGGCCTGGCGGGCCGAGGCCCACCACCGGGCGCTGACCGCGTTGCTCGCCGGGGACGCGCCTCCGGCGGAACGGGCGGGGCAGGCCGAACAGCTGCTCGGCCTGCCCCACGACCGGCCGGTCGAACCGTACGTCGAGGTGCTCTGCCGGGCCGCGAGGGAGATCCGCCGCGAGGCCCCGGAACTGGCCGTCCGTTGGCTGCGGGCGGCGTTGCGCGCGTTACGCCCACCGGCCGGCTCTCCCGACAGCCGGCACGACGTCACCCTGCTGTTGGCCCGGATCACCGGGGAGGCGGGCGACCTCGCCGAGAGCCGGACGTTGCTGCGGGAGGTCGTCCCGGAGCTGCCCGCCGACCCGGCGGGTCGGCGGGCAGCCGCCGTCGCCCAGTGGGTGCGGGTGGAACGACTGTTGGGCAACTACGCGGAGGCCGCCGCGATCAGCCGCCGGGAGCTGATCAGGATGCCGACGCCGAGCGCCGGGGCGTACCAGCTCGCCACCGAACTCGGTGCCGTCGGCATCCTGTCCGGCCACCCCGCGCCGGTGCCCGGCGGCGCACCCGACGGTGATGCCAGCGGCATCGACCGGGCCGGTCTGCTCGCGGTACGGGTTCTCGCCGCCGCCCACGACGGTGACGTCGCCATCGCCCGGGACCTGCTCGCCACCGCGACGCCGATCGTCGACGCGCTGCCCGACCGGGACCTGCGCGACCACCCCGACTGTCTGCTGGCCCTGGGCCTGGCCGAGCTGTTCCTGGAACGCCCCGCCGACGCCAGCCGGCACCTGGACCGCGGCATCGCCCTGGTCCGTGACGCCCACCGCGACGACGGCCTGTGCCAACTGCTGCTCGGCCGCAGCCAGGTGGCCTACCACCGGGGGCAGCTCGGCACGGTGATCGCGCTGGCCACCGAAGCCGGGACCGTCGCCCGCCGGATCGGCAGCCGTTCCCTGCTCAGCTTCGCCCTCGCGTTCGAGGCGCAGGGCACCGCCTGGCGGGGCGGCCCCCGCGACGACGAACGCGCGGTGGCGCTGGCCCGCGGCGCGGTGGAGTACGCCAGTGACCTGGACAGCTGGTCCGGACGCACCGCGGCGACCGCGTTGGCCACCGCGACCCTGCTCGCCGGTGACCCGGTCACCTGCCGGGAGATGCTCACCGACGCCGGTGGGGACAACCGACTGACCCGCCTCCAGGCATCCCTGCGTCCGATGTGGCACGAGCTGCTCTGCGCCGCGGCGCTGGCCGCCGGGGAACTGCCCGAGGCGCAGCGCCGGGCCGAGGCCGCGTTGGTGGCCGCCGACCTGATCGACCTGCCCGGGCAGCGCGCCTTCGCCGAGTCGGCGTACGGGGAGGTGCTGCTCGCCCGTGGGGAGGTGGCGGCAGCCATGCCCTACCTGCGTGCCGCGGCGGACCGGTTCCGGGCCGCCGGCATGGTGTTGCGGCACAGCCTGGCCCTGGTCTCGATCGCCCGCGCGGCGGACGTGGTGGACCAGGGCGGTCCCACCGCCGCCCGGGCCCGCCACCGGGCGTTGGAACTGGCGGCCCGGTGCGGCACCGACCGGGTCGGCCTGCGGCTGGCCCGACCGCTGCGGGCGCTCGCCGAGACCGCGCTGACCGACCGGGAGTGGCACATCGCCCGGCTGGCCACCACCGGTGTCACCAACCGGCTGATCGGCCGTCAGCTCCACATCAGCCCCCGCACCGTGGAGGCGCACCTGACCCGGATCTACCGCAAGGCGGGGGTGGAGTCCCGGTCCGGTCTGGTCGCCTGGGTGTCCCGCTTCGACGACACGGACCGCTGACCGGCCCCGCGACGCAGGAGCGGCCCACGGGTCGGTCACGACGCGGTCAGCCGTTGTCGACGGGCCGCTGCGGGCCGGGCGGATTCTCCAGCAGGTCCGCGATGTAGGCCTCCGCCTGCTCCTCCACCGCCAGCCGGAACGCCTCGGTGAGCACGTTGACCACCCCCTGGGTCAGCAGGATCGTCTCCCGGTCCACGTCGGACCACGACGGACGGTCACCGGTGCCACCCAGTTCGGGGGCGAGGGCCAACATCCGGGCGGTGACGGCCGCGACCAGCTCGTCGGCGAGGGGCCGGACGCTGTCCAGCACCTCGCTGAGCGCCTGCAACGCCGGCACCGTGCCCATCCGTACCCGGTGCAGGTCCAGCGCGGCGCGCAGCGGCCGGGGCCGCACCGTGCGGACCGTGCCGTCGGGGGCACGTCCGAGCACCCCGTGCCGGGTCAGCGCGTGGGTGAGCGCGGGCCGTTCGGTGGCCAGCCGTTGCAGCATCGCGGTCAGGCCGTCGGGTGCCTCGTCGCCGCTGCGCACGCCGAGCATCGCCTCGATGGAGACCAGGTTGAAGCCCTGCCGTTGCAGGGTCAGGATGGCCTCGAGGCGGCGGACGTGGGAGTCGTCGTAGAGCGCTACCCGACCCCGGCGCACCGGTGGGGCCAGCAGCCGGCGGGCCTGGTGGGCGCGGATGTTGCGCGCCGACATCCCCACCTTGCGGGCTAGCTCCTCCACGGTGTATCCGACCGCGGTGCCGGCGGTAGCCGGCCCGGTCGTCACCCGGTCGATGGTCACGGTGGCCTCCGCAGGCGTCGGGGACGGGGTACGGCGACCTGCCAACCGGTTGCGGCGGACGGCGGGACTCCCCGGGGCCGAGCGTATGACCGGGTAACTGCCGGGCGACAGGAGGGGAACCACTACTTGTCCCCGTCGGCGATCAACCATTATCCTCCGTGAGCGCGCGATCACTGTCCCGTATCGCCCGGTCTCTCCACTCCTGTCCCACCGGTCAGCCTGTCCCGCCGGTCAGCCGGCGCGGGCGGGCGCGGTGAACGGCAGCAGCACCCGGAACACGGTCGCCCCCGGCACGCTGTCCACCCGGATGTCGCCGTGGTGTTTGTTGACCACGATCCGGTACGAGATGTCCAACCCCAGACCGGTGCCCTCACCGACACCCTTGGTGGTGAAGAACGGCTCGAAGATGCGTGGCCGTACCGCCTCGGGAATGCCGGGTCCGGTGTCGGCCACCTCGACCGTCAACAGGTCGCCGGCCCGCCCGGTGCGCAGTGTCAGCACGCCCTGCGCGCCCATCGCCGACAGGGCGTTGTCGATGAGGTTCGTCCACACCTGGTTCAGCTCAGCCGCGTACGCCGGCAGGGGCGGCAGGTCCCGGTCGTAGTCGCGGACCACCCGTACCCCCGGCGGGATCTTGGCCTTGAACATCACCAGGGTGGCGTCGAGCAGGTCGTGCACGTCCACCACCTGGTGCGGGGCCCGGTCCAGCTGCGAGTACTGCTTGGCCGCGCCGACCAGGGTGGAGATCCGGGTGACCGCGTCGTCGATCTCGGCCATCAACTGCTCGGTGTCCAACGTGTACGCAAGCCACCGCACCGCCGACTCCAGGTCCTGCGGGCCGACCACCTCGCGGACCTGCTCCAGCCAGGCGACGTCCAGGCCGGCGGCGACCAGTGTCGGCGCCAGGTCCCAGCCGGCGGTGAGCCGCTGCCCGTCCAGCCAGTCGGCCAGCTCGTCCTCGGCGTCGCTGACGGCCATCGGGGACAGTTGCGGCGCGCGGGCGGCCCGCTTCACCGCCTCCTCCTGCAACTCCACCAGGGCGTGCAGCCGGCTGCCGTCGAGCCGGCCGTCGGCGATCATCGCCAGTTTGTGCCGCATCCCGGCGACCCGGTCCCGCAACGCCGAGGTGGCCCGTACGGCCGCGCCGGCCGGGTTGTTCAGCTCGTGGGTGAGCCCCGCCGACAACGAACCGAGGGCGAGCAGCCGTTCCCGCTCGCCGACGATGCTCTGGGTGTCGCGCATCCCGAAGAACAGCCCCTCCAGCAGGTGCATCGCCATCGGGAACCAGGTCCGCACCGCGTGGGCGAACGTCTCGGAGGGCAGCACCAGGAACTCGGCGTCGGTGACCGCCCGCAGGGTGTTCAGGTAGACCTGGTCGACCTGCCCGCCCAGGTACGCCTGGGTGGCCCCGCCGTACACCCCGCGCTGGTCGGTGCGGTTGACCTCCAGGTCGTCCCCGTGCACCCGCCGGCTCATCGACACGGTGCCGGACAGCAGGGTGAAGAAGCAGGTCGCCGGCTCGCCCTCGGCGTAGACGACGGTCCCGGCGGCCCGCTGCTCGACCCGGCCGTGCTCGGCCAGCCAGTCGAGCTGCCCGGCGTCGAGGGCGGCGAACAGGAACAGCTCCCGCAGCTGGTCCGGGGTGAGTCGTTCGTCGGAGTCGCTCACTGTGCCTCCAGATAACGGTGTACCAGCGAGACGGCCATCGCGCCCTCACCGACCGCCGAGGCGACGCGCTTGACCGACGAGGCCCGCACGTCCCCGGCGGCGAACACCCCCGGCAGGCTCGACTCGAGGTGGTACGGGTCACGGGCCAGGGTCCAGCCGGGTGGTCGCCGGCCGCCTGCGGTCAGGTCCGGGCCGGCGACGATGAAGCCCCGCTCGTCGCGGACCAGCACCCCGTCCAGCCACTCGGTGCGTGGTTCCGCGCCGATGAAGATGAACAGCCAGCTGGCGTCCATCTCGCGGACGTCGCCGCTGCGGGTGTCGCGCAGCCGCAGTCGTTCCAGGTGCCCGTCACCGTCGCCACCGACCACCTCGGTGTGCGGGTGCACGACGATCCGGTCGTTGCGTTCCAGCTGCTGGATCAGGTACGACGACATCGAGGCGGTCAGGTCGGCGCCCCGGATCAGCAGGTGCACCTGGCTTGCGTACCGGGAGAAGTGCACCGCCGCCTGGCCGGCCGAGTTGGCCCCGCCGACGATCCACACGTCCTGGTCGACGCAGCTCGGGGCCTCGGTCGACGCGGCGCCGTAGAACACCCCCAGCCCGGTCAGGTCGGCCAGGCCGGGCGCGTCGAGCACCCGGTAGGACACCCCGGTGGCCAGCACCACCGTGTGGGCGGCGATGGTGCTGCCGTCGCCGAAGTGCAGCAGCCGGGCCGCCCCGGCGCTCTCCAGCCCCACCACCTCGCGGGTGCTGAGCAGTTCCGCGCCGAACTTCAACGCCTGCCGGCGGGCCCGGTCGGTGAGCTGGGCGCCGGAGACCCCGTCGGGGAAACCGAGGTAGTTCTCGATCCGGCTGCTCTGCCCGGCCTGGCCGCCGGTGGCCCGCCGCTCCACCAGCACGGTGCGCAGCCCTTCCGACGCCCCGTAGACGGCCGCGCCGAGCCCGGCCGGCCCGCCACCGACCACCACCAGGTCGTAGAAGTCGGCGGACGGGGCGACGGTGAGCCCGGCCACCGCCGCCAACTCCGCCTCCGTCGGGGCGATCAGCGCCTTGCCGTCCGGGGTGACCACCAGCGGTACGTCGGTGGCGTCGGCCCCGGCGGCGGCGAGCAGCCGGCCACCCTCCGGGTCGTCGGTGAGCAGCCAGCGGTAGGGCACCAGGTTGCGGGCGAGGAAGTCCCGGACCGCGAACGACGGGGCCGACCAGCGGTGCCCGACCACCCGGATCTCGTCGCTGGCCTGGTCGGGGCTGGCCGCCCAGGCCTCCAGCAGGGTGTCCACCACCGGGTAGAGCTTCTCCTCCGGCGGGTGCCACGGCTTGAGCAGGTAGTGGTCCAGGTCGACCACGTTGATCGCGTCGATCGCCGCCTCGGTGTCGGCGTACGCGGTCAGCAGCACCCGGCGGGCGGCCGGGAAGAGGTCCATCGCGGCCTCCAGGAACTGGATGCCGTTCATCTCGGGCATCCGGTAGTCGGCCAGCAGCACCGCCACCCGTTCGCCGCGCAGCTTGATCTCCCGCAGCGCCTCCAACCCGCCGGAGCCGGAGTCGGCCCGGACCACCCGGTAGCGGTCGCCGTAGCGGCGGCGGATGTCCCGGGCGACCGCCCGGGAGACGGCGGGGTCGTCGTCGATGGTGAGGATCACCGGCTGTGCCATGGTGCCCATGTAAGCACAGTCGTCGGGCCGGTCGTCCGGGCCGCCGACGGCGGCCCGGCAGTGGTCGGCCCGACGGTGGTTATCCGTTGGTTTTCCCCCGGACACGGCCTATGGTGGGCCCCATGTACCCGGCCGTCAGCCCCCGCCTGACCGCCACCGGTTCCCCGGTGGCGGTGGTCGTGGTGGGCCGGGGGCGGCCGAGCCCGATCCCCGCCGGGCGTGGCCCACCCGGAGACCGCGCATCCTCCGTAACGGCCACCAGGGCGAAGCCAGCAGGCTTCGGCCCTTTTTCTTTTCCCGAAAGGACCCGTCCATGAGCACCGATCTGCACGACCAGGCCGACCAGCACCGGCTGACCATGCTCCGCGAGAGCCTCACCGACCAGTTCGCGTCGCAGACCGCCCGGTTGACCGAGTTGACCGCCGACACCGGCGACCCGGCCGAGGCGCACACCCGGGGCGCGCTGATCGCGGCCACCCGGCAGAGCCTGGACCACCTGGCCGGCGCGCTGCGCAGGATCGCCGAGGGGAGCTACGGCCGCTGCGAACGCTGCCAGGTGGCGATCCCCGCCGAACGGCTGGAGGTGCTGCCGCAGGCCCGCTTCTGCGTCCCCTGCCAGCAGAAGGCCCACGGCTGACCCGTCCGACCCGGACCCGGCGCGGCGGTGGCGTGTGCCACCGCCGGCTCCGGCCGGCGGGGTGGTCGGCCGGAGCCGGGCCCCTGCGGCGACGGGGAGCAGACGGTGGGGCCCGGACCGGCGGGCGGGACTGGTGGGTGGTTCGCGTCCTTTCGAGCTGATGACGTCGACGCATCATCCGCCGCAACGTGTCCACCCGCGCCGATGCCACACCCGCCCGTGCCGGACGACATCGGCTGACCGGTGCCGCAAGCGCCTTGAGTCGGCCGTCAGCGGGCAGGCTGCCCGGACCTGGCGACCCCGTGGGAACCGTCGCCCGGCAGCGCCGACACTCCGACCGGTCGCCGCGCGACCGGGGCACGCCGGTGCCGTCGGTGCCCCTCGGCGGGACCCTCGCCGCGGTCCCCGCCGAGGGCTGAGTCGTTGACGTCATCAGATCGAAAGGACGCGAACCGACCATCCTTGCCCCGTACGTTCGGTCCGTGAGGAATCCCGGAACGAATGGTGACGCCGAGGATGATCTCGGCGTTCCTGACGTTCGACGCACGTGCGGAGGGCCCCGGCCAACATGGCCGGGGCGGTGGCGGACTGACTGTCCGGCGTGACGTCGCTGACGCGGATCACCCGGACCCGCTTCACGGCGTGACCGTGTGGACCGCGCCGACCCGCAGGAACTCCAGGCGCTCGGCGGCGGCGCTGCCGGCCGCCGCGGTGTAGACGGTGATCCGCAGGTCGGAGCCGGCGACGGTCAGCACGTCACAGTCCAGCTCCAGATCACCGACCAGCCGGTGGTGCATCGTCTTGCGGGAGCTGACATGCCGTCCGGCCGCACCCGACCGCCACAGGCGCCGAAAGCGCGGGCTGGCCGCGCAGACCTCGTCGACGAGGGTACGCAGCTCCTCGTCCTGCGGATAGGTGGTGACGGCCTGACGCAGGTCGGCGACCAGCGCCCGGTCGATCTCCTCGTCCGGCCCGTGGCTGTTCGCCCAGTTCGGGGGAGCGCAGAAGGTCGCCCGGATCACGTTGCGGTCGGCGGGCGGGCTGCCCGCCGGGTCACCGCAGAGGGCGCTCCACATGGTGTTCCAGGTGATCAGGCTCCAGTCCGCCGCGTAGACCGCCACCGGGTAGTCGGTCATCCGGGCGACCAGCCGCTGGACCCCGGGCGGAATGCGCACCGGCACCGTCCGGCCGGTCGGCACCGGCAGCCCGGCGGCCTGGTGCAGAAGGGCGTTCTCTGCCTCGTCGAGGTGCAGCGCGCGGGCCAGCGCGGCCACGATCGGCTGACTGGGCCGCCGCGACCGGCCCTGCTCCAGGCGGACCAGATAGTCGACGCTCACCCCGGCCAGACCGGCCAGCTCCTCACGGCGCAGCCCCTGCGCCCGGCGTCGCCCGTGCCCGGACAGGCCCACGTCGGCGGGGGAACACCGGTCCCGCCACGCCCGCAGAAGACTGCCGAGATCGTTCGTCATGGCCCCATGATGGCCGGGCTCCCGGCGGGTTGCCTGGTAACGCCGTTCCTACCGTAGCGGCGGGCCCTGGCTGACCGGCCGGCACCGGACGACCCTCGACGTATGACACCATCTCTCGCCGGGCGTACC
Organism: Micromonospora sp. NPDC049081; assembly: GCF_040648835.1. Taxonomy (NCBI): domain Bacteria; kingdom Bacillati; phylum Actinomycetota; class Actinomycetes; order Micromonosporales; family Micromonosporaceae; genus Micromonospora; species Micromonospora sp. NPDC049081. Next base: position 178,912 of record NZ_JBEZEK010000008.1, on the reverse strand, counting down.
GTCGTGATCACCGGAGCCAGCAGCGGCATCGGCCGCGCCACCGCCCGTACCCTGTCCGCCCGGGGCGCCCGGGTCGTCCTCGCGGTCCGCGACCTGGGCCGGGGCCGCGCCGCCGCCGCCGACCTGCCCGGCCGGGCCGAGGTGCGGCGTCTCGACCTGGCCGACCTGTCCTCGGTCCGCGCGTTCGCGGCGGCCTGGACCGAACCGGTCGACGTGCTGATCAACAACGCCGGGGTGATGATGCCACCGCCGGGTCTGACGGTCGACGGCTTCGAACCGCACTTCGGCATCAACCACCTGGGCCACTTCGCCCTCACCAACCTGCTGCTCCCGCGGATCACCGGCCGGGTCGTCACCGTGTCCGCCGGCGGGCACCAGGCCGGCACCCTGGACCTGGACGATCCGCACTGGCGGCGTCGCCCCTACCGGCCGTTCGCGGCGTACGCCCAGTCCAAGCTCGCCAACCTGCTCTTCACCGCCGAACTCCAGCGCCGCCTCACCGCGGCCGGCTCGGCCGTCCTCGCCACCGCCGCCAACCCCGGCCTGGCCGCCACCGACCTGCTCAGTCACGGCGGCAGCCGGGCGGTCCGCTGGACGAACGCCCTGTTGCGCCCGCTGTCGCAGTCCGATGTGGGCGGCGCCCGAACCACCGTGCACGCCGCCACCGCCGACCTGCCCGGCAACAGCTACATCTCACCGAGTGGCGTGACCCAGTCCCGGGGCCGGCCCAGGGTCACCACCCCGTCGAAGGCGGCCCGCGACCCCGAACGTGCCCGCCAGCTCTGGACCCTCTCCGAGAGCATGACGGCCACCACGTTCCCCCTGCCCGAGCCACCCCACCTAGCAGCCTAGGACGCTTTAGGGGTGGTGGCTCGGCCCGCACAACCCGTCGAAGGGGGATCGGGGGTCAACCCACGGGACAGTCGAGCCGGTACGGTGCTCGCCGTGACCGCAGACGATCGCCGGCCGGCCGGTCCGGTCGCCGTGCTCGCCAACCCCGCCGCCGGCCGGGGGCGGCACCGGGCGTTGCTGCCCCGGGTCCTCGACGGCCTCGCCGCCGCCGGCCACCCGGTGGAACTGCTCACCGCGCGCGACCCCGCCGGGGCCGAGGCGGCCTGCCACGCGGCGGTCGCCGCCGGTGCGTCCGCGCTGGTCGCCGTCGGTGGCGACGGCACCGTCCACCGGGCGCTGCAGGCGGTCGGCGGTACGCCGGTGCCGTTCGCCCCGGTCCCGGTCGGCACCGGCAACGACTTCGCCGCCGACGCGGGGTTCCCGGCCGATCCACTCGCCGCCGTCGCGGTGATCGCCGCCGCGCTGCGGGCCGGCCGGACCCGTGCGGTCGATCTGGCCCGGATGACCGGCGGCGACGGCACCGACCGCTGGTACGGGGCGGTCCTCGCCGCCGGCTTCGACGCGATCGTCAACGAGCGGGCCAACCAGATGCGCTGGCCGCGCGGCCCCCGCCGGTACGACCTGGCGATCCTCGTCGAGCTGGCCCGGTTGCGCCCGCGCCGCTACACGTTGCGACTCGACGGCGTCGCGCACGAGCTGGACGCGGTGCTGGTGGCGGTGGGCAACGGTGCCCGTTACGGGGGCGGCATGCGGATCTGCCCCGCCGCCGACCTCACCGACGGGCTGCTGGACGTGGTGGTCGGCGGCCGTTTCGACAGGCGCACCCTGATCCGGGTCAAACCGCGCATCTACGCCGGCACCCACGTGACGCATCCGCTGGCGAGCAGCTTCCGGGCCCGGACCGTCGAACTGGCCGCCGAGGGCATCACCACCTACGCCGACGGGGAACGGTCCCTGGACCTGCCGGTACGGATCAGTGCGGTGCCTCGGGCGGTGCGTCTGCTGCGGTGAGCGGCCCCCGGGGTGCGGCGGCCCGGACCGCGCCGATGCTGGCGACGACCACCAGGCCGATCGCCAGCACCTCGACCGGGTGCAGGTCCTGGCCGAGGATCAGCCAGCCGGCGAGCGCGGCGAGCGCCGGCCCGAGACTCATCAGCACCGCGAAGGTCGAGGTGGCCAGCCGGCGCAGGGCCAGCAGTTCCAGGGTGTAGGGCAGCACCGAGGCGAGCAGGGCCAGCCCGGTGCCGAGGGCCAGCACCCCCGGATGCCACAGTCGCGCCCCGGCGTCGGCCAGACCGAACGGCAGGGTGAGCACGGCGGCGAGGGCGAGGGCGAGGGCCAGTCCGTCGGCGCGGGGGAACCGGCCGCCGACCCGGGCGGAGCAGACGATGTACGCCGCCCACAGCGCGCCCGCCCCGAGTGCGAGGGCGGCGCCGACCGGGTGCAGCCGGTCGAATCCGCCCTGGCCCAGCAGGGCCACCCCGGCGAGCGCGAGCCCGGCCCAGCACCAGGCCGTCCACCGGCGGGCGGTCAGCACCGACAGGGTGAGCGGCCCGAGCACCTCCAGGGTCACGGCCGGGCCGAGCGGGATGCGTTCGATGGCCTGGTAGAAGACCGAGTTCATGCCGGCCAGGGCGAGGCCGAAGGTGCCGACGGCCAGCCAGTCCGCCCGGTCGTGCCCGCGCCACCGGGGACGGCACACCAGCAGCATCAGCAGCGCCCCGATGGCCAGCCGCAGGGTGACCGTGCCGGCCACCCCGACCCGGGGGAAGAGCAGCGCGGCGACGGCGGAGCCGAAGTGCACCGACAGCGCCCCGCCGAGCACCAGTCCGACCGCCGCCGCCCGGCCGGAAGTGTCGATCATGGGGAGGGCAGGGCCAGGTCGAGCACGGCGCCGAGGCCGTTGGGGCGGCCGGGGCCGGCGGCCGGCAGCACCAGCGCGCCGCACCCGGCGGCGACCGCCCCGGCGTCGGCGGGGGTGTCGCCGACCATCAGGGTCCGCTCGGGGTCCACCCGCAGCATCCCGCAGGCCCGCAGGAAGATGCCCGGGTCCGGTTTGCACCGGCCCACCTCGTACGACAGTGCGTACGCGTCGACGAGGTCGGCCAGCCCCCAGGCGGCGAAGAACGGCCGCAGGTCGAAGCCGATGTTGCTCACCACCGCCACCGGAATCCCGGCGGCCCGCAGTGCGGTCAGCACCGGCGCGGTGTCCGGGTAGGGCACCCAGCCCTGCGGCACCAGCACCCGTTCGTAGAGCGCCTCGGCGAAGCCCTCGATCCCGGCGTCGACCGTATCGGCCAGCCCGGTGTACGCGGCCCGGTGGGCGTGCTCGTAGAGATCCCGGTCGGCCCACAGCTCGGCCAGCCGGGGTGGCACCCGGGCCGGCAGCGGTCCACCGGCCCGGCCCGCGGTGAGCAGCCGGTCGGCCAGCGCGGTGGCCCGCATCCGCTCCAGGCTCACCCCGCACGTCGCCGCGGCGGCGACCACCCAGTCGTGGGCGGGTTCGACCTGGGCGAGGGTGCCGTGGAAGTCGAAGAGCACGGCCTGCACGGGGCGGCGGGACGCGTCGGTTCGGGGGGTGTCCCCGACGCCGTTCGTGGCTTCGGGCGGTTCGACGTGATCCGGCACGTCGTGCACCCTACCGACCCGCCCCGACCCCGCTGCCGGACGGCCTTGGCGGGTGGCCGTCGGGGGTACCGATTAATCTTGCTGACATGTCGAGCCCCGCCGAGCGGTACGCCGAGGCACGCCGCCGGGCTGCCCAGGCCGCCCAGTTCCCGGCCCTGGAAGAGTTCGCCCTCGACCTGGGGTTCGATCTCGACGATTTCCAGCGCGAGGCGTGCCAGTCGTTGGAGCGGGGCAGCGGGGTGCTGGTCTGCGCCCCGACCGGGGCGGGCAAGACGGTGGTGGGTGAGTTCGCCGTCCACCTGGCGTTGCGGGGCACACCTGCGGCGGTGTCGGCGGCGGCCGACGAGCCGGCGACGCCACCGGTGCGGCGCAAGTGTTTCTACACCACGCCGATCAAGGCGCTGTCCAACCAGAAATACCACGACCTGGTGCAGCGTTACGGGGCCGCACAGGTCGGCCTGCTCACCGGCGACAACGCGATCAACGGGGACGCCCCGGTGGTGGTGATGACCACCGAGGTGCTGCGCAACATGCTCTATGCCGGGTCGACCACCCTGGCCGGCCTGGCCTACGTGGTGATGGACGAGGTGCACTACCTCGCCGACCGGTTCCGGGGCGGGGTCTGGGAAGAGGTGATCATCCACCTGCCCTCCTCGGTGACCCTGGTGTCGCTGTCGGCGACGGTCTCCAACGCCGAGGAGTTCGCCGACTGGCTGGTCACCGTGCGCGGTGAGACGGCGGTGGTGGTCAGCGAGCACCGGCCGGTGCCGCTGTGGCAGCACATGCTCGTCGGCAAGCGGATGTTCGACCTGTTCCACGACGCCGACGCGGCCCGCAAGCACGACGTGCATCCCGAGCTGCTGCGCTACACCCGGGAGCAGACCCGGCGGCTGGAGCTGGGGGAGGGGCGCAGCGCCGGCCCCGGCGGCGGGCGGCGTGGCCCGCGCTGGCGGGGGCCGATGCGCCCCGACATCGTCGACCGGCTGGACCGGGAGGGGCTGCTCCCGGCGATCCTGTTCATCTTCAGCCGGGCCGGCTGCGCCGCCGCCGTGCAGCAGTGCCTGGCGGCCGGCCTGCGGTTGACCTCGGCGGAGGAACGCGCCGAGATCCGCCGGGTGGTGGAGTCGCGGGTCACCGCGATCCCCGGTGAGGATCTCAGCGTCCTGGGCTACTGGGAGTGGCTCGACGGGTTGGAGCGTGGTCTGGCCGCCCACCACGCCGGGATGCTGCCGGTGTTCAAGGAGGTCGTCGAGGAGCTGTTCGTCCGGGGCCTGGTCAAGGCGGTCTTCGCCACCGAGACCCTGGCGTTGGGCATCAACATGCCGGCCCGGTGCGTGGTGCTGGAGCGGCTGGTCAAGTTCAACGGCGAGGCCCACGTCGATCTGACCCCGGGGGAGTACACCCAGCTCACCGGGCGGGCCGGTCGACGGGGCATCGACGTCGAGGGGCACGCGGTGGTGGTCTGGTCGCCGGAGACCGACCCCCGGCACGTGGCGGGCCTGGCCTCCACCCGCACCTATCCGCTGCGGTCGAGCTTCCGGCCGTCGTACAACATGGCGGTGAACCTGGTCGGCAGCGTCGGAGTCGAGCCGGCCCGCGCGTTGCTGGAGTCGTCGTTCGCGCAGTTCCAGGCGGACCGCTCGGTGGTCGGGCTGGCCCGCCAGGTGCAGCGCAACACCGAGACCATCGAGGCGTACGGCGCGGAGGCGGTCTGCCACCAGGGTGACTTCGACGAGTATTTCGCGTTGCGGGTGGCCATCGCCGACCGGGAGCGGGCCATCGCCCGGCAGGGGCAGACCCAGCGTAAGGCCGCCGCGGTGGCGGCGTTGGAGCGGTTGCGGGTCGGTGACGTGATCCGGGTGCCGTCCGGCCGGCGGGCCGGGCTCGCGGTCGTCCTCGACCCGGCGACCGGGGGGTTCGGGGAGCCCCGGCCGCTGGTGCTCACCCAGGACCGTTGGGCGGGGCGGATCAGTCCCGGCGACTTCACCACCCCGGCCGAGGTGCTCGCCCGCATCCGGGTGCCCAAGCACTTCAACCACCGCTCGCCGGCCGCCCGGCGGGATCTCGCGGCGGAGGTGAGCAGCACCGGGCTGGACCGGCACGGCGGTCGGCGGGGCGGGCGTTCCCGGCAGGCCGCCGGTGAGGACCACCGGCTCAGCCAGCTCCGCACCGAGCTGCGTCGGCACCCCTGCCACGCCTGCCCGGAACGGGAGGACCACGCCCGTTGGGCGGAGCGGCGACGCCGGTTGGAGAACGACACGGAGGAGCTGCGGCAGCGGGTGTCGGGGCGGACCGGCTCGTTGGCCCGGACCTTCGACCGGATCGTCGCGTTGTTGACCGCCCGGGGCTACCTGTCCGCCGACGGGCGGGTGACCGACGCCGGGCGGATGCTCGGCCGGATCTGGACCGAGGCGGACCTGCTGGTCGCCGAGTGCCTGCGGCGGGGCGTCTGGGACGGGCTGTCCCCTGCGGAGTTGGCCGCCGCCGTGTCGGTGGTGGTCTTCGAGGCCCGCCGGGACGTCGACGAGCGGGCGTCGTTGCCGCGCGGGCCGGTCGCCGACGCGGTCGACGAGACGCTCAAGTTGTGGAGCGAGATCGAGGCCGACGAGGCGCAGCGGGGGTTGACCGTGACCCGGGAACCGGATTTCGGGTTCGCCTGGCCGATCTACCGCTGGGCGCGGGGGGAGACCCTGGCCAAGGTGCTCGCCAGCGGGCACCAGATCGACGGTGAGATGCCCGCCGGGGACTTCGTCCGGTGGGCCCGGCAGGTCGCCGACCTGCTCGGTCAGCTATCCGACTCCGGTGGGGCGTCGATCGAGCTGCGGGCCACCGCGCGGCAGGCGATCGCGGCCGTGAACCGGGGCGTACTCGCCCATTACACCTCCGCCTGATCATCACTTTCGGTCACCGACGGGCGGTGAATCGACGCATCGCACGGTCACCGTGACGGCACCCGCCAGGAAACCGGGGGGCCGATGTTGCGCCTGCTCGGAGCCTCCCCGATCATTGCTCGGGCGCGGTCTCCTACGCGCCGGTAATGAGTGGGGGGAAGGCCGCCGTGGCGGAGATCAATCACTTTGAGTACGGGTGGATCACACCCGCGTTGAGTTACGCACTGTCCGTTCTCGGTTCGTTCCTCGGTCTGGTCTGCGCCGGGCGGATCCGTACCGCCTCCAGCTCCGGGCAGCGCTTCTGGTGGGGTCTGCTGGCGGCATGGGCGATCGGCGGCACGGCGATCTGGGCGATGCACTTCATGGCCATGCTCGGCTTCGCGGTCACCGGCACCCGGATCCGCTACGACGTTCCGCTCACCGTCGCCAGTACGGTGATCGCCGTCACCGCCGTCGGGATCGGCCTGGCCATCGTCGGCACCGGTCGGCTGGGTGCCGCGAAGGTCCTCGGCGGTGGCCTGTTCACCGGCATCGGTGTCGCCGCCATGCACTACACGGGGATGGCGGCGATGCGACTCAACGGCGACCTGAGCTACGACGCCACCCGGGTCGGGCTGTCGGTGGCCATCGCCGTCGTCGCGGCCACCGTGGCGCTGTGGCTGGCGATGACCGTCCGCCGGGGGCTGGCGATCGCCGGGTCGGCCCTGGTCATGGGGGTCGCCGTCAACGGTATGCACTTCACCGGGATGAGTGCCCTGTCGGTGCACCTGCACGAGCGGCGCGGCGAGCTGACCGGCGCGGGGGTGAGCACGCTGCTGGTGCCGATCGTCCTCGCGGTGATCCTCGTGGTGGTCGGGCTGGTCTACGCGTTGCTCGCCGCCCCCACCGACGACGACCGGGCCGCCGCCGCCTACCTGCACGCCCGGCAGGCCAACGCGCCGGTGGTCGAACCGGAGACCGCCCCGGACCCGGTGGGACTGCGCAGCCGGTCGGCCACCCTGGGTCGGCCGGGCACCCCGTTCCCGTCCCGCCGGGACGTCCCACCCCCGCGCTGACCGGGCCCGCACCGGGACTGTTCCCCGCCGCGCGTACCGGGCGTGCGGCGCGCGTACCGGACCCGGCCCGGCCGGGACGTCCCCCGGCCGGGCCCGCACAGCCCTCGCCGGCCGGGTCAGGGCTGCGCGGCGAGGGCGTCGACCAGCCGTCGGCAGGAGCCGGCCAGGTTCCACCGTTGGGCCAGCTCCAACAGCCGGTCGGGGTCGGCGGGCGCGGTGGGTAGCGTGGTGACCAGCGTCGGCAGCGGCACGTCGGTGGCGACCCGGACCACCTTCGGGGCCACCGCCAGATAGTCGCGGGCGCCGTCGAGCTTGGCCCGCAGCCCCGGGGCGAAGCCGGAGCCCGGGTCGTCGAGCGCGGCGAGGATGCCGGGCAGGCCGCCGTAGCGGTCGATCAGCCGGGCGGCGGTCTTCTCGCCGACCCCGGGCACCCCGGGCAGCCCGTCGCTCGGGTCGCCGCGCAGCGCGGCGAAGTCGGCGTACCGGTCGGCGGGAACACCGTAGCGGGCCCGGACCGCGGCGTCGTCGCAGTCGTCGAGCTTGGCCACCCCGCGACCGACGTAGAGCAACCGGACCCGGCGGGCGTCGTCGATGAGCTGGAACAGGTCCCGGTCGCCGGAGACCACCTCCACCGGGCCGGGTTGGGTGACCGACAGGGTGCCCAGCACGTCGTCGGCCTCGTAGCCGGTGGCCCCGGTGGCGGTGATGCCGATCGCGGCCAGCACGTCGAGGATCACCGGCACCTGCGGGGAGAGGGTGTCCGGCACCTCCTCACCTCCCTCGGGGGCGACCCGGTGCGCCTTGTACGACGGCAGCAGCTCCACCCGCCAGGCGGGCCGCCAGTCGTGGTCGAGCGCGCAGACCATCCGGTCGGGCCGGCGGGTGCGGACCAGGTGGGCGAGCATGTCGAGGAACCCGCGCACGGCGTTGACCGGCTGGCCGTCGTCGGTCCGCGCCGCCGACTCGGGCACCCCGAAGTAGGCCCGGAAGTAGAGGCTGGGGGCGTCGATCAGCAGGATCGGGGGTTGGTCTGCCACGCCCGACAGCCTGGCACACCCCACCGACGGGATGGGGGACGGCACGACGGTCGACCCGGGCCGCAGCTCGGGCCGGCCGGTGACGCGGTGTTCTCCCGCACCCGTCGGGTCACCAGGGCACCGGCACGGTGGCCACGATGACGGTGTCCCGGCCGTACCGGACCCGGAGCCGGTCGAGTAACCGGTGGTGGGCGGGAAACCGGCGTGACACCCACCGGCCGGCGGGGCGAGACTGCGGGCATGGAGTTCGTGCCCGGTCTGGTGCTGTGCCGCCGCTTCCACGACGAGGTCCTCGCGCCGCTGCTGGCGAGCCGACTGCCGGGCCTGCGGTACTCGGCGGGGTTGCTCGACGGCGGTTCGGAGCTGCTGGGTCTGGACACCGAGCGCTCCACCGACCACGACTGGGGCCCCCGGGCGCAGATCTTTCTGGCCGAGCCGGCCGACCTGGCGTCGGTGCGGGCGGCGTTGGTCGACCTGCCGACCCGGTTCCTGGGCCGACCGACCCGGTTCCTCAGCTGGCCGACCGCCCGGCTGGGGGTGCCCGATGCCGCCGGGGACCGTAGCGGGGTCGAGGTGGCGGGCTGGCGGGACTGGCTGCGGGGCCGGCTCGGTTTCGACCCCACCGTCGCGGTCACCACCGACGACTGGCTCGCCACCCCGACCCAGCGGCTGGCCGAACTGACCGCGGGTGCGGTCTTCCACGACGGGCTCGGCGGCGCGGTCGGCGCGGTCCGCGCCCGCCTGGCCTGGTATCCGGACGACGTGTGGCGGCACGTGCTGGCCGCCGGGTGGACCCGGGTGGGGCAGGCCGAGCATCTCGTCGGCCGGTGTGCCGAGGTGGGCGACGCGTTGGGCAGCCGCCTGGTGGCCGCCCGGGTGGCCCACGACCTGATGCGTCTCGGTCTGCTGCTGCACCGGCGCTGGCCGCCGTACGACAAGTGGCTCGGCACCGCGTTCGCCGCGCTGCCGGATGCCGGGCCGGTGGTGGCGGCGCTGGCGGACACCCTCTCCCCGGGCGACTGGCCGCACCGGCAGGCGGGCCTGGTGCGGGCGTTGGAGACGGTCGGGGAGTGGACCAACGCCACCGGGCTGGCCGCGCCGGTCGTCACCACGGCCCGGCCCTTCCACGGGCGGCCCTTCCTGGTGCTCGACGCGCCCCGCCTCGCCGCCGCGCTGCGGGCCGCGGTCGTGGACCCGGCACTGCGGGACCGGCCGCTGGTCGGGGCCGTGGACCAGTACGTCGACAGCGTGGACGTGCTGACCCACCCCGATCGTGCGCGCCGGGTCTGCGCCGTCGTCGCCGGCTGACGGCACCGCCGGGGGGACGTGGCGTCGCCGGGCGGCGGTCTGCGTCGGGGTGGGTCGCGGCCACCGACGGTCGGCCCCGCCGCGTGCGGCGACGCCGACCGTCGTCGTCCAGCCGGGTCAGCCCCGGATCCGGCTGCGGATGAACTCCCCCGACTCGGTCAGCACGGCGGTGCCGGTGAAATCGGTACCGGCGCAGGTGCCCCGCCGGAACACCGAGTTGCTCTCCGGCCCGTCGGAGAAGCTCCACATCGCATAGCTGATCTTCAGGCTCTTGAGCAGGTCCAGCCAGGTGTTGGCGCTGTCGAGGTCGTTGGGGCCGTCGCCGGTGAAGGTCTGGGTGCCGAACTCGCTGACGAACAGCGGCAGGCTCCGGGCGGCCCGGGCCACCGTGGCCCGTTGCAGGTCCCGGTGGGACGCGGCGTAGAAGTGGAACGTGTACATGATGTTGGTGGCGTCGACCGGGTCGTCGATCACCTCGGTCTCGTCGGCGCCCTCGGAGACGCCGAGGGAGGAGAAGCCCCGGGTGCCGACCAGCACCACGCTGTCCGGGTCGGCGGCCCGGATCACCGGGATGACCTGCTCGGCGTAGCTCTTGATGTCGGCCCAGCCGACCCCGTTGGGTTCGTTGGCGATCTCCCAGAGCACGTTGGTCCGCTCGGCGTGCCGGGCGGCGACGTCGGCGAAGAACGACTGTGCCCGCTCCAGGTTGAACCGGGGGTCACCGGGGGTCAGGATGTGGAAGTCGACCACCACGTAGAGGCCGAGCGCGCTGGCGGTCGCCACGGCCTCGTCGACCCTGCGGGTGAAGCCGGCCGGGTCGGTCTCGAAGCCGCCCTCCTGGACGTACATGGCCACCCGGACGAAGTCGGCCTGCCAGTCGGTGCGCAGCGCGGCCAGCGAGTCCGGGTTGAGGCAGTTCGGAAAGAACTGGAGACCGTGGCTGCTCATCCCGCGCAGTTGGACCGGTTCGCCGGCCTCGTCGCACAGGTTCACCCCGCACACCCGTAGCCGGCCGTGCACGGCCACCGGGGACCCGGCGGGCGCGGTGGCCGGGCCCGCGGTGGGCCCGTCGGTGGCGGTGGCCGGGGGACCGGTGGTGCCGGTGGTCGGGTCGGTGGCGACGGGGCCGGCCGTGGCCGGTGGCGCGGGCTCGGTGTCGGCACTCGCGGTGGGGACGGCCAGGGCCGCCCAGCCGGTGACCAGGGCGGCGAGGGCCACCCCGGTCCAGGTCAGTGCTGCGCGTCGGTGCATCGGAATCTCCGGTCGGGCTCGTCGGGACCCGGGGAAGGCATCCGGTGGTACGAGATCGACGCGGCCACGGTTCACCCCGGGACGTGGTCGCGTCCCGACCGCCGGACTGGGCCCTGGCCCAAACGACCGTTAAGCTGACGGGGTGGCGCCCGACGACGGGCAACGGCTCACCACCCTGGAGTTCATCGCGCTATGACTGTCGACCGGATCCTGCCCACCGACGAGGCCCACGACCTGCTCGACCTCGCCACCGAACTCGCCGACCGGGAGCTCGCGCCGAGGGCCGCCGGCTTCGAGGAGCGCGCCGAGTTCCCCCGGGACGTGCTGCGCACCCTGGGCCGGGCGGGCCTGCTGGGCCTGCCCTACGCCGAGGAGCACGGCGGCGCCGCCCAGCCGTACGAGGTGTACCTCCAGGTGCTGGAGATCCTGGCCGGGCGCTGGCTCGCGGTCGCCGAGGCGGTCAGCGTGCACACCCTGTCCTGCTACCCGCTGGCCGAGTTCGGCACCGACGCCCAACGCAAACTGCTGCCGGACCTGGTGGGCGGGGAACTGCTCGGGGCGTACTGCCTCTCCGAGCCGCAGGGGGGCTCGGACGCGGCGTCGCTGACCACCAGGGCGGTCCGCGACGGCGACGACTACCGGGTCACCGGGGTCAAGGCGTGGATCACGCACGCCCGGGTGGCGGACTTCTACAACGTCTTCTGCCGCACCGGCGAGCCGGGCCCGAAGGGCATCTCCTGCCTGTTGGCCGACCGGGACACGCCGGGCATCGTGCCGCAGGCGGCCGAGCGGACCATGGGGCTGCGCTCCTCGCCGGTGGCGCAGGTCGCCTTCGACGACGCCCGGGTGCCGGCCGACCGGCTGATCGGCGGCGAGGGGGCGGGGTTCACCATCGCGATGTCCGCGCTGGACTCGGGTCGGCTCGGCATCGCCGCCTGCGCGGTGGGCCTGGCCCAGGCGGCGCTGGACTACGCCGTCGGTTACGCCCGGGAACGGCAGCAGTTCGGCCGGTCGATCATCGACTTCCAGGGGCTGGGCTTCCTGCTGGCCGACGCGGCCACCCAGATCTCCGCCGCCCGGGCGCTCACCCTGGCCGCCGCCCGGCTGCGCGACGCCGGCCGGCCGTACTCGATCGAGGCGGCCAAGGCGAAGCTGTTCGCCACCGACGTGGCGATGCGGGTGACCACCGACGCGGTGCAGGTGCTCGGCGGGGCCGGTTACGTGTCCGACCATCCGGTCGAGCGGTACATGCGCGAGGCGAAGGTGCTCCAGATCGTCGAGGGCACCAACCAGATCCAACGGCTGGTGATCTCCCGGGCGTTGGCGAGGGACTAGCCTGTGCCGGTGACCTTTCCCCGGATCACCATCGACCCCGAGGTGATGGGTGGCGCACCCTGCGTGCGGCAGTCCCGGATCCCGGTGGCGACCCTGCTGGCGATGATGGCGGAGGGGATGTCGGTGACGGACATCCTCACCGATCTGCCCTTCCTCGACGAGGACGATCTGGCCGAGGTGTTGAACTTCGCCGCGGACGCGGTGCGCGACCGGGCGGCCCGCTGAGCGTCACCTCCGGCGGGACGTCGTCGCCAGGGGAGCGCTCCACCGGGTAGGTTGCACGCGTGGAGGAGATCGACCGTGCCATCGTCGCCGCGCTGACCGCCGACGGCCGTCTGTCGTACACGGATCTGGCGGAGCGGGTCGGCCTGTCGGTCTCGGCCGTGCACCAGCGGGTCCGCCGGCTGGAACAGCGCGGTGTGATCAACGGGTACACCGCCCGGGTGTCGTTCGAGGCGTTGGACCTGCCGATGACGGCGTTCGTGGCGATCCGGCCGTTCGACCCGTCCCAACCGGACGACGCGCCGGAGCGGCTGGCCCACCTGCCCGAGATCGACTCCTGCTACTCGGTGGCGGGGGAGGATTTCTACCTGCTGCTGGTGCGGGTGGCCGGGCCGGCCGACCTGGAACGGGTGCTCCAGGAGATCCGTACCGCGGCGAACGTCACCACCCGCACGACGGTGGTGCTGTCGACGCCGTACGAGGGGCGACCGCCGAAGATCACCGTCGGCGAGTTGCGGCCCCGGGCCCGGGGTGGCGCGGAGGCGTCGGCCTGACACCCCCGGTGGTGCCCCGTCGGCGGGTGGCGTGACGCGGGGCCCGCTCAGCGGCCGTTCCAGCGCAGGAGCACCGGTCGGCCGTGTTCGTGGCCGAGCACGCTGACGGTGGCGGTGTCCAGGCGGAGTTTGCCGCCGCCGGACGGGGGCAGCCCGATCCACCGGGCGCCGACCACCCGCAGCTGGTGGGCGTGCCCGACCAGGCCCACGTTGCCCCGCTCCAGCAGGGGAGTGAGCCGGGCGAGCAGCCGGTCGACCCGGGCGCCGATCTCGTCGGGGGCCTCCCCGTCGGGGCAGCCGTCGGTCCAGATGTCCCAGTCCGGCCGGTCGGTGTGGATGTCGGCGGTGGTGCGGCCCTCGTACCGGCCGTAGTTCCACTCCACGAGGTCGTCGTCGGTGTGGTCGACGGTGAGGCCGGCGAGCTGCGCGGTGCGCAGCGCCCGCCGCCGGGGGCTGGCGAGCACGGTGGCGAGGCGCTGGCCGGTCAGCACCCCGGCCAGCGCGCGGGCCTGCCGCTCGCCGTCGGGGGTCAGCTCCAGGTCGGTGTACGAGGTGTGCCGCCGGCTGGCGCTCCACGTCGTCTCGCCGTGCCGGATCAGGATGATCTCGCTCATCCCCCCAGTCAACCAGCATCCGCCGGGCCCGGCCCGGCTCCGCCCGCAGTTCCCGGCGCGGAGACACCGGTCCGTTCGCCGGTTTCCGCCACCGCCACCGGCACCCGCACCCGCACCGGGACCGGGACCGGGACCGGGACCGGGACCGGGACCGCAGAGCGTGCCGTCGTTCTGCGGGGTTCCCACCTGCGGCGGGAGTGGATCGTCACCCCGCCGGTCGGGTGAGTCTGGCGGCCACGGCGTCGAGGACCCAGTCCAGGCCGGTGGCGAAGGAGACCTCGGCGGCCACCTCGGTGCCGTCGTGCACGGCCCTGCTCAGCGCCGGGAAACGGCCGGTGGCCAGCATCTTCGTCACGTGCGGGCCGGAGGCACGCTGCCACTCGCGCTTGGACAGGCCGGTGGCGCGTTCGGCCCGCAGGTCGGCGACCTCGCGCCTGATCGCGCCGGTGAAGTAGGCGCTGACCGTCTCCACGGCGCGCATGACGGTGTCGACGTCGGCGAGGCCGTCGAGGGCGGCCAGCGTGGCTTCGGTGACGGCGAGGCCGTTCGGGCCCAGGGCCGGGCGGCCGCCGAGCAGGTCGGCCAGCCATTCGTGCCGCAGCGCGGCCTGTCTGGTGCGGTGGGCGAGGCCGCGCAACGCCTCCCGCCAGTCACCGGGTCGCTCCCCGGGGAGGATCTCGGCGTACACCTCGTCCACCATGAGGTCGAACAGTTGGTCCTTGGTGGAGATGTAGCCGTACAGCCGCATCGGGCCGGCGTTCAGTCGGGCGGCGACCTTACGCACCGAGACCGCCGCCAGCCCGCCCTCGTCGGCCAGCGCGATGGCGGCGGCGATGATCTGCCCCCGGTCGAGCGGTACGGGGGGGTTCGGCGGGGCGGGCCGGTCCCAGACACTCATGATCACTCCCTGTCGTTGCGCTGAATTGTAGGGGAGCTATACGGTGTATCGCCATGAGACATCGTATAGCTGTGGTCGGGGGCGGCCCGGCGGGTCTGACCTTCGCCCGGGTCCTGCACCGCCACGGCCACCGGGTCGCCGTCCTCGAACGTGATCCCTCGCCCGACTCCCGCCCCCCGGGCGGCACGCTGGACCTGCACGAGGGGCTGGGGCAGCGGGCCCTGGACAAGGCGGGGTTGCTGGCGGAGTTCGAGGCGCTGTCCCGTCCCGAAGGACAGGCCATGCGCATCCTGGACGCCGCGGGGACCGTGCTGCGGGACTGGAAACCCGCCCCGGACGAGCGGGCCAATCCGGAGATCGACCGCGGGCAACTCCGCGATCTGCTGCTCGGCTCGCTGGACGTGCGGTGGGGGCGGGAGGTGACGCGGGTGGTGCCGGGGGCGGGGGAGGGCGTCCTGGTGCATTTCGCCGACGGGCCGCCGGAGGCGTTCGATCTCGTGGTGGGCGCCGACGGCGCCTGGTCCCGGGTCCGTCCGGCGGTCTCGTCGGTGACGCCGCAGTACACCGGTGTCACCTCGGTCGAGACCTCCCTCGACGACGTCGACACCCGCCACCCTGACCTCGCCCGGCTCATCGGTGCGGGTTCGGTGTCCGTGTACGGCGTGAACCGGTCTCTCGTCGCCCAACGCAACAGCGGCGGTCACGTCAAGGTGTACGCCAGGCTCCGTGCGCCGCTGGACTGGCACGCGCACCTGGACCTGGCCGATGTCGAGGCCACCCGGTCGGGTCTGCTGGCGCTGTTCGACGGCTGGGCCGCTCCCGTGCGCGACCTGCTCGGCCACGGCACCGCCTTCGCCCACCGACCCGTCTACGTCCTACCCGCGTCCCACACCTGGGACCATGTCCGGGGGGTGACGCTACTGGGCGACGCCGCCCACCTGATGCCACCGTTGGGGGCGGGCGCGAACCTCGCGATGCTGGACGGTGCCGAGCTCGCGGAGGCCATCGCCGCCGACCCGGAGAATCTGGACGAGGCGGTCCGCGCCTTCGAGGAACGGATGTGGGCCCGGGCCGCCACCTGGTCGAGGATCACGACGGCCGGTCTGGAACGCCTGGTGAGCCCGGACCCCGCCGAAGCCCTCGCCCTCTTCGACCAGGTCCAGCCCTCCTGATCACCGGCAGCAGGCCACCGCTCGCCGCCTATTGTCCTAGGATGGCTTACCGGTGGTGTGCCACGGCACACCACGAACAGCAGCGCCTACGGCGCGAATTCGTTTCGAGCCGGACAGAGCGGGGACGCCACGGGTGCGGGGCATCGGCCCCGTGACCGCCGCAGCGACAGGAGGCGACATGAGCTTCACCGACAAGGCGAAGAACAAGGCCCAGGAGCTGACCGGCGCCGCGAAGGAACGGATCGGCGACGTCACCGACAACGAGCGGATGCGCGCCGAGGGTGCCACCGAGCAGAGCGAGGCGCGCGCCCGGCAGGCCGGTGAGCACGTCAAGGACGCCGGTCGCGACGTCCGGGACGCCATGCGCTGAGCGGATCACCCGTGCGGACAGCCCCCTGAGCATGCTCAGGGGGCTGTCCGGGTTAGCGTGCGGGCATGTTGGTCGCCCGGTCGTTGGTGTTGTTCGTCCTGGCCGCGCTCGCCGAGATCGGTGGGGCGTGGCTGATCTGGCAGGGCTGGCGGGAGCACCGGGGGCTGTGGTGGATCGCCGCCGGGGTGCTCGCGTTGGGCGTGTACGGCTTCGTGGCGACCTTCCAGCCGGATGCGAACTTCGGCCGGATCCTGGCCGCGTACGGCGGGGTGTTCGTGGCGGGATCGCTGGCGTGGGGGGTGCTGGTGGACGGTTTCCGGCCGGACCGGTGGGACCTGACGGGCGCGGCGATCTGCCTGCTCGGCGTCGCCGTGATCATGTACGCCCCGCGCGGGGCGTGACGCGCGCCGCCCCCGGGACCGGTCGGGTCGTCGGGGGCGGCGGGGTGGGTGTGTCGTGGGGTCAGTCGTCGCGGTGTGCGGCCCACCACTGCTGGCCGGCCTCGGGGAGGGTGTCGATCGGGTCGTAGTAGGCGTAGCGCTTGTTGAGCGCCTCCAGGTCGGCCGACTCGATGGAGGTGCGGTAGTTCTTGGTCCAGTAGGAGATGCCGCGTTCCCGGTCGTACTCGGTGAGCATGTGCACCCAGCGCTTGCCGACGAAGGGCACGTCGCAGACGATCCGGGGGGTGGCGTAGCCGGGCAGGTAGCCCATGATGTCGTGTTGGAGCTGCTGGGCGTGCCAGACGGGGACCCGCCAGTGTTCGGCGTTGGGGATCATGTCGCACATGTAGAAGTAGTACGGCAGGATGCCGGCCTCACCCTGCAGGGCGAAGCACAGGTCGAGCAGGTCGGGGGCGGTGGCGTTGACGCCGCGCATGAGTACGCCCTGGTTGCGCACGTCGCGGACGCCGACGTCGAGGGCGGTCTGGGCGGCCTTCGCGACCAGCGGGGTGATCGACTGGGCGTGGTTGACGTGGGTGTGGATGGCCAGGTTGACGCCGCGGCGGGCGGCGGTGCGGGCGACCCGTTCCAGGCCCTCGACGACGTCGTTCTGGAGCCAGTGCTGGGGCAGGCCCATGAGGGCCTTGGTGGCGAGCCGGATGTCGCGGACGGTTTCGAGTTCGAGCAGCCGCATGAGGTACGACTCAAGGTTGCGCCACGGGACGTTGGCCACGTCGCCGCCGGAGACGACCACGTCGCGGACGCCGGGGTGGGCCTTGAGGTAGCTGATGTGGGCGTCGTAGCGGTCGACGGGCTTGAGGGTGAGCTTGAGTTTGTCGACGGCGGGGGTGGAGTTGCCGACGAGGTCCATCCGGGTGCAGTGTCCGCAGTACTGGGGGCAGGTGGAGAGCAGTTCGGCGAGGACCTTGGTGGGGTAGCGGTGGGTGAGACCCTCGGCGACCCACATGTCGTGTTCGTGCAGTGAGTCACGGCTGGCGTAGGGGTGTGACGGCCAGTCGGTGCGCCGGTCGGCGGCGACGGGGATCATGTAGCGGCGGATCGGGTCGGCGCGGAACGCCTCGGTGGTCATCGGGGCGAACGGCACCATCGTGTTGATCATCTGGGGTGGCACCAGCATCGACATGGTGGCCAGGGCCTGCTGGTCGGCGGCGAGGTCGGTGTAGAAGGTCTCGTCGACGGTGTCGCCGAGGACGGCGCGCAGCTGCTTGATGTTCTTGACGCAGTTGACGCGTTGCCACTGGGCGTTCTCCCACTGCTCGCGGGTGACGTGACGCCAGCCGGGGAAGCGGGTCCAGTCGGGCTCGACCAGGGGGCTGCGGCGGTATTCGTAGGGCTGGCCGGCGGTCGGTACGGCGACCGGGGCGGGGCGGGGCCCAGGGATGGTCGCCATCGGTTGGGTCTGGGTCACGGCCCCTCCTCGTGGTGTGCGTGGCCGGGGTGGCCGGCGGTTGATGATCGGTAGATCCGAAGGCTACTGGAAAATATCCGGCGAAGAAATTAGTCTGCCGTAAGTTTTCCCGCGATGCGAGTCCTGGTCGGGGCTTCGGGCGGTGGAGGGGGGAGGTTGGTGTGACGTCACCGGTGGGCCTGCACCGTGTCGTGGAGCCGGCGGGGGTGCTGCCGCAGGCGGCCTGGCGGCTGGACGCCGACCCTCGGATCGCCCCGAACGAGGTGCGCATCCGGGTCGAGCGGTTGAATCTCGACGCGGCGAGTTTCCGGCAGTTGGCGCAGAAGCACGACGGGGACGGGGAGAAGATCCGCGCCGAGGTGCTGGAGATCGTGTCGACCCGGGGCAAGATGCAGAATCCGGTGACCGGGTCGGGCGGGATGCTGATCGGCACCGTGGAGGAGGTCGGCCGTCGGTCGCCGTTGGGGTTGGCGGTGGGTGACCGGGTGGCGACGCTGGTGTCGTTGACGTTGACGCCGTTGACGATCCTCGACGGGTTGGCCCGCTGGGACGGGCGCAGCGAGCAGGTGCCGTGTGACGGGTACGCGATCCTGTTCGCCCGGTCGATCGCGGCGGTGCTGCCGGGGGACCTGCATCCGGAGTTGGCGTTGGCGGTGCTGGACGTGTGCGGGGCGCCGGCGTTGACGGCCCGGGTGGTCGCCGAGCAGGTGGCGCGGCGGGAGCGCGCCGGTGACGGGTCGGCGGTGACGGTGGCGGTGATCGGTGGGGGCGGTAAGAGCGGGTCGTTGTCGTTGGCGGCGGCGCGGCGGGCGGGTGCGGGTCGTACCGTCGGGGTGGTGCCGGTGGCGGCGGAGCGGGACGCGCTGGTGGCGGCTGGTCTGGCGTCGGTGGTGGCGTTGGCCGATGCCCGGGATCCGGTGGGGTTGTCGTCGGCGGTGACGACGGCGTTGGGTGGGCCGGCGGACGTGACGGTGGTGTGCGTGGACGTGCCGGGGTGTGAGCACGGTGCGGTGTTGGCCACGGCGGACGGCGGCACGGTGATCTTCTTCTCGATGGCGACGAGTTTCGCGGCGGCGGCGTTGGGTGCGGAGGGGTTGGCGGCGGACGTGACGATGCTGGTGGGTAACGGGTTCGTGCCGGGGCATGCGGATCTGGCGTTGGGGTTGTTGCGGTCGGAGCCGGGGGTACGTGGTCTCTTCGAGTCCCGGTTGGCGGCAGACTGAGTGCCATGACGAACCCCTCGACGTTGTATCGCGGTGGAGTGCTGCACTGTCCGGCGGAGCCGAGCGCGACGGCGCTGTTGGTGCGGGACGGGCGGATCGCCTGGTTGGGTGGGGCGGCGGATGCGCCGGCCGCCGATCGGGTGGTGGAGCTGGACGGGGCGTTGGTGACGCCGGCGTTCGTGGACGCGCATGTGCACGCGACGGATACCGGGCTGGTGTTGTCGGGTCTGGAGCTGTCGTCGGTGCGGTCGGCGGGGGAGTTGCTGGCGGCGGTGTCGGCGTTCGCGGCGGGTCTGCCGGGTGACGCGGTGGTGTTGGGACACGGTTGGGACGAGTCGGCGTGGGGGGATCCGCGGCTGCCGGATGCGGTGGAGCTGGATCGGGCGGCGGGTGGCCGGCGGGTGTACCTGTCGCAGGCGTCGATCCATTCGGCGTTGGTGTCGCAGGCGTTGCTGGCGGCGTGTCCGCAGGCTGCGGTGGTGCCGGGTTTCGATGCGTCGGGGTGGTTGCGGCGCGACGCGCACCATGTGGTGCGGGCGGCGGCGCAGGGTTCGGTGGGTCGGGTGCAGCGGGTGGCGGCGCAGCGGGTGGCGTTGGCGCATGCGGCGTCGTTGGGGATCGCGGCGGTGCACGAGTGTGGTGGTCCGCAGATTTCCGACGAGGAGGACTTCACCGGGTTGTTGGCGTTGTCGGGGGCGGGGTTGCCGGAGGTGTACGGGTACTGGGGTGAGTTGTCGGGGGCGGCGCGGGCGCGGGAGTTGGGTGCGGTGGGTGCGGGTGGTGATCTGTTCGCGGACGGGGCGTTGGGGTCGCGGACGGCGCACGTGTCGCGGGATTACCTCGACGGTGAGGGTTGCGGTCACGGTTATCTGAGTGCCGGTCAGGTTCGTGATCATTTGGTGGATTGTGCGGCGCACGGGATGCAGGGCGGGTTCCATGCGATCGGTGATGCGGCGATCGCGACGGTGTTGGAGGGGTTCGCGGGGGCGGCGGCGGTGTTGGGCACGGACCGGGTGCGGGCGGCGCGGCACCGGGTGGAGCATGCGGAGATCATGAGCAAGCGGTTGATCGCGGGGTTCGTGGAGTACGGGGTGGTGGCGAGTATGCAGCCGGCGTTCGACCGGTTGTGGGGTGGTGCGGGTCGGATGTACGAGTCGCGGTTGGGTCTGGCCCGGTCGTTGGAGTCGAATCCGATGGGGGCGATGCATGCGGTGGGGGTGGCGTTGGCGTTCGGGTCG
The DNA here is from genome assembly GCF_040648835.1 of Micromonospora sp. NPDC049081. NCBI lineage: Bacteria > Bacillati > Actinomycetota > Actinomycetes > Micromonosporales > Micromonosporaceae > Micromonospora > Micromonospora sp. NPDC049081. The sequence continues at coordinate 158,395 of NZ_JBEZEK010000008.1, read as the reverse complement.
GATTCGCCGGTGACGCCGTTGGATCCGTGGGGTTCGGTGCGGGCGGCGGCGGCGCATCACAGTGTGTCGCAGCGGATGAGTGTGCGGGCGGCGTTCGCGGCGCACACCCGGGGCGGGTGGCGGGCGGTGCATCTGGACAACGAGGGGGTGATCGCGTTGGGTGCGCCGGCGACGTTCGCGGTGTGGTCGAGTCCGGCGGGGGTGGAGCGGGGGTTGCCGGTGGTGCAGGCCGAGGATCCTGAGTTGCGGGGTCCGGCGGATCCGACGCCGTTGCCGGTGTGTCGGCGCACGGTGTTGCGTGGTGAGGTCATCTATGAGGAAGGCGTTTCGTGAGCGAGCGATCCATCGGTACGGCGCGGCAGGGCGGGTCGGGCAAGCTTGGTCTTGATCCGGTGTTGGTGGGTCGGGCGCGGGAGTTGGCGCGTCGGGCCGGGCAGCCGGTGGTGGATCTGGCGCGGAGTCACACGACGGTGTCGGTGGAGCGGGCGGTGTTGCGGCTGGCGGGGGTGTCGGGGGCGGATCCGGACGGTATTCCGTGGGTGAACCGGTTGGTGGATGCGGTGGTGGCGGATGTGGGGCTGGGGCACGGGGTGGCGTTGCCGGTGTTCGACGCGTTGGCGCGGGAGGGTGTCGACGATGTGACGGTGTTGGCGCAGGAGGCGGCGGCGGGGTCGGTGCGGTTCGTGGTGCCGTCGGGGAGGGCGGCGACGGCGGCGCGGCGGGTGTCGCGGCGGGCGGTGGCGGCGGGGGTGCGGCGGGTTGATCGGCGGCGGGTGGAGCGGGAGCGTCTGGTCAGGCGGTACGGGGATCCGGTGCGGCGGCCGTGGATCTATCTGATCGTGGCGACCGGGGACATCTATGAGGACATTCCGCAGGCGCAGGCGGCGGCGCGGGCGGGTGCTGATGTGATCGCGGTGATCCGGTCGACGGGGCAGTCGTTGTTGGACTATGTGCCGGAGGGGGCGACCCGGGAGGGTTTCGCGGGGACGTATGCGACGCAGGAGAACTTCCGGTTGATGCGGGCGGCGTTGGATGAGACGTCGAAGGAGTTGGGTCGGTATGTGCGGTTGACGAATTATGCGTCTGGTTTGTGTATGCCGGAGATGGCGACGTTGGCGGGTCTGGAACGGCTGGACATGATGCTCAACGATTCGATGTACGGGATTTTGTTCCGGGACATCAATCCGATCCGGACGTTCGTGGACCAGCGGTTTTCGCGGCAGGTGCACGCGCGGGCGGGGATCATCATCAACACCGGTGAGGACAACTATCTGACCACGGCGGATGCGGTGGACGAGGCGCACACGGTGACGGTGTCGCAGTTGCTCAACGAGTTCTTCGCGCATGAGGCGGGGTTGGCGGACTGGCAGTTGGGGTTGGGGCACGCGTTCGAGATCAATCCGGATGTGCCGGAGTCGTTCCGGTTGGAGTTGGCGCATGCGTTGTTGGCGCGGGAGTTGTTTCCGGATGCGCCGTTGAAGTGGATGCCGCCGACGAAGCACATGACGGGTGACGTGTTCCGGGGGAACCTGTTGGACGGGTTCTTCAATCTGGTGGGCACGATGACGGGGCAGGGGATCCTGTTGGTGGGGATGATGACGGAGGCGGTGGTGACGCCGTGGTTGTCGGATCGGGACATCGCGTTGCAGAACGTGCGGTACGTGTTGGGTGCGGCGGGTGGGTTGCACGAGGATTTCGTGCCGGCGCCGGGTGGGTTCATCCAGCAGCGGGCGAACCGGGTGTTGGGTGAGGCGGTGCAGTTGTTGGAGCGGATCGGGGACCAGTCGTTGTTGACGGCGATCGCCGAGGGCACGTTCGGCATCATGAAGCGCCCGGCGGACCGGGGTAAGGGGTTGGCGGGGGTGGCGCGGCACGAGGCCGGCTACTACAACCCGGCGACGGAGATCCTGGAGCAGCCGGCATGAGTGAGCGCACCGAACGAAGTGAGGGCCGCGAAGGCATGCCCGACCGGAACGGCATGAGTGAGCGCACCGAACGCGGTGCGGGCCGCGAAGGCATGCCCGACCGGAACGGCATGAGTGAGCGCACCGAACGCGGTGCGGGCCGCGAGAGCATGCCCGGCGGGAACGGCACGGGTGTCGTGGGGGCTGGCGCGGTCGCGGGGAAGCGGGTCGTGCGGCCGTACGGGGACACCACCGGTGACGGGATGGTGCAGGTGTCGTTCACGTTGCCGGTGCCGCACGACAAGCGGGCCGAGGGTGCGGCGGTGCAGTTGGCGAACCGGATGGGTATCGATCCGGCGATGCTGGTGCACGCGAAGCCGATGAGTGACGGGTTCACGTTCTTCGTGGTGTACGGGCGGGTGAACCATCTGGTGGATCTGGATCAGGTGCAGGTGGTGGAGCGGGACTTTCCGCTGCTGGGCGCCAAGGAGGTCAACGCGGTGGTGAAGCAGCGGTTGCGTCGGAAGTTGTCGGTGGTGGGGGCGTGTATCGGCACGGATGCGCACACGGTGGGTATCGACGCGATCCTGAATGTGAAGGGTATCGCCGGGGAGAAGGGGCTGGAGTATTACCGGGAGTTGAAGGTGACCAATCTGGGTGCGCAGGTGAGTGTGCCGGAGCTGGTGGAGGCGGCGCGGCGGGAGCGGGCGGATGCGGTGTTGGTGTCGCAGGTGGTGACGCAGCGGGATGCGCATCTGCACAACACGCGGGAGATGTCGGCGGCGTTCCGGGAGGCGTTGCCGGCGGGTAAGCGGCCGTTGCTGATCGTGGGTGGGCCGCGGTTCGACGAGACGATGACCGCGGAGTTGGGGGTGGACCGGATCTTCGGTCGGGGCACCACGCCGGGTGAGGTGGCGTCGTATCTGGTGCACGCGTTGGTGACGAGCAGGAAGGCGGGGGCATGAGCGATTCGCGGGTCGGGTTGACGGTGACGCATCGGCGGTATGTGCCGTATTCGCACGCCCATTACGCGGGGAACCTGGTGGACGGGGCGTACACGTTGGGGTTGTTCGGGGACGTGGCGACGGAGGTGTGTATCCGTACCGATGGTGACGAGGGGTTGTTCGCGTCGTACGCGGACGTGCAGTTCCTGGCGGCGGTGCGGGCGGGTGACGTGCTGGAGGTGACGGCGACGGTGGTGCGGGTGGGTACCCGCAGCCGGACGGTCGATTTCGTGGCGCGGGTGGTGTGTCGGGGTCGGCCGGAGCGGGGTGGGTCGGCGGCGGAGGTGTTGGCGGAGCCGGTCGTGGCGGTGACGGCGACGGGCACCGTGGTCGTTCCCGGGGCGGCGTGAGTCTGGCGGTCTGCGCCGACGTCGGGTCGACCTGGACGAAGGCGGCGGTGGTGGACCTGGCCGTGGGGCGGTTGGTGGGGGCGGCGTCGGCGCCGACGACGGTCGGTACGGACGTGCTGCACGGGTTGGACGCGGCGGTGGGTGCGGCGGTCGACGGGGCCGGCGTGGGGCGTGCGGGTGCTCTGCCGTGGTACGTGTGTTCGTCGGCGGGTGGTGGGCTGCGGTTGGCGGTGGTGGGTTACGAGCCGTTGGTGACGGCGCAGGCGGGTCGGCGGGTGGGGTTGTCGGCGGGGGCGAACGTGGTGCACGTGGCGGCGGGCCGGTTGGCGGCGACGGAGCTGGCGGCGGTGCGGGCGGCGCGGCCGGATGTGGTGTTGCTGGTCGGTGGCACCGACGGTGGGGACGTCGACACGGTGACGCACAACGCGACGCGGTTGGCGCGGGCCCGGTGGCGGGTGCCGGTGGTGTTGGCCGGCAACGTGGACGTGCGGGAGGGGTTGCGGGAGGTGTTGGCGGCGGCGGGGGTGCCGGTGACGGTGGCGGACAACGTGTTGCCCCGGATCGGGGTGTTGGCGCCGGCGTCGGCGCGGGCGGCGATCCGGGAGGTGTTCCTGCGGCACGTCATCGGGGGGAAGCGGTTGTCGCGGGGGTCCCGGTTCGCCCGGTTGGTGCGGGCGGCGACCCCGGATGCGGTGTTGACCGGGGTGGAGGTCCTCGCCGACGTGGTGGGGGGTGATCTGGCGGTGGTGGACGTGGGTGGGGCGACGACCGACGTGTATTCGGTGTTGACGCCGGACGAGCGGGCCGGTGGGCCGGGTCGGGAGGTGGCTGGGGCGTTGTGGCGGGCCCGCACCGTGGAGGGTGACCTGGGGATGCGGTGGAGCGCGCCGGGGGTGGTCCGGGCGGCGGTGCAGGAACGGTTGCTCGATGCGGTCGGGCAGGAGGAGTTGGCGGCGGCGGTGGCGGTGCGGGCGGCTGATCCGGGGTTCCTGCCGGTTGACGCGGCGGGTCGGGCGGTGGACGGGCGGATCGCGGTGTTGGCGGCGACGGTGGCGTTGCGGCGGCATGCCCGGGGTGCGGCGACGGGGGAGCGGGCGGGTCGGGATCTGCGGGATGTGCGGCTGCTGGTGGGTTCCGGTGGTGTGCTGCGTCACGCGTCGGCCGGTGCCGGGGTGGGGGTGTTGGCGCAGGTGCTCGCTGATCGTGCGGGTGGGTGGCCGTTGCCGCGGGCGGCGCGGCCGGTGGTGGATGTGGATTATGTGCTGGCCGCCGGGGGGTTGCTGGCGGGGGAGCATCCGGTGGCGGCGGCGGCTTTGTTGCGTCGGCATCTCGGTGGGGATTGAGACCCGCCGACGCGACACGCCGGGTTGGTGGACGTGACTGGCCGGTGGTGGGTTGACAGCGGCGGGGGTGTAGGCCGTACCGTCTTTGAGTCCTACTACGGGAAGCGGCTGTTGTTCGCTTCGTCCCTTCGTCCGCTGGCCGAGCGACATTGTTGGTGCGTATTTGTCGCGGCGGCCAGGTCCAGCGGGCGGGGGTCGGCGGGGCGGCGCGAACCGGCCGCGGTTACCGGTGTACGGGCAGGGTGAGTGGTACGGCCAGTAGACAACGGCCGGGCGGGGGCAGCCAGTCCACCGTCGGGTCGGTCCGAAGGTCGGCGTCGCTCATTGTGTCCCACCGGCCGGGAAGGGCCTGGGAGCATCGGGGCGCGGCTGAGGCCGCGCCCCGATTTCGTGTCCGCCCGCTGCGGGGGTCGGTGTCACCGGTGTTCCCCGGGGTGGGCCGGCCGGCGTCGCGTCGTTCGGGGGCGGGTCGGTGTCGGGTGGGCTCGGGCCTGCGGCTCGGTGGTTCGGGGGTGCCGGGGTGGGGCGGGTAGCCTTCGGCCCGTGATCGTGGTGAGGTGCCGGTGACGACGCTCGACCGGGATGAGACGCGTACCCCGGTGGTGGTACGACCGACCAGGGGGCCGGTGCCGTTGCGGGTGGCGGTGCCGGTGGCGGTGGCGGCCGGGTTGGCGCTGCTGGTGGCGTTCCCGCCGTACGGGTGGTGGCCGTTGGCGCCGGTGGGGGTGGCCGGGTTGGCGGTGGCGGTGCACCGGCGGCGGTTGCGGGCCGGCGCGGGGTTGGGGTTCCTGACCGGGGTGGCGTTGTTCGCCCCGTTGTTGGCGTGGACGAATCTGCACACCGGGCTGCTGCCGTGGGTGTTGTTGTCGTTGTTGCAGGCCGGCTATCTGGCGTTGCTGGGGGCGGCGTCGGCGTGGGTGTCGCCGGTGGTGGACCGGTGGCGGTGGGCGTGGCCGGTAGTGACCGGGGTGTTGTGGGTGGGGCAGGAGGCGCTGCGCGACCGGACGCCGTTCGGGGGGTTCCCGTGGGGGCGGTTGGCGTTCAGCCAGGACGCGTCGCCGCTGCTGGGGTGGGCGTGGCTCGGTGGAGCCCCACTGGTCACCGGGGTCGTTGCGGTGGCCGGCGGGTTGCTGTTGGTGGGGTCGTGGCGGCGGTGGCCGGGCCCGGACGGGGTGTGGCGGCCGGTGGCCGGGGTCGCGGTCGGGTTGTTGCTGCTGGTGGGGGTGGGGTTGGCGGTCCCCACGGGTGCCGGCGGTGGCCGGTCGGTGCGGGTGGCGATCGTGCAGGGCAACGTGCCGCGGTTGGGGTTGGATTTCAACGCCCAGCGGCAGGCGGTGCTCAACAATCACGCCGATGCGACGGTGGAGTTGGCCGGGCGGGTCGCCGCCGGTGCGGTGCCGCGTCCGGACCTGGTGGTGTGGCCGGAGAACTCCTCGGACATCGACCCGTTGCGCAATGCCGCCGCCGGGGCGCGGATCTCCGCGGCTGCGGACGCGATCGGTGCGCCGATCCTGGTCGGTGCGGTGCTTGCCGGTCCGGGTGACGGTGAGGTGCGCAACGCCGGCATCCTGTGGCGGCCGGGCACCGGCCCGGACATGGCCCAGTTGTACACCAAGCGGCATCCGGTGCCGTTCGCCGAGTACGTGCCGATGCGGTCGTTGGCGCGGAAGGTGTCGTCGCAGGTCGACCGGGTGCGGGCGGATTTCGTGCCGGGGTCGACCCCGGGGGTGGTGGACGTGGGCCCGGTGGTCCTCGGTGACGTGATCTGCTTCGAGGTGGCCTACGACGGTCTGGTGCGCGACACCGTCGACGGTGGGGCGCAGTTGCTGGTGGTGCAGACGAACAACGCCACCTTCGACGTGGCGGAGGCCCGACAGCAGTTGGCGATGGTGCGGTTGCGGGCGGTGGAGCACGGTCGGGCGGCGTTGATGGCCTCGACGGTCGGGGTGTCCGGGTTCGTCGCCCCGGACGGGCGGGTAAGCGACGCCACCGGGTTCAACACCCGGGCGGTGGTGGTGCGGCAGGTGACGCTCTCCGACGGGCGTACCCCGGCCACCCGGGCCGGGCGGTGGCCGGAGTCGACGCTGGCGGGTCTGGCGGTGGCGGCGTTGGTCGTCGCGGGGATGCTGCGCCGTCGGCGGGAGGTCACCGTCGCCGGGTGAGCCGGCAGGAACGGGGGACAGGCGTGGGTGAGGCAGTCGCGGGGCAGCCCGGGGTGGGTCGGGTGCTGGTGGTGATTCCCACCTACAACGAGGCCGACAACGTCGCCGACGTGGTGGCCCGGGTCCGCCGGGCGGCACCGGCGGTGGACGTGCTGGTCGCCGACGACAACAGCCCCGACGGTACGGGGGCGTTGGCGGAGGCGATGGCCGGCACCGACGCGCAGGTGCACGTGCTGCACCGGCCCGGCAAGGAGGGGTTGGGGGCGGCGTACCTGGCGGGGTTCGGGTGGGCGCGGCAGCGCGGCTACGACGCGGTGGTGGAGATGGACGCCGACGGTTCGCACGCCCCGGAGGATCTGCCGGCGTTGTTGGCTGCGGCCCGCGACGCGGATGTGGTGATCGGGTCGCGGTGGGTGGGTGGGGCGCGGGTGGTGAACTGGCCGTGGCGGCGGTTGGTGCTGTCGCGGTGCGGGAACCTCTACGCGCGGATGGCGTTGGGGATGCCGGTGTCGGACGCCACCGGTGGGTTCCGGGTGTACCGGTTGTCGGCGTTGCGGGCGATGCGGCTGGAGTCGGTATGTTCCCAGGGGTATTCGTTCCAGGTGGAGTTGTCGCGGTTGGCGCACCGGGCGGGGGTGCGGATCGTGGAGGTGCCGATCACGTTCGTCGAGCGGGAGCGGGGGGCCAGCAAGATGAGTCCGTTGATCGTGGCGGAGGCGTTGTGGCGGATCACCACCTGGGGGTTGCGGGACCGGCGGCCGGGTCGGCTGCGTCGCGGTCACGACCGGTGGCCGTGAGGTGGGGCGTGGCATGCTGGAGGAGCGGGCCTGTCGCCCCGGGCGTTGTCCGGTTGACGGTGGTGGGCGGGTTCCGCGCGACGCGGATGAGGTGAGATGCGCCGATACCTGAGGTTCGTGCCACCGGCCCTGCTGTTGGCGGTGGTGGTGGAGTTGGCGGTGTTCGTCGTGGTGGGCCGGGCCGTCGGGTTCGGCACGGCGGTGCTGCTGGTGTTCGCCGCGTCCCTGGTGGGTCTGGTGTTGCTGCGCCGGGAGGGGATGCGCGCCTGGCGGGGGTTCCGTACGTCGGTGGAGTCGCGGCAGCCGCCGGGCCGGCAGGTGACCGATGGTCTGGTCGGGTTGGCCGGTGCGTTGCTGCTGGCGGTGCCGGGTCTGTTCAGTGGGGTGGTGGGTGTGGTGTTGCTGGTGCCGCCGGTGCGCCGGTTGGTGCGCTCGGGGGTGCAGCGGGCCACTGAGCGGCGGGTGTCGTCGATGGTGGCCGGTGACCTGTTCGGTCCGCGTACGGTGCGGGTGCGTCGGGAGGAGCCGGCGACGCCGACGCCGCCGGTCGACGGTGACGTGGTGGTCCCACCGCCGGTCGACGGGGGGCGGGCCATCGAGGGGGAGATCGTGGAGCCCCGCCGGCCCTGACCGGCCGGTGGTCCCGCGCAGGAGCGGGCACAGTCTTTCGGCCCGGGTGGGGCCGGGGCGTGGGCTGCGGTTGTCCCGGTGGGCGGGGAAGCGGTGGTGACACGACGGCGCCCCCGGGGAGAGATCCCCGGGGGCGCCGTCGTGGTGTGCGGTACGTCAGGCGCGGCCGCGGCGGGTGCGGACCTCCTGGAGCCGTTCGGCGAGGATGTCCTCCAGCTCGGCGATGGAGCGCCGTTCCAGCAGCATGTCCCAGTGGGTGCGTGGCGGCTTGGCCTTCTTCTGCTCCGGTTCGGTGCCGTCGACGAGCCGGGCGACGCTGCCGTCGAACTTGCACTCCCAGGTGGTGGGGACCTCGGCGTCGACGGCGAAGGGGACCTCGAACTGGTGGCCCTTGGCGCAGAGGTACTCGCGGGTCTGGCGCGGCGCGAGCTCCGTGTTGCGGTCGGATTCGTAGCTGACCGCGCCCAGTCGGCTTCCGCGCAGCATGCGCTCGCCCATGATCGACTTCCCCTCGTTCGTGGTGCTGGTCTTCCGGTGTAACGGCCGGTCACCGCCGGGGCATTCCCGCCCGTCCGGTGGGACGGCCCCCGCAAGGGTAGCCCGCCGTCGCACCGCCCCGGCGGGTTCGTCTGCGGCCGGGTCGACATCGGTGCCGTGTCCCGGGTGTGCACCGCGATGGTAGCCGCCGCCGGTGCGTCCCGCGCCGACGACGGGCCGTGCCGGGGCGGCCGGTGGCGATAGCATCCGCGGCATGGCCACCACCGTGCATCCCGGCGCGTGCCCCCTGGACTGTCCCGACACGTGTGTCTGGCAGCTCACCGTCACCGACGGGCGGCCGGTGGCGCTGCGCGGCGACCCTGGTCACCCGTTCACCCGGGGCGCGTTGTGCGGCAAGGTCAACCGTTATCTCGACGCGGTCACCGGGCCCGACCGGCTGACCACCCCCCTGGTGCGGGTCGGCCCCAAGGGGGTCGGGCCGGTGTCGTACCGGCCGGCGAGCTGGGACGAGGCGGTGCGTCGGGTCGCGGCCGGGTTGCGGGCCAGCATCGACCTCAACGGACCGGAGTCGGTCCTGCCGTACTACTTCGCCGGCACCATGGGTCTGGTGCAGGGCTGGTCGATGGGTCCCCGGCTCTTCGCCCACCTGGGGGCGTCGCGGTTGCGGACCACCATCTGCACCGCGGCGTCCCGGGCCGCCCTCGGGTCGATCTACGGCGGGTCCGTCGGTTTCGAACCGGAGTCGGTGGTCGAGGCGAAACTGATCGTCCTGTGGGGGGCGAACCTGCTCTCCACCAACCTGCACCACTGGCCGTTCGTGCGGCAGGCCCAACAACGCGGCGCGTACGTGGTCACCATCGACCCGTTGCGCACCGACACCGCGGCCCGCAGCGACGAGCACGTGGCGCCGCTGCCCGGCACCGACGCCGCCCTCGCCCTGGGGTTGATGCGGCACGTGCGGGACGTCGGTGGGGTCGACCGCGGGTGGTTGGACGCGCACACCGTCGGGTGGGAGCGGATGGCGGCCCGCCTGGACGAGTGGCCGGTGGAGCGTGCCGCCGCCGAGTGCGGCCTCGACGTCGACGTGGTGCGTCGCCTCGGCGAGCGGATCGCCACCACCCGTCCCACCGCCATCCGGATCGGGCTGGGCCTGCAACGGCACGCCGGGGCCGGGCAGGCGGTCCGGGCCATCGCGGCGATCCCCCTGCTCACCGGGGATTTCCGGTATCCCGGCGGTGGGGCGTTGGCCACCACCAGCGGGCATCACCGGGTCGACTCCGACCGGGTCGCCCGGCCCGCCGGGATGCCCGCTCCCCCGGCCCGGTCGATCAACATGAGTCGGCTCGCCGCCGCCCTGACCGGGGAGGCGGACCCGCCGGTGACCGCGCTGGTGGTGTTCGACACCAACCCGGTCGCGACCGTCCCGGACCAGAACCTGCTGCGTCGGGGGTTGACCCGTGGTGACCTGTTCACCGTGGTGCTGGAGCAGCGTTGGACCGACACCTGCGACTTCGCCGACGTGGTGCTGCCGGCCACCATGCAACCTGAGCACCTGGACCTGCACACCTCCTACGGTCACCACTACGCCACCCTGAACCTGCCGGTGCTGGACCCGCCGGGGCAGGCGCTACCCAACACGGAGATCTTCCGGCGGATCGCCGCCGCGCTCGGGCTGGACCATCCCCGGCTGCGTGACAGCGACGAGGACCTGGCCCGGCAGCTGCTCGACGGCACCGGCATCAGCTACGACGAGTTGGTACGCAGCACGTACGTGCGGGCGACGGGGGTGGCGGTGGGGTCCGCCCCGTACGCCGAGGGTGGGTTCCCCAGCCTCGACGGGCGGGCCCGGTTCCACGACCCGCGGCTGACCGCGCAGGGCGTCGACCCGCTCGTCGGGTACACCCCGCCGGTCGAGGTGGGTGACGCGGCGCTGGCCCGCCGGTTCCCCCTGGCGTTGATCTCCCCCGCCGGCCGGTTCTTCCTCAACTCGACGTTCGCGTCGTTGCCGTGGCACCTCGGTCGTACCGGCCCGCCGCGCATCCACCTGCATCCCGTCGACGCCGCCGCCCGGGGCCTGGCCGACGGTGACCCGGCGCGGGTGCACAACGACCGGGGCGAGTTCCTCGCCACTGTCGCCGTGGACGACGCGACCCGCCCCGGGTTGGCGTTCACCTACAAGGCGTACTGGGCCCGGTTGAGCCCCGGCGGCAGCACCGTCAACGCGGTGACCGGGGTCCGGGACACCGACCTCGGTGGGGGGCCCACGTTCCACGACACCCGGGTCGAGGTGCACCCCGCCCCGGTGGGCCGACCCGGCGACGCGGGCGGACCTGACCCGTCGGGGTCGACTCAGCCCGGCTGAGTGGGGCCGCTGAGCCGGGCCAGCGCGCCGGCCAGGTCACTGACCTGGTCGGCGAGTTGACCGGCCCGGCGTTGGGCGGCGTCACGGTCGGCCTGCGCCGCCGGCAGCAGCCGGTCCAGTTCGGCCAGCCGGGCCCGGTCGGCGGCGGTCGCCCGGTGCGCCTGCGTCACCTCCGCGCGGGCCCGGGTCAGCTCGGCGGTCAGCGTGTCCACCCGGGCCAGGGCGGCGGCCAGGTCCTCGGCGGCGCGGGCGGTCAGCGCGGCGGTCTCCTGCCGGGCGGCCGTCGCGTCGGCCCGTGCGGCGGCGACGTCCCGCCGGGCCGCCTCGGCGGTGGCCTCCGCCTGCCGGGCCTGCTCGGTGGCGGTGTCGGCGCGGGTACGGGCCGCCGCGGCGTCGGCGTGGGCCTGCTGGGTCTCCTGGCGGGCGGCGGCGGCCTCGGCGGCGGCGCGCTGCGCGTCGGCCAACTCCCGGGCGGCGTCGGCGCGGGCGGCGTCGCGTTCGGCGGTCAGGTCGGCGGTGCGTTGCCGCTCGGCGTCGCGTTCCGTGCGTAGGGTCCGCAGCTCGTGCCGGGCGGCGTCCCGGTCACGTTCGGCCTGCACCCGCAGCGCCTGCGCGGCGCTGGCGTCGCGGCGGGCCGCGTCGGCGGCGGTGTCGGCCTGCCCGGCCCGCTGCTGTGCTTCGGCGGCGCGGGTGTCGGCCTGCGCGGCGCGGGCCTGCGCCGCGTCGGCGGCGGCGGCCGCGGCCCGGGTCTCCTGCCGGGCCCGGGTGGTCTCCGCGGCGGCCGTCTCGGCGGCTTCGCGGGCCTCGTCGCGGGCGGCGTGGGCCTGGGCGATGGCGGTGGCGGCGTCGGCGCGGGCCTGGGCGAGTTGCCGTTCCACCCCGACCGGGGACAACTCGGCGTGCAGCGCCTCGGTGAGGGTTTCCACCACCTGGTCGAGCCGGTCGACGGCCTCCCAGGTGCGGGCCACCTGGCCGGGCAGGCCGGGGGCGTTGCGGTGGCGCATCCGGGAGTTGCGGGACGCCCGCTGGCAGGCGCCGTCGTTGTCCCGGCAGTAGCGGAACGGGCGTCCCGCGCCGGCACGTTGCGGCACGTCACGTCCACAGTGCGCGCAGGGGCGCAGGTCGGCGGGGGAGGGCTGCGGGTCCATCGCCGGGCAAGTCTAGAGGCTGCACCTGGCCCCGGGTGCGGCGGCGTCGCGCGGGCGTCGGGATGGTCCACCGGTCCCACGACCGTTACCGTGGGCCGGTGGCCGTCTCCCCGTACATCGTGAAGTTGCGTGCCCACGTCGGGCACGACCTGTTGCTGCTGCCCGGGGTGACCGGGGTGGTCCGTGACGACGCGGGCCGGGTGCTGCTGGCCCGTCGGGGCGACAACGGCCGCTGGTCGCTGCCGGCCGGGGTGGTCGACCCGGGTGAGCAGCCTGCCGAGGCCGTCGTGCGGGAGGTGTGGGAGGAGACCGGGGTACGGGTCGTCGTCGACCGGATCGCGGGGGTCGCCACCCACCCGGTGGTCTACCCCAACGGTGACGCCTGCGAGTACCTCAACGTGTGGTTCCGGTGCCGGCCGGTCGGTGGGTGGCCCCGCGCCGACGGTGACGAGTCCACCGAGGTCGGCTGGTTCGCCCCCGACGCGTTGCCGGAGCTGGACGAGTGGGCGCGGTTGCGGCTGGACACGGCCGCCGCCCCCGACGACGCCCCCTGGTATGCGCGGCCCGGGGAGCGGCATCCGGCCCTGTGCCGACCCGACGCGCTGTGACCCACCGACGCGCTGTGTCCGGCCGCAGGTGTGCCGCTCACCCGGTGCCGGCCGGCCGGCCGCCGAAGGCCACCCGCACCGCCGTGCCCGCCGGCAGGTCACAGACGGCGTCGCCGTAGGGGCTGCGCACCCGTACCCGCTGAGCGGACACGGCGACCAGGCGGGCGGTGACCCGACCCTCGTCCCAGGTCAGCTCCTCGACGGTGATCCGCCCCCGGCAGGTCACCCCGCGCAGCGTCCCCCGGGTCAGGTCCGGTGGCAGCGCCGGTAGCAGCCGCAGCAGCCCCGGCCGGGACTGCACCAGCGCCTCGATCAGCACCGCCGGCAGGGTGTGCGCGGCGTCGGCGTTGTAGGTCACCCGGCCCGGGTTGTGCGCACTCATCAGCGACCGGAAGAACATGTCCGCCGCGACGATGCGCCGCAGGTACGCCCCGACCAGTGGCCCGTCGCCCAACCGGGCCGCCACCAGGGCCCGGTGCAGGGTGCCGTGCGCGGAGCCGTCCTCGTCGCCGCGGACCGTCAACGCCCGGTGCGCCGCCGCCGCCAACTCCGGGGTGTCGTCGGGGTCGACCTCCCCGGTCGGCCACACCGGATAGAGGTGGCTGACGTGCCGGTGGTCGTCGTCGGGGCGGTAGCCGGGCCACGCCCACTCGGCCAGCGCACCGCGCTCGTCGATGCGGTAGCCGGGCAGCCGGTCCCGGGTAGCCGCCCACCGCTGCGACCCGGTCACCTCGGCGGCGACCGTCATGGCGTGCCGGGCGGCGGCGACGTCCATGGTGGCGTTCACCGCGACGGGCACCGGCCGCCCGGTGTCGTCGAGCGGCCCGGTCTCCGGCGAGTACGACGGCACCAGCGCCGGCTGCCCGTCGACGTCGGTGAGCACGTCGGTGAAGAAGTCGGCGACCTCGGCCAGCCACCCCGCCACCTCCCCCAGTGGCTCCCCGGTCACCTGGTGGTGCTCGTACAGCGGGTGCAGCAGCCAGTGCGCGCCGGCCAGCCAGGCGGTGAACGGCCAGTGCGGGTGGACGTGGAACAGGTGCCCGTGTTCGCCGTCGGTGCGGCTGGGCGCCAGCAGGCCCCGCGCCCCGTAGACGGCGCGGGCGTTGTCCCGCCAGTGGTCGACCTGGGCGCGGACCAGCCGGGCGTGCGCGGCGGTCACCTCGGGCAGCGCGCCGACGTTCGCGCCGGCCAGTTGCAGGTTGAGGTTGGCGTCGGTGGTGAAGTCCCCCGCCCAGGCGGCGTCCCAGGACCCCGTCCAGATCCCGGTCAGCCGGGGCGGCAGCACCCCGCTGGCACTGAACAGCAGGTACCGGCCGGCGTGGAAGAGCCGTTCCAGCAGTGCCGGGTCCAACCGGTCGGCGGCGACCTGCCGGGCGGTCAGCGCACCGACGGGCAGGTCCCGGTCCGCCGCCGGCACCGCCAGGTCCAGGTCGACGCGCCGGTACGGGCCGGTGTGCCGGGCGACGTGCCGGGCCAGCAGGGTCGGGTAGTCGTCCGGGCCGGCGGCCAGCCGACGTTCCTGCGCGGCGGTGCGCCACCGGGGGCTGCGGGTGCGGTCCAGGACGGTGGTCAGCAGCGCCGGCCCGTGCACCAGCACCCGGTCGCCGGCGGGTTCGGCATCCCCCCGGACCAGGGTCACCCCCTCGAACCCGTACGCCCCGCCGACGTCCGGGTAGCGGCCGCGTACCCGCAGGAACACCAGCCCGTCGTGGCGGTAGGCGGTGGTGTCGTAGTGCACCGTGTCGGGGCGGCCGGGCAGGTCACCGGTGGCCCCGACGACACACCCGCCCTGGTCGAGGTGGGTGACGACGAGCCGGTCGGCGCGGGAGACGAAGCTGCGTCGCCGTCGCCCGGACCACGACACCACCACCTCACCGGTGCGGAAGTCGGTGTGCCGCCGGTAGTCACGCACCGGGGTGGGCGCGGCGTCGACGGTCAACGCGAACCCCGGGTGGTACGGCTGGGTCCACGTCAACTCCCGGCCGCCGGTGAGCAGTTCGCCGGCCTCGGCCCGCCGGCCGGTGAGGACCAGTTCCCGGATCCGGGGCAGCAGCGCGGCCAGCTGCGGTGCCCGCGCGTCGTGGGTGCCGTTGGGCAGCACGAACCGGTGGTGGTTGAGCACGAGCCGCTCGGCGTGTGGTTCGCCGGGCACCATCAGCCCGTACTCGCCGTTGCCGGTGAGGAACGCGTCGGGCCAGTCGACGGCGGGGGCGTCGTCCCAGATCCGGTGTGCTGCCGGTGGTGGCCCGCAGGTCACGGCCGGGCCCGCACGGTCGGTGCGGCGGTGCTGTCCCGGATGGTCAGCCGGGGCGGCAGCAGGGTCACCTCCGGCACCGCCTCGTCGTGCAGTTTGCGCATCAGCAACGCCACCGCCTGCCGGCCGATCTCCTCGGCGGGCACCGGCACCGAGGTGAGCCGGGGCCCGGCCTGCTCGGCGAACTGGTCGGGGCAGATCGCCACCACCGACATGTCCTGCGGCACCCGCCGGCCGAGGGTGGGCAGGCAGGCCAGCACCGGCCCCACCGCCGCCTCGTTCTGCACCACCAGCGCGGACAGGTCGGGGTGCCGGTCGAGCAGATCGGCGAGTTCCTGCCGGATCGAGGCGGGCCCCTCCTCGAAGGGTTGGGTGACGACGGTGACGCCGTGCCGGTCGGCGGCGGCGGCCACCCCGGCGCGGGTGCGGTGGGCGAACCCGGTGCCCCGGTCGTAGACAGCGGCGGGGGCGCCGAGCAGCGCCACCCGGCGGTGCCCGAGCCGGGCCAGGTGTTCCACGCACACCTGCCCGGCGCGGTGGAAGTCCAGGTCCACGCAGGTCAGGCTGGTCGGGTCGGCGGGGACACCGATCAGGACGCTGGGTCGGGTCAGGTCCCGCAGCAGCGGCACCCGGGAGTCGTCCAACTCGACGTCCATCACCAGCATCCCGTCGACCATGGCGCTGCCGGCGATGCGGCGTAGCCCGGCCGGTCCCTCGTCGGAGGTGACCAGCAGGACGTCGTGGTCGAAGCGGCGGGCCGTGGTGACGACCGCGATGGCGAACTGCATCACCACCGGCACCTGCATGCCGGCGCGCAGCGGCAGCACCAGCGCGATGGTGTTGGCCCGGCGGCTGGCCAGTGCCCGCGCCCCGGCGTTGGGGTGGTAGCCCAACTCCCGGATGCTGGCCAGCACCCGGGTGCGGGTCACCTCGGAGATGGCTCGTTTGCCGCTGAGGACGTACGACACGGTGCTGACGGCGACCCCGGCGTGCCGGGCGACGTCGACGATGGTGACCTGGTCGGGTGACTTGCGTCCGCGCCCGGGTGCGCCGGTCACCGGGTACCGCCGCCGGCCGGGACCGCCGGGCGGGACTGCTGCGGGGCGGGGCGGGCGTGTACGGTCACCGCGCCGACGGCCCGGATGTCACGGGCGGAACGGCCGACCAGCAGGGTGTGGGTGGCGTCCTCCACGACGGGGCCGTCGCGGTGTTCGTCCCACCAGGACAGGTCGGTGGTGCGTAGCCGCAGGGTGACCCGCTGGTGTTCGCCGGGGGCGAGGGTGAGCCGGGCGAAGTCGCGCAGCTGCCGCAGGGGCTGCTTGACCCGGGAGTGTCGCTGCCGGGTGTAGAGCTGCACGATCTCCGTACCTTCCCGGTCGCCGGTGTTGCTCACCTCGACGCTCACCTCGACCTCGTCGCCGACGGGCACCGTCGGTGCGCTCACCTGCAGGTCAGCGTAGTCGAACCGGGTGTAGCTGAGGCCGTGGCCGAACGGGTACAGCGGTTCGCCCCGGTAGTAGAGGTAGGTGCTGTCCGCGCCGATGACGTCGTAGTCGAGCAGGTCGGGCAGGTCGGCGGTGTCGGCGTACCAGGTCTGGGTGAGCCGGCCGGCGGGGTCGGCGTCGCCGAGGATCACCTGCGCGAGGGCGGTGCCGTGTTCCTGCCCGCCGTGCGCCGACCACAGCACCGCCGGGACGTGTTCCTGCGCCCATCCCACCGCGTACGGGTAGCTGCTGGTGAGCACCAGCACGGTGCGCGGGTTGGCCGCGTGTACGGCGCGCAGCAGCCGGTCCTGTCCGGCGGGCAGGTCCAGGTCGGCCCGGTCCTCGGTCTCCCGGCCGTTGACCATCGGGTGGTTGCCCAGGACGACGACCGCCACGTCGGCGGCGGCGGCCAACGCGGCGGCCTCGGCCACTCCGTCGGCGACGAGTTCGACGGTGAATCCGGTGGCGGTGTCCGGGTCGGTGGCGTCGGCGCGTAACCGCCCGTCGTCGCCGACCCGCACGTACGCGCCGGTGGCGAGGTGGTGCAGCAGGGTCGTGCCGTCGGGGCGGTGGTGCAACCGGAAGGTTTCCCGCACGATCCAGCCGCCCGGTCCGGGCCGGTCGTTGATCAACGTTCCGTCGTCGTCGACGCCGACGTGCCGTCCGTTGGCGACGGCGCGGAGCGCCACCACGTCGCGTCCCCAGTCGAACACGTCGAACCAGGTGCCGTCGCGGCCCTCGTCGGCGGTCAGCGGTCCCCCCTCGGACGAGCGGGGGCAGCGGACGTGCCGGTTGCCGACGCGCAACGCGATCCGGTCGGCGCCGGGGTGGTGGGTGACCGTCGGCAGTGCCCGGGCGAGGCCCTCCCGGACGGTGACCGTGTAGGGCGGGGTGCCGCTGTACCAGTCGGTGTGGACGGTGTCGGCGAGCGGGCCGAGCACCGCCACCCGGGTCGTCGGGTCGGCCGGCAGGGGCAGCAGCCCGTCGTTGCGCAGCAGCACGACCGACTGGCGGGCGGCCTCCCGGGCCAGGTCCCGGTGGGTGGGGCTGTCGAGCACGTCGGGGGACACCCCGGCGAACGGGTCCTGCCCGGGTGGGTCCAGGTCGCCCAGCCTGATCCGGACGGTGAGGATGCGCCGTACCGCCCGGTCCACGTCGGACTCGTCGATGAGCCCCCGGTCGAGGGCTTCGGTGAGCCGTCGGATGGTCTGTCCGCTGTCGGTGTCGTCCTCGGTGAAGTTGTCGATGCCGGCGCGTAGGGCGGCGGCGAAACCGGTGACGTGGTCGGGCAGGTGACCCTGCACCCCGGCGATGTTGGTGACCGCCCCGGCGTCGCCGACGACCATCACCTCGTCGGTGGTCCACCGGCGCAGTTCGTCGTTCAGTAGTGGGCTCAGGTGCGCGGGCACCCCGTTGACCAGGTTGTACGAGGCCATCACGGCGACTGCCGCACCGGCGGCGAGCGGGGCGCGGAACGCGGGCAGTTCGTACTCGTGCAGCACCCGGGGTGGCAGGTCGCTGGAGGTGGTGGCCCGGTCGGTCTCGTTGTTGTAGCCGAGGAAGTGCTTGACCGTCGGGGCGGTACGCAGCCGGTGGGGGTGGTCGCCGCGGAGCCCGAACGCGTAGGCGGTGGCGAGGCGGCCGGTCAGCCACGGGTCCTCCGACCAGCCTTCCTCGTTGCGGCCCCACCGGGGGTCGCGCAGCGGGTTGACCACCGGTGCCCACACGTTGAGCCCGACGGCGGCCGGGTCGGCCTGGTGTTTGACCCGGACCTCGTCGCCGGCGGCGGCGCCCACCGCCCGGATCAGGTCGGGGTTCCAGCTGCTGGCCAGGCCGACGACCTGGGGGAAGACGGTGGCCGGGCCGAGCCAGGCGACCCCGTGCAGCGCCTCGGTGCCGGTGCGGAATCCGGGTAGGCCCAGGCGTGGCACCGGGGCCTGCCACTGGTGCAGCAGGCCGATCTTCTCGGGCAGGGTGAGCCGGGCCAGCAGGTCGTCGGCGTGCCCGGCGGGGGACGGGCCGGTGGCGCGGTCGGTGGGGTCGTTCATGCGGTTACCTTCCGGTGGGCTCGCGGTGAGGCGCCGGCCGGCGGTCGAAGCGCTTCGACGGCCATGGTGACGTGCGGCATCGCGTCGTGGTGGCTGCGGCGGTCGTCGGCCCGGAGCGGCGAAGCGCTTCGACGATCGCGGAGAACATGCCGCCCCGGGTGCCCGAACGACGGGGCGGCGGTTCGAGGTTGGCACCTGCGCGTCGGTCGGTCAAGGGGTGACCGGCACCGGGATCAGGCGGTGGGGAGTCGACCGGCCTCGATGGTGGCCAGCGCGGCGGCGGCGCCGCCCAGCGCGGCGGCGGCGGAGTCCAGCGTGGAGGCTTCCAGGCGGCACCCGCCGGCCTGCGGGGCGAGGGTGCGGGCGGCCAGCTCGATGCGGGCGGCCGGCAGCAGCCAGGGCGCCAGGGTGGCGAAGTGTCCGCCCACCACGATCGCCTCGGGGTTGAGCAGGTTGGCCAGGATCGACGCCCCGTGCCCGAGGTGCCGGCCGATCTCGGCGAGCCCGGCCAGCACGGCCGGGTCCCCCTGCCGGGCCGACGCCACGATCCGGTCGAGTTCCGGCAGGTAGTCGGTGACCGGGCCGTCCCGCCCGGCGTCGGGCAGCAGCCGGTCGACCACGGCCGGTAGCGCGGTCGACGCGGCCAGGCAGCCGCGTCGACCGCACGGGCAGGGTGGTCCGGCCGGGTCGAGGCAGAGGTGGCCGAGTTCGCCGGCGTGGCCCCGGCCGCCGCGCAGCAGCCGGCCGCCGGCGAGCACCCCGGCGCCGACGGAGATCCCGCCGGTGAGGTGGACCAGGTCGGTGGCTGCGGCGTACCCGCCGTGTCGCTGTTCGGCCAGGACGGCGAGGTTGGCGTCGGTGTCGACGGCCACGGTGAACCCGGTCTCCCGCAGCGCGGCCCGTAGGTCGGCGGCGAGCGGCACGTCCCGCCAGCCGAGTCCGCTGGCCAGGGGCACACCCCCGGCGGTGTCGACCAGGCCGGGCACCCCGACGGTGAGGCCGAGCACCGTCCGCCCCTGCCCGGTGACCCGGCCGATCGCCCGCCGGGCCAGGGTGACCAGGGCCCGGACGGTCTCGGCGGGGGAGGCGGTCGGGGCGGGGAACGCCCGTCGCCAGGTGAGCAGCCGGTTGCCGCCCAGGTCCACGGCGACCACCACCAGGTCGTCCGCGCCGACCTGGAGGCCCAACGCGGCGTACGGGGCGCCGTCGAGGACGAGCATGGTGGCGGGCCGGCCGACCCGGTTGCCGGTCAGTCCGGTCTCGCGGACCAGCCGCCGGTCGAGCAGTTCGGTCACCAGACTCGACACGGTGGCCTTGTTGAGGCCGGTGGCGGCGGCGATGTCGGCCCGTGAGCAGGGTGCGTGCAGGCGGACGTGTCGCAGGACCACGGCCCGGTTGGCCACCCGGACGTCGCCCAGGTCGGTCGGCTGCGGTTCGTTGTGGATGCTGATCACGATCTGCCCGCTCCCTGCGCCCGACGGTGGGTGGTGCCGGTGCATCGTCGCCCACCGCCGGCCCCCGCACGGGTACGCCGGTCGGCCGGTGGGCGATGCTGCCCGGCGGGCCGGTGCACCGTCGGAAAGTCTGTTCGGCTGGAAACTCAACTAACTCTACCGGCCCCCGATGGCGGGGTGTCCGGGCCGGTGTCACCCCGCCGGGGAAGGGTTGGCCACGATCGTCCCGTCCGGGACCAGGGGCGGTCGGTACGGCATCGGCGTCTCCTCGGCAAGCGCTCTGCGGCGGTACCGACAGTTTCTTTGCCTTCCCAACGAACTGTCAACGATTAGGTTTGATTGGGCCACGATGTAACCGATTGACATGGGCAAATAGTCTTCATAGTTTGGACACCTATCAAACAAAGTCAACGGGATGGTGGGTATGTGGGACGACGGGCGGCTCTGCCACGGCGGTGACTACAACCCCGAGCAGTGGCCCGCCACCACCTGGCGCGAGGACGTCGCCCTGATGCGCCGGGCCCGGGTCAACCTGGTCACCGTCGGCGTCTTCGCCTGGTCCCGCCTGGAGCCGGCCCCCGGCCGCTACGACTTCGGCTGGCTCGACGAGGTGCTGGACCTGCTGCACGACGGCGGCATCCGGGTCGCCCTGGCCACCCCCACCGCCTCCCCGCCGCCCTGGTTCTCCCTGGCGCACCCCGACGCGCTGCCGGTCACCGCCGACGGCGTACGACTGCACCACGGCAGCCGCGACACCTACTGCGCCGCCGCACCCGCCTACCGGGCCGCCGCCCGGGGTATCGCCGCCACCCTCGCCGCCCGCTACGCCCACCACCCGGCGCTGGCGATGTGGCACGTGCACAACGAGTACGGCACCACCTGCCACTGCCCGCACACCGAGGCCGCGTTCCGCCGCTGGCTCGTCGACCGCCACGGCGACCTGGACACCCTCAACGCCGCCTGGGCCACCAGCTTCTGGAGCCAGCACTACGCCGACTGGGCGTACGTGAGCACCCCCCGGGCCACCCAGTACCTCGGCAACCCCGGGCAGCTGCTGGACTTCCGGCGGTTCTGGTCCGACACCCTGCTCGCCGCGTACGTCGAACAACGCGACCTGCTCAAAGCGGCCAACCCGGCGGTCCCCGTCACCACCAACTACGTCCTCGGCGACTGGGTGCCCGTCGACCACGCCCGCTGGGCCGCCGAGGTGGACCTCGTCGCTATCGACCACTACCCGTCGGCGGTCGACGGCGGCGCCGAGGAACAGACCGCCCTCGCCGCCGACCTGGCCCGCGGGTGGGCCCGACACGGACGCCTGCGCTCCGCCGACCCGGCCCGCGCCACCGCCCCGGCGACGTGGCTGCTGATGGAGAGCGCCGCCAGCCAGATCCACACCCCCGGCCGGGCACACACCAAGGAGCCCGGCCGGATGGCCCGGCACAGCCTCTCCCACGTCGCCCGCGGCTCCCGGGGGGCGATGTTCTTCCAGTGGCGGGCCCCGGCCGGCGGCGCGGAGCGCTTCCACTCCGCCCTGGTGCCGCACACCGGGGCCGACAGCCGGGTGTTCCGGGAGTCGGTACGCCTCGGCGAGCACCTCGACCGGCTCGCCGAGGTCACCGCCGGCGAGACGGCCGCATCCGTCGCACTGGCCACGGACGCCGCCAGCGGCTGGGCGCTGCGCCACCCCGGGATGCCGTCCGAGCTGCTCGACGGGCACGCCGAGCTGGCCGCCGCGCACCGGGCGCTGTGGCGGGCCGGGTACGGCTGCGACGTGGTCGTCCCCGGTGACCCCCTCGACCGGTACCGGCTGCTCGTCCTGCCCGCCCTCTACCTGGCCGACGACACCACCGCCGGCTGGGTCCGCGCCCACGTCGAAGCGGGCGGGCACCTGCTGGTCAGCTACCTCAGCGGGGTCGCCGACCCGCACGCCCGGGTCCACCTCGGCGGCTACCCCGGCGCCTACCGTGACCTGCTCGGCCTGCGGGTGGAGGAGTTCCATCCGCTCGCCGCCGACGAGCAGGTGCTGCTCTCCGGCGGCGGGACCGGCCGGATCTGGTCGGAGACCGTCCAGCTGCACGGCGCCGAGCCGGTCGGCACGTACGTCGGCGGGGTCCTCGACGGCCGACCGGCGGTGACCCGGCACCGGGTCGGCGACAGCACCGCCTGGTACGTGTCGACCCGACCCGACGACGCCACCTACCGTCGCCTGCTCACCGAGGCGGCCCGGACCGCCGGCGTGCACCCGGTCTGCCCGGACGCCCCACCCGGGGTGGAGGCGGTCCGCCGCACCGCCCCCGGGGCGAGCTGGCTGTTCCTGCTCAACCACACCGACCGGCCGCAGCGGGTGCCGGCCGACGGGCTGGACCTGCTCACCGGCGTCCCCGCCGACGGGGCGGTGACCCTGCCCGCCGGGGCGGCGGCGGTGCTGCGCGAGCACCCCCGGTGACCCGCGGGTGGGTCCGCCGATGACACCCGTCACAGCCGGTCCGCCGATGACCACCCGGCCCGGCCCCGCCTACCCTTGCCCCGGTGTGGACGAGAAACACGGCACCGCAGCGGGCGCTACCCCTCTGGCCGCTGTACGCCATGTTCGCGGCGATGCCGTTGTGGTGGCTGCTCGGCGGCCTCTACCTGGGGTGGGCGCTGTTCGGAATGCTGCTGGCGGTGGTCCTGCTCACCCACGGCAAGGTGGTGTGGCCGCCCGGCTCGGCGTTGTGGTTCGTCCTCGTCGGGCTCGTCCTGATCAGCGCCACCCGGCTGGAGAAGGCCAGCGGGCTGCTCGTCTACGGACTGCGGCTCGGATTCGTGCTGACCGCCTTCGTGGTCTACCTGTACGTCTACACCGCCGCCCGGCAGGGAGCCCGGTGGGAACGGCTGTTCCAGCCGGTGCTGTTGTACTGGCTGGGGATGGTGGCGCTCGGCTGGGTCGGCGTGCTGGCCCCCCGCCTGGCGTTGACCACGCCGGTGGAGTCGCTGCTACCCGACGGGCTGGCCGGGCAGCGGATGATCCGGGCGGTCACCCACGTGCACTCCACCGAGTTCAACCCCACCGGCCGTAACCCGTACTTCCGTACGGCGGCCCCGTACCCGTACACCAACAACTGGGGGACCGGCTTCGCGCTGCTCGTGCCATGCGTGTTGGCGTACCTGTCGGCGGTGCGGACCGGCCCGCTGCGCCGGGTGCTGGTGGTGTCCCTGCCGTTGGCCCTGGTGCCGGCGTTCCTCACCCTCAACCGGGGCATGTTCATCGGCCTGGGGGTGGGGCTGGCCTACCTGGGGCTGCGGGCGCTGCTGCGCGGCGACGTCCGGCTCATCGGCACCATCACCGCCGGCGTGGCGGTGGCCTGGGTGATCACCCTGGTCGTCCCGGTCGGTGACATGATCATGAACAGGGTGGAGAACACCGACTCGACCCGCGACCGTGCCGATCTCTACCGGCAGACCCTCGACGCGGTCCTGCGTTCGCCGCTGCTCGGCTACGGCGCCCCGCGCAGCGCCGACACCACCACCGGCGCGGAGCCGCTCGGCACCCAGGGGCAGGTCTGGCTGACCATGTACAGCCACGGCGTCCCCGCGCTGCTGGCCCTGCTCGCGCTGCTCGTGGTGCTGGTCCGCAGTACGGCGGTCGCGGTGTCCGCCGCCGGCCGTTGGTTGAGCGTGGTGCCGGTGGTCGCCCTGGCCCTCGCCCCGTTCTACGGGTTCACCGACATGAACCTGTCGGTGATGTTCTTCGCGATCGGGCTGGCCGTGGCTGCCGTGGACGGCCCGGTGAACCGGGAACTACCGACGGCGGCGTCCCGACCGTCGCCGGTCTGAGCGGATCAGCCGCTGGCCACTGCCGCCCGGGACCGGTCGGCGGCGATCCGTACCGCCATCGCGGCGAGCACGCTGCCGGTCACCCACCGCTGGACCCGGGCCCAGCCCGGCCGGCGCACCAGGAAGGCCGATACCGACCCGGCGGTCAACACGATCAGGGTGTTCACCGACAGGGCCACGACGATCTGGGTGCCACCGAGCAGCAGGCTCTGCACCGCCACGTCACCCCGGGTGGGATCGACGAACTGCGGCAGCAGCGACACGTACAAGATGGCGATCTTGGGGTTGAGCAGGTTGGTGAGCAGTCCCATGGCGAACAGCCGGCGCGGCCGGTCCACCGGCAACTCCTGCGGGGTGAACGCCGACCGCCCACCCGGGCGCAACGTCCGCCACGCCAACCACAGCAGGTACGCCGCACCGGCCAGCTTCACCGCCGTGTACAGCGGCGGCACCAGCACGAAGACCGTGGCGATGCCGGCGACGGCGGCGGCCAGGTAGACCCCGAACCCGGCGGCCACCCCGAGCAGGGACACCAGCCCGGCCCGGCGGCCCTGGCTGACCGACCGCGACACCAGGTAGACCATGTTCGGCCCGGGGGTGAGCACCAGACCGAGCGCCACCAGGGCGATTCCCGCCACCGCACCGACCGTGACCATCGCCGCCCCCGCTCCGCCGTCCCCGACCGCACCCTACGCCGCCGCGCCGTCACCGGCAGTCCCGGTACGACGTGACGCCGGCCCCGAACCCGGTAAGGCAGGGGTTCCGGACCGGCGGTGACAGCGGCCACACTGCTCAGATGTCGGTGACCCTGCGGACCGCCCCCACCGCCGCCGCCCCTGCACTGGTCCTGCGCTGGTGGCGCGACGACGACGTCGACGCCCTGGTCGAGGCGCACCGGGACCCGGAGCTGCGGGCCCGGACCCGCAACCCGTTGACCACCCCGGCGCAGGCGCGACGCTGGGTGGCCGGCAACCGGCAGGGCTGGGCGGCGGACCGCCGGTTCAGCTTCGCCGTCTGCGAGCCGCTGCCCGCCGGCGAACGGCTGGTCGCCTGTGTCCTGCTCAAGGACGTGGTGCCGGGACGCGCCGACGCGGAGATCGGCTACTGGACGGCCGGGCCGGCCCGTGGCCGTGGCGTCGCGTCCCGGGCGGTGGACGCGGTGAGCCGCTGGGCGTTCACCCGGTTCGCCGCGACCGGGCTGACCCGGCTGGAACTGCTGCACCAGGTCGACAATCCGGCGTCCTGCCGGGTGGCGGAGAAGGCGGGGTTCCCCTTCGTCGAGGTGCTGCCCGCCCGGCCACCGTTTCCCCGCGACGGGCACCGCCACGTCCGCCACCACGGCTGAGCCGGCCACCGGGCAACCGGGAATGCCGGCCCCCGCGTCGGCGCTGCACCGGTGACGGCCAGGGCGGATACGGTGGACGGGGGAGGTGCCCGCGATGGTGGACGCGTGGGAGGCGGCGGTCGAGGCGCAGATCCGCAGCGCCCAGGAGCGCGGCGAGTTCGACAACCTGCCCGGCATGGGCAAACCGATCCCCGGCCGGGACCTCCCCTACGACGAGTCTTGGTGGATCAGGAGTTTCCTGGAGCGGGAGGCGCTGCCCACCGACCTGCTGCTGCCCACCCCGTTGCAGTTGCGCCGCCGGGTCGAGCAGGTCCCCGACGAGGTCCGTGACCTGCCCACCGAGGAGTCGGTCCGGGAGTTCGTCGGGCTGCTCAACCAGGAGATCGTCGCCTGGCTGCGGTACCCCGAGGGCCCCCGGGTGGTGGTCCGCCCGGTCGACACCGAGGCGGTGCTGCGCCAGTGGCGGGCCCACCGCGCCGCCCGGAACGCCGCCGCCGGGGCCGCGCCGGCACGGGCGCTCCCGCCGCGTCCCGGGCGACGGTGGCGCTGGCCGTGGCGGCGGGCCTGAACGACCGCCGTCGGCCCGCCGGCGCCCGATCCGGCCCGGCTGCGGGTCAGCCGACGGCGGCCCGCCAGGTCCAGTCGGTGCGTCGCGGCCGGCCGGCCAGGGCGATCCGCCCGGTCATCCAGAGCAGCACGTCGGCCGGATCACCGGCGGGTGCGTCGGGGAACAGCCGCCCCAGCACCGCCGCACTGGGCGCCGCCGGGGGCCGCCACGCCACCCCGAGCCCACCGGTGATGTCGTACGTGTGCAGCAGCGTCTCGGCGATGCCCATGGCGGCGAAGCCGGGCGGGTCGCAGGGCCCCCAGTGCCAGGCCCGGGTGTGCGCGGGCACGGTGTCGAGCGCGGCGGCGAGCAGCCCCCCGCAGGCGGCCACCACCACCAGCACCTGCGCCGGGGTGGCGTCGGGGCGTACCCGCAGGTCGAGCGGGAGGTAGGCGGTGTCGGGGCGGCCGGTGAGCTGGGTGGCGTAGCCGAGCAGGTCATGGGCGATGTGCGCGGCGGTCGCCCAGCACGACCAGTCCAGGCCACCGGCGGGCCCGGTCCAGTCCCGGTCGGTGTACGGGCCGAGCGTGCGGGTCGATTCGTCGATGGCGTCCCGGATCCCGCGACCGGTCAGCCGTTCCTCGGTGGGCATGCGACCGATCCTCGCACCACCGTGTCCCGCGCGCCGGGCCGTGTGGCGTGGCTCAGGCTCGACGTGCGGGCTGAGGGCCGGTGGGAGACCCGGCGGCGACGAGGGTTTCGAGCACCGACCGGGCAGGCGTCGGACGCCGGCCGAGGAGTGCCGCCAGGGTCGGGTCGGTGACGGCGAACTCGCCCCGCCGGGCCGCCCGGTACATGCCGAGGGTGAAGTCGGCGGCGGCCCCGGGCATGCCCCGGGCGACGGCGGTGGCCCGCCACTCGTCGTCGTCGAGGACGACCCGGGTGACGGTACGTCCGGTGAGGTCGGTGAGGATGCCGGCGACGTCCGCCAGGTCGAGCATCTCCCCGGCGGTCAACGCGGGGGTGACGCCGTCGAGCACGCCCTGACCGGTCAGCGCGATGGCGGCGGCCTCGGCCAGGTCGTCGTGCGCGGTCCAGGACACCGGCCCGTCGGCCGGTGCCACCAGGCGGCCGGTGGTCAGGGCGTCACCGATGACGAACCCGAGGGCGCCGGCGTAGAAGCCGTTGCGCAGGGCGGTGAAGGGCACCCCGGTCGCGGCGAGGTGCTCCTCGGTGGCGGCGTGGGTGACCTGGGCGGGGAAGAGGGAGTCGCGGGAGGCGGCCTGGTGGCTGGTGTAGAGGATGCGGGCGGCTCCCGCGGCGCGGGCGGCGTCGACGGCGGCCCGGTTCGCGGTGACCGCGTCGCCGCCCCGGATGGCGGCGGACACGATCAGCACCCGGTCGGCCCCGGCGAAGGCGTGCTCCAGCGTGGCGGGCTCGGTGAAGTCCCCCCGGCGGACCCGTACACCGCGTTCGGCCAGGTGGGCGGCCTTGTCGACGTCGCGCACGCTCACCCCCACGGTGGTGGCGGGCACCCGGGCCAGCAGTTGGTCGACGATCCGGGAGCCGAGCTGCCCGGTGGCACCGGTGATGACGAACACGAGAGCGACCCCTTCGACGAATCAACGTTACTCCGCAGACGTTAACACCGATATTTCGTCGCTAACAAGGGGCTGTTATCGTTGATTCGTGACCGTGACGCCCGACACCCCGCCCCGCGACGACGTACGATCCGACATCGTCGCGGCAGCCGCCCGCCTGCTTCGTGAACACGGGGCACACGCGGTGACCACCCGAGCCGTCGCCCAGGCCGCAGGCGTACAGGCACCCACCATCTACCGGCTGTTCGGTGACAAGAACGGCCTCGTCGATGCCGTCGCCGAACACGTGCTCGCCAGCTACGTCGCCACCAAGACGCACCGCACGGATGCCGCCCCGCTCGACCCGGTGGCCGAGCTGCGCGCCGGGTGGCGTACGCACCTGGAGTTCGGCCTGGCCAACCCCGAGTTGTTCCGGTTGCTCGGCACGCGCGGGCCCGGCGACCCGTCCCCGGCGTCGGTGGCGGGTCTCGCGGTGCTGCGCTCGCGGGTGCGCCGGCTCGCCACCGCCGGCCTGCTGCGGGTCGACGAGCAGCGGGCCACCATGATGATCCACGCCGCCGGTACCGGCGTCATCCTCACCCTGCTGGGGACCCCCACGCCGGAACGCGACCCCGGACTGGGCGACGCCGTGCTCGACGCCGTCCTCGGCGGCATCCTCACCGCCGCCCCGGTGACCCCCGACCCGACCCTGCGCACCGTCGCGGTGACCCTCGCGGCGCTGACGCCCGACCTGCCCGGCCTCACCGACGCCGAACGCACGCTGTTGACCGAGTGGCTCGACCGGTCGCTGGCCCGGCTGCGCCACCCGCAGCCGTAGCCGACCCGGACCCGCCGGCGTCCCGGTCCCGGGCGGCAGGGCCAGCGACGTCAACGTCCCCGCGCCGGTCGGCACCTCGCCACCGTGCCCGGCGACGGCGCGATCCACGTCCGGCCGCAGGCGGCGAGAACGCTCCGCAGGTGCTCGCCGCCCTCACGCCAGTGGCGGAGCCGCGGCCGTGACGCTCAGCGGAACCGGTCGACGGTGACGGGGATCAGCCCCTGGAACCGCACCTGCGCCGTCAGGCCGTGCAGGAGCACGCCGACCGGATCGTCACGGTCGCCCGTCAGGTCGCACGTCACATCCAGTCCCCAGGCGGCGCCCGCGGCGATCCGGCGCAGCTCCCAGCGGAAGGCGTCGCGGCCCACCCGACGGCGCACCGGGCCCAGGACACGCACCCCGGGATCTGCGAGGTCGCCGGTGACCGGCATCTGCCACGCCTCGCCGAGCGCCGTGAGGCCACCCGGGGTCAGCGCGCCGGCGAACAGGATCCGGTAGAGGCGCGTCTCGCGGAACCCGGGGGTGGCCTCGCGCCCGTGCAGCAGCAGAGGCGGCGACGGCGGTACGGCAGGTGCACCGAAGCACGTCCGCAGCACGGCCTCGTGCGGCAGGGCGGCCCCGCAGAGCTCCTGGTAGAGCGTCGCCGCGCCGGTCCGACTGACGGGTGTCACCCGGGCCCGTAGCGCGGGATCGACACGCAGGCGCCGGCTGGTGGCCGACGCGTCGCACCACCGGCCCTCCGAGCGGCTCCAGCCGCCACCCACCAGCCCGACGCAGGAGTGGTCCCCCGCGAGAAGGAACTCCTCGACCAGCAACCCCTCGGGCTCGCCGACGCCGTCGTGGACCACGTAGTAGTGCAGAGCCGTCGTCACCCGTCGATTGTCAGGCCGGCGGCGTACGACCACGATCCGGCTCACCGCAGCCGCTGCCCTACCCCGCTATTATCCCACGGGCGCATTCTTTCGCTACAGCGGGTAGTGACTTACGTGCGATCCGGTGACCGCTACGGTGCCGGCATGCTTACTGGCGAGGAGAAGTTCGTTCGTCGCGGGCACGTCCGGCTGTGGACCGAGCGTTTCGGCCACCCGGACCACCCCACCGTCCTATTGATCATGGGCACGTCCACCCAGGGCATCGGCTGGCCCGACGACCTGGTGGAAGCCCTGGTGGACAGTGGCCGGCAGGTGATCCGCTTCGATCACCGTGACACCGGCCGTTCCGACTCCGTCGATTTCACGGCGCACCCCTACGCGCTCGCCGACCTGGCAGCCGACGCGGCAGGTGTCCTGGACGGCCACGGCGTCACCGCCGCGCACGTCGTGGGGACGTCGCTGGGTGCGGCGATCGGGCAGTGGCTCGCCCTGCACCAGGCGTCACGGGTCCGCACGCTGACGGCGATGGCCTCTTCTCCGATGGGGAACAACCCCGGTCCGGCGTGGGCGCGGGCGATGGCGGGCCAACCGCCTGCGGCTGATGAACTCCCGCCGCCGACGGCGTGGTTCCTCGGCCATCTGATGGACGCGGCGAAGGCGCCCCGCGCGACGGCCCGTCAACGCGTGGACGCCGACGTGCGGACCTGGCGGGTGCTCAACGGTGGTGTCCTGCCCTTCGACGAGCCGGCTGCGCGGCGGTTCGTCGAGCACTGTCACCAGCGGGCCGACAACCTCGCTGCCGCCGCGAACCACGATCTGGCCGGCCGGCGCTGGGACGACGACCGGCGGGCGGCGCTGTCTGGCATCACGGCCGCGACGTTGGTCCTGCACGGCAGCGACGACCCGCTGTTCCCGCCGGCCCACGGTGAGGCCGTCGCGGCGCAGATTCCCACCGCGCGGCTGGAGGTCGTGCCCGGGATGGGCCACCACCCGTTCTTCTCGCCCGGGCTCACCGAACGGATCGCCGGCTCGATCATCCGCCACACGAGCTGAGTCGCCCACCCCGCACCCGGGCCACAGCCCGGCACGGATCCCTGCGTGGCCCGGGTGCGGTCGGTCCCGTGGGAGCCACCGTGGCGGCCATCCGGAGTGAGGACGTCCGGATGGTCACCACCCACCCCTGCATCAATTAACGGATTACCAGTAATGACAAACCAGTAATTGGATCAGCCAAAACGGGCATAACGGCGTAGCACCATAATGACTGTTATGGTGCTACACCTCGATGTTGCTTCGGCGAGGGCAGGTGACAGTGCAAGCTGCGAGTGGTGTCAACTGCCAGTTGAGGTGAGGCACTGCCAGCGTGTCTGAGGCATCTCGCTGTTGCTGCCAGTCGAGGTGAGGCACATCGTGATGGGGGGGCTGGCTTCAGCGAGGGCGGGTGGCGGTGCACGCGGCGAGAGCAATGCCTTCGGCGAGACCGGATGATCGGTTCGAGCTGCTTTACGTGGACGCTCTCGGTGAACGTCAACGAGAACCGCTGTCGCTGTGCTGGGGTTTCCGTTCGAGCGGGCTGGGGCGGTACGTCAGTTCACGTCTCGTCGCGGCCAGCGGAGCTTCTCGGGCCTGTGGTACTTCGCCAGCAGCGATGAGCACGTGGGTTTCGAGTCCTGGCTGGAGCGGGACCGGCTGATGATGTTGGACGCGGATCCCGAGGTCGTCGCGGTGTCGTCGCAGCCGTTCTGGCTGTGCGGGCAGGACGAGGATGGTCGTTCCGTACGCCACGCGCCGGACTACTTCTTCCGCCGTCGTGATGTAACCGCCGTGGTGCTCGACGTCCGGCCCGACGACCGGCCGTTACCCAGTGGATCATGGGCCAGATCGACGCCGTCCGGAAGCCGGACGACCATCGACTGCTGCGGCGTCACCAACCACCCGAGCACTACGAACGATCCGCTGGCATTCCACGCCCGAGAGACGGGACGTCCTCGTTGATGTTCAGACCGGCCCATCTGCAAGAGGCAGAGGCCAAGCCAACACACGACAAGCCTCCTTCGGAGAATCCATGCGAACCTCGCTGAGCACAACGCGTCTACTTCTGCGCCCGTTCACCTTCGCCGACGCTGAGGCACTACACGCCATCTTCTCCGATCCGGAGACCAACACCATCGGATCGGGCCCGTTCACCTCGCTACCCCAGACCCACCAGTGGATTCAGAACCGCATCGCCGCGCAGCAAGACCACGGATTGTGCTGGTATGCGCTACGAGCAATAGATACCGGCGAGCTCATCGGCAACTGCGGCGTGTTGCGCGGCCGAAGCTCCTACGCCGAGCCTGAGATCGGCTACATGATCCACAAAACGCACCAAGGGCAGGGACTGGCCACGGAGGCCGCCACGGCCGTCCTGAAGGAGTGCCGAACCTCCGGCATCCAACGCGTCTGGGCCAGCATCCGACCTCACAACACCGCGTCGCGCCGAATAGTGGAACGACTCGGCATGCACGCTGAACGCACCGATCATGACGAACGCGGCCCCCTCATCTTCTACACCGTCGACCTCCGCGCGCCCGATGCATGAGCACGCGCCGATCACGGTTTGCCGCAAGTCAACTGGCAGGAACGCTCATGCCCTTTCTGCCAGTCAATCTGAGGCACCGCAGCTCAGGAGCATCTCAGTGCCTCAACTCAACTGGCAGACGACAGCTGCGAGTGGGGTGCAGGGCGAACGCGTTGTCGACGATCTCGGCGTCATCGCCGTACTGCGCTGTCCTGCCTCGTGGGCCTGGCACAGTTGATGCTGCTCGGCGCTCGGCCGCTGTCGCGCCGTCCCGGTGAAGATCACCGATCCTGGTAGGAGATCGCCTCGACACGATGGACGGTGTCAGGCATCGCCGTCGGTCGTACGCCTGGGGCAGCGCGCAGTGCTGTGCCGACGGCGGGCGGGTACCGCCGCACCGACGCTACGGCGATCCGGTCAGCGGCTGAACTTCTCGATCGCCTCGGGGGTCACCGGGGTGAAGAAGTTGACCAGATTGCCGTCGGGGTCGCGGAAGAGCAGGGCGCGGTTACCCCAGGGCATGGTCGTGGGTTCGGTCACGAAGTCCTCTAGCGCGTTCTTCAGTTTCTCGTAGAGCGTGTCCACGTCGTCCACGAGGAACTCGATGATCACGGTGTGGTTGTCGGCCGGGCGGGCCGAGCCGGGTGCGAACAGCGGGACCGTGCGGGTGCTGCCGATCGCCAGCGTGCCGTGGGTGGTGCGCAACTCGGCGAAGTCCTCGTTGCCCCAGGCCGCCTGCACGCCCGTGATGTTCTCGTAGAAGTCGACCAGGCGGTTGACGTCGCCGGTGATGATGCGGATCGAGACGAAGTCCATGTCTTCTCCCTGCTCAGTACGGTCGTGTCAGAGACGAGACCCACGCTAGACCTGATACCGGACAGATCTGGTCCGGTATCAGGTCTAGAGTTCAGGCCGTGGCACGACCGACAGCTCAGGTACTCACGCTGCTGGAGCTCCTGCAGTCCGGCGGCATCCGGACGATGGCCGAACTTGCCGAGCGCCTGGGTGTCGAACCGCGCACGGTGAGGCGCTACGTGGGTCATCTGGTCGACCTTGAGGTGCCGGTCGAGTCGGTGCGGGGTCGCCACGGTGGGTATCGGCTCACCGCCGGATATCGTCTGCCGCCGCTGATGCTCAGTGACGACGAAGCACTGGCCGTCCTGCTCGGCCTGGTCGCCGGCCGCCGCGCCGGGTTGGCGACGGCAACGGGTACGGCGGGCGAGACGGCCGCCGCGAAGATTCGTCGCGTCCTGCCGCCGAGGATCGCGGATCGGCTGGACGCCGTACTTGAATCCCTCGCTTTCACCGCCGAACCCGGCGAATTCCCTGCGCCGCAGACAGGTGTATTGCTCACCGTCGCCGACGCGGTCCGCCATCACCGGCCGATCTCGCTCCGATACACCTCGTGTGACGGCCGGCAGAGCGCTCGCGTGCTGCATCCGTTCGGGCTGGTCAACCATGCCGGCCGGTGGTACGTCACCGGGGCCGATGCGGAGGTTGGCGAGGATCGGACCTTGCGGCTCGACCGCATCGTGGACGCGAGAACACTTCCTGGCTCGTTCGAGCCGCCGCCCGCCGGAAACGATCCGGCAGGGCGCCTGCTCACCTCGATGGCACGAGCGCCGTACCGGCATGCGGTGACGCTGCGGGTACAAGGAACACTTGAGCAGATCCGCACCCGGTTACCGGCCAGCATCGCCGAGGTGCGAGCGGACGAGGACGAAGGCTGGCAGTCGGTG
This sequence comes from Micromonospora sp. NPDC049081, assembly GCF_040648835.1. Classification (NCBI taxonomy): domain Bacteria; kingdom Bacillati; phylum Actinomycetota; class Actinomycetes; order Micromonosporales; family Micromonosporaceae; genus Micromonospora; species Micromonospora sp. NPDC049081. Next base: position 125,052 of record NZ_JBEZEK010000008.1, on the reverse strand, counting down.
GAGATCCGGGCCGAGAGTCTCGACTGGCTGCCCGCCGTGCTCGCCGCGCTCGACCTGCCGTTCGTCATCGAACGCCCGGATGAGCTCCGCGACCGTGTCATCGCGCTCGCCGACCGGCTGGCGAACTCGGGAAGGACGTTGCCGTGACGCATCCTCAGATACGGGGTCAGTCCTTCTACAGCGAGAGTGATGTCCCCGGCGAGGGCCGGCCATGGGTGCGCGGTGCGCAACGTCGGGCAAGTGTGCTGACTCGATGAGCGGGCTCGGGCGGTGGGCACCACTGACTCCACCGCAGGTGGTGGACCGGTTTCTCCACAGCGACATCCAGAAGCCCTGGTGGATGGCCGGCGGCTACGCGATCGAGCTGTTCACCGACCGTGTCCTTCGGCCTCACGGCGACATCGACGTGGTGATTCTCAGACGTGACCAACAGGTGGTCCATCAGGTTCTGCGGGGCTGGGACCTCCAGGCCGCCGATCCGCCCGGACACCTGCGGCCCTGGCCGTCCGGCGAGACGCTTCCTGAGCATGTCCATGACATCTGGTGCCGGGAAGACCGCACCTCACCCTGGCGAATCCAGTTCATGATCGAGGACGCCGAGGGTCAGCGGTGGCGCTCGCGACGCCACCCGGCGGTGACACTTCCCGTCGCCCACCTCGGGCGTCGTACGAACCGGGGCTGGCCCTACCTGGCACCAGAGGTCCAACTCCACTACAAGGCGAAGCCGGTGAACCAGCCGGCCAAGGACGAGATCGACTTCGCCGCAGCACTGCCACTTCTCGGCGGACCGGCCAGCCGATGGCTCGACAACGCTCTGCGGACCACGATCCCCGACCACCACTGGCGTGCAGCGCTGAGGACCCACCGGCGTGGGTGGTGAACGCACGCCGGGCGGCAGTTCCTCGTCGCGGCCTGCCGCACCTTGAGTAGGCGTCGGGGACGACTCGTCGTCTCGGCGGTGGCGCACCGTGGGCCACCAGGGGCAGGGCTCCCCGGGTGGTCGTCCGGCAGCGGGTGTACGCGCGCCGGCGGGTACCGACGGGGTGCCTGGGCCGGCGGTGCCAGGATGGTGCGATGAGCGACGAGCCGATCGACCTGGTGTCCGCGCTGGCCTCCTTCGACCAGTTGTGGAGCCCTCGCATCGTCACCCGGGTCAATGACTACGACGTACGGGTGGCGAAGGTGGCCGGGGAGCACGTGTGGCACACCCACGACCACACCGACGAGTTCTTCCTGGTGCTCGACGGTGAGCTGCACATCGGGCTGCGGGAGGACACCGGCGAGCGGACGGTGGTGCTGCCGCGCGGTGCGGTGTACGTGGTGCCGTGCGGGGTGGAGCACCGGCCGTCCGCGCCCGACGGGGCGTCGATCCTGATGTTCGAGCCGTCGGGGACGTCCAGTGTGGGGGACCGGCACGAGGAGGTGCCCGCGCACGTGGACGCCACCACCGGGCACGCCCTCTGAGCCGGACGGCTCCCACCCGCCAGCCACCCCGCCCGGTCCCGGTGGGCGTAAACGTCTGGCGGGGCCCGGCGGGCGCTGGCAGGGTGACCGGCATGACGGCACAGGCGCTGGCGGGTGCGCTCGCCGACGAGACGCGACGGCGGGTCTTCGCGGCGATCGTGCTCGGCGGTGGTGATGTGGCGGCGGTGGCCGACCGGGCCGCGCTGCCGCTGCGCCAGGCGGTCACCGCGGTGCGACGGTTGACCGACGCCGGGCTCGTCGTCGAGGCCGGCGGTGACCTGCGGGTGGACGCCGGGCGGCTCCGTGACTACGCGCGTGTCGCCCGCACCGCGCAGGTCGCCGAGGAGCCGGCGCAGCGGGTGCTGCGGATCTTCGTACGGAACGGGGTGTTGTGGGGTCTGCCGGCGCAGCGGGGTCGGCGTCGGTTGCTGCTCGCCCACGTCGTCACCTCGTTCACCCCTGGCGTGCGGTATCCGGAGCGGGCGGTAGACGAGGTGTTGCGGCGGTGGTGCGACGGCGGCGGCACGGACCATGTGACCCTGCGCCGGTATCTGGTCGACGAGGCGCTGCTGAGCCGGGAGCAGGGGATCTACTGGCGTACGGGGCCCTGACGGGCGGCCGGGGAGTCGACCGTGGTGCAGCCGGTCGGGGGGTGGGTTGACGGGTGGCCCGCGACGGGGTAAATACTGAAGTACGAGTTGAGTCGACCTGACTCAACTCAAGGACCTTCGGCCCGAGGAAACCGAGGAGGCACGACCATGCTGATGCGTACCGACCCCTTCCGTGAGATCGACCGGCTCACCGAGCAGCTCTTCGGCACCACCAGCCGCCCCGCCGTGATGCACCTGGACGCCTGGCGCGACGGCGACCACTTTCACGCCGCGTTCGACCTGCCCGGGGTGGACCCGGACAGCATCGACTGCACCGTGGAGCGCAACGTGCTGACCGTCCGCGCGCAGCGCCGCCGGGCCACCACCGACACCGTCGAGCTGGTCGCCGCCGAACGCCCGATGGGCACCTTCTCCCGGCAGCTGTTCCTCGGCGACACCCTCGACACCGACCGGCTGGAAGCCACCTACGAGCACGGGGTGCTGACGCTGCGCATCCCGATCGCGGAACGGGCCAAGCCGCGCCGGGTGCCCGTCACCGCCAGTAACGGCCGCAAGCAGCTGACCGCCTGATCGCCACCGCTGCGGTGGGGCCCGGCCCGGCCCCACCGCAGCGGTGCACCGGCGACACCGGCGCGCCTCACGGTGAATCCCCGCCGAGGCTGAGAGTCTTTTTCGCATGCTGCGTCCCGACGTCCCCGTCCTGCCCCGCGCCTCGGCCCGCCTGGCGCTCACCGGCACACCGGTCGACTTCACCGAGGCGTGGTTGCGTAACCGTCGGTTATCGGCGCACACCCGCGACGCGTACCGGCGCGACATCGCCGGCTGGCTCACCTGGTGCGCCGCCGGTGACCTGGACCCGTTGCGGGCCAACTTCCTCGACGTCAACGCCTACGCCCGGCAGTTGGAAGCGACCCCGTCGGCGCGCAGTGGTCGGCCGTTGACCCCGGCCACCGTCGCCCGGAAACTCTCCGCGCTGTCCAGTTGGTACGAATTCCTGGTCAAACTGCGGGCGGTGGACGCCAACCCGGTCGCCGGCGCCGACCGGCCACGCATCGACCGGGATCACTCGGTAACCGTGGGGCTCACCCCGCAGGAGGTCGACGCCCTGCTCGCCGCCGCCGACACCGACACCGGCCCGACCGCCGCCCGCAACCGGGCCGCCGTCGCCCTGCTGGCCGACCTCGGCCTACGCGTCGGTGAGCTGGTCTCGCTCGACCTGACCGATCTCGGGGCCGAGCGCGGCCACCGCAGCGTCCGGTTCGTCGGCAAGGGCGGCAAGGCCCGCCGTCGCGCGCTCACCCCCGGCACCGCCCACGCGGTCGACGCCTACCTCGCCGACCGGGCGGCGACCGCCGGGGTGAGCGTCGACGCGTTGACCGGCCCACTGCTGGCCACCGCCACCGGTGGCCGCCTCGACCGGCACTCGGTGTTCCGGCTGGTGCGCCGGTTGGCCGAGGCCGCCGGCATCGCGGCGGCGGCGAAGCTGTCCCCGCACTCGCTGCGGCACGCCTTCGCCACCACCGCCCGCGAGGAGGGGGTGCCGTTGGAGGACGTCCAGGACGCGATGGGACACGCCGACCCACGGACCACCCGCCGCTACGACCGGGACCGGCACAACCTCGACCGGGACCCGGCGTACGCCATCTGGGCGGCCCGGGCACGGCGGCGCAGCTGAGAAAACCGATTGACGGAGTAAGCGCTCACTCCCGAGCCTGGTGCCATGACGGCACCCGGGGGACGTCGGCGGCGCGCGCCGGCCATGAGCGCCGACCGACGTCGCGCCATGATCGTGCAGACCGCCCTGCCGCTGCTGACCCGCCGGGGCACCGCCCTGACCACCGCCGAGGTGGCCCGCGCCGCCGGGATCGGCGAGGCGACGGTGTTCCGTGCCTTCGCCGACAAGCAGGCCCTGCTCGACGCCTGCGTCGCCGAGGTCCTGCGCCCCGACCCGCTGCTCGACCAGTTGGCCCGGGTCGAGCGGACCCGACCCCTCACCGACCGGCTCACCGAGGCCGCCACGGTCATCCACACCCACCTGGCCCGGTTGGGTGCGGTGCTGGGCGCCCTGCACGCCGCCGGCCGCTCCCACCGGACCCCACCGCCCACCGGTGCGGCGGTCCGCGCGGCGGTGGCCGCGCTGTTCACCCCCGACGCCGACCGGCTGCGGTTGCCCGCCGACCAACTCGCCGACCTGTTCCTCGGTCTGCTGTCCCCACCCGGACCGTTGGCCACCGCAGCGCCGTCGACGACCGTCCTGGTCGACCTGTTCCTGCACGGCGCACTCACCACCCGCGACCACTGACCCCGCCCACCGGGTCGGGCCGGCGCGGCAGACCCGGCAGGTGGGCTCAGCCGAGCAGGTCGAGGTGGTGGTGGGCGTCGGCGGCGATGTCCTCGTGCCGCAGCCACCGCCGGGCCCACAACCGGGCGGCCACCTCGGCCTGCCCGTCACCCCAGGCGGCGTGTTCGACCAGCAACGCGGTGGCCAGCGCGTACGCCATCCGCAGGGCGAGACCACGCGCGCCGGCCAGCACCGCGACCGCACCCGGGTCGGCGGTGACCTCACCCAGGGTGTCCCGCAGTTCCCCGACGACCGTGGCGAGGGTGTCCGCCACCACCGGGGACAACGGCCGGGCCAGGTCCACCGCCCCGGCGAGCCGCCGCAGCAGCGGCGTACCGGCATCCTCCCGGGTGACCGCGCGCAGCACGTCCAGGGCCAGCACGTTCGTGGTGCCCTCCCAGATCGGCAGCACCTGGGCGTCGCGCAGCAACCTCGGTACCCCGGTGTCCTCGACGTAACCGGCCCCGCCGAACGCCTCCCCGTACTCGGCGGCACTGGCCACCGCCAGCCGACCGGTGGCCAGCTTCGCCAACGGCGCGACCACCCGCAGCTCGGCGGCGGCCTGCGGATCACCACCGACCTCCACCCGGCCGAGCAACGCGAACGCATGCCCGGCCAGGGCGAACGCGCCCGCCGCGTCGACCGCCAACGTACCGAGGGTGGCCCGGTGCAGGGGGTTGTCCAGCAACGACCCACCCGCGACGTGCCGGCCGCGCGCGTACGCCAGCGCGTAGGCCAGACCCCGCCGCATCCCCGACGCGGCGGCCGAGGCGTTGTGCACCCGGGTCACCACCACCAGGGTCATCGCCCGCACCAGGCCCGGCACCACCGGGTCACCCAACGGCAACGCGTACGCGTCCCGCAACCCGATCTCGGCGGTCGGCAACGCCCGGGTGCCCAACTTGTCCTTCAGCCGGTGCACCACCACCCCCGGTGCGGGGTGGTGCGCGGCGGCGGTGCTCCCCGCCAGCGGCGAGTCGGCGGCGTACCGGGGCACCAGGAACGGGGCGAGGACCCGGCTGCCCCGCCCGGCGCCCTCCGGCCGGGCCAACGCCACCGCCATCGTCGCGTCGGCCGCCGAGCAGAACCACTTCTCCCCGGTCAGCCGCCACGACCCGTCGGCGGCCGGCCGCCCCAGCGTGCTGGTGCCGGACAGGTCGGAACCGCCCTGCGACTCGGTCATCCACTGCCCGCTGACGATCGCCGTGTCCGGGTCGGTGGCGATCAACCGGGGCAGCCAGGCGTCACGGACCTGCACGTCGACGTCGGGGCTGCTCAGCAGCGCCGCCGCCCCGTCGGCCATCGCCACCGGGCAGGAGAACGTGGCCGACTCCGGCCCGTACAGGTGCAGCAGGGCGTGCTGGACGACGCGGGCGGCGGCCCCCCACCTGCCGCGCGCCGACTCCAGGTAGGGCAACGCGACCACGGCGTGCCGGGCGGCGGCGGCCCGCTGCGCCTGCCAACCGGTGCTGGTGTCGATCCGGTCGACGCGGGCACCCCACGGGTCGTAACGCACCAGCGTCGGCGGGTGGGCCTCGGCGTCGGCGTGCGCGGCCCGCAACGGCCCGACCACGTCGGCGGCCAGCGCGGTCAGCTGGTCCTGCGCGGCGGCGTGCCCGGCCGGCCCGAGCTGCCGGGTCAACCACGACCGCAGCAACCCGTCCCCGGCGTACGGGTCGTCGATGTCCGTCACCGGCTGCACGTAGCGGCTCATCCGTCGCTCCTTCACCAGGGGTGTGCGCCGACGGTAGACGATCGGCGCGGCGGCGCGACAGGGGCGAAGCGGCTGCGCGGCACCGCCCCACCCGCATACCGTCGCAGGTGATGGGTGTGGAACAGGCGTGGACCCGACCGGCGCGGCGGCACCGCCCGGTGCGCACCGGGCTGTTCCTGGGCGGCCTCGCCACCGGCCTGTGCCTGGTCGGGGTGGCCGGGCTGGGCGTGTGGAACGCGCAGGTCGTGGTGGGCGCGACCGGCCCGGTCCGGGAGACCGCCGACGGGTTCTTCCGGGAGTTGTCCGCGGGGCAGGTGGACCAGGCCTACCGGCGGTTGTGCGCGCAGACCCGGGGCCGGTGGAGCGAGGTCGGTTTCGCCGGGTGGGTCCGCACCCCGCCGGTGGTCACCGGCTACGAGATCCTCGACGTGTCGGTACGCACCAAGGGGGGTCGGCCCGCCGGTGAGGTGGCGGTGCGGGTCACCCGCGACGGTGGGGCCGCCGAGCAGCGTCGGCTGCCGGTGGTGAAGGAGGACGGCAGGTGGCGGGTCTGCGGGGACCCGTACTGAACCCGTCCCCGCTCAGGCCCGGGGGCCGAGGTCGCCGGAGCGGTAGTGCCGCCGGCACAGCACCTGGTAGCGCACGTCGGCGGTGTCGACGGTGTCCCCGATGACGACCTGCGCCCCCTCACGGACCACCCGCCCGGCGACGACCCGGGCGTTGAGCAGGCCCTCCCGGCCGCACCAGCACAGCACCTCCACCTGGATGCGGGCCACCTCGTCGGCGAGTTCGAACAACCGCCGGGCGGCCGGGAACAGGCAGGACCGGAAGTCGGTGGCCAGACCGAAGGCGTACACGTCGACGTCGTAGCCGTCGACCAGCTCGGCCATCTGCTCGACGTGCGCCACGTCGTAGAACGACGCCTCATCGCAGATCAGGTAGTCGATGCGGACCCCCTCGGCCCAGGTGTCGCGGACCAGGGCCCGCAGGTCCAACTCGTCGGTCACCTCCACCGCCGTGTGGGCCAACCCGATGCGGGTGGTCACCTGCGGGCCCAACGACCTGTCGATGCGGGTGGTGACCAGCCCCCGCCGCCCCTGCCGGGCGTGGTTGTAGTTCATCTGCAACGCCATCGTCGACTTGCCGCAGTCCATCGGACCCCAGAAGAACTTCAACGCGGCGGCGTGCAACGGGCGGCCGTCGACGCCCCGCGCGGCGGCGCAGCCGGCCCCTCCGTCATCCGGGCCGGGAAGCGGGCGGGCCAGGCAGGTGGGGGTGGCAGCGGCGTCGTCGGTCACGTCGGGGCAGCCTAGCCCATCGGCACGGGTGGATCGGGCCGATGGTCACAGCACCCGGGGCGGGGTGTTGCCGGCGGCGATGATGGCCCGGCGCATCGGCACCGCCGCCAACAACGCGAACCCGACCACGAAGAAGATCAGCAACGACACCAGACCCACCCGGTAGGAGGAGGTGAGCTGGAAGACCAACCCGAACGCCAGCGGGCCGAGCCAACTGGTGCCCTTGTCGCTGATCTCGTAGAACCCGTAGTACTCGCCTTCCTTGCCGGCGGGGATGAGCTGGCTGAACAGCGACCGGCTCAACGCCTGGCTGCCGCCGAGGACCAGACCGATCGCCCCACCGAGGATCATGAACGGCAGCGGCGCCTCGGCGGGCAACCGGAACGCCCCGATGATCACCCCGGTCCACAGCACCAGCGACAGCAGCACCGTCTTCCACGCGCCGATGCGCCGGGCCAACGCCCCCAACGCCAACGCGCCACCGAAGGCGAGGAACTGCACCAGCAGGATCGTCACGATCAGGGTGCTCTGCCCCAGCCGCAGCTCCTCGGTGCCGTACTGGCTGGCCAGGGTGATCACCGTCTGGATGCCGTCGTTGTAGACCAGGAACGCCAGCAGGAAGAACAACGTCAACGGGTACGCCTTGACCTCCCGCAGGGTCCGCCCCAGCTGCCGGAACCCGTCGGTGACCACGTTGCGGCCCGCACCGCGTACCGCCTCGACGGTGGGATGGTCGCGCAGCCACCGCAACGGCACCAGGGTGAACACCGCCCACCACACCCCGGCCGACACGATCGACCAGCGCGCCAGGTCCAGGGTGCGCTGCGGGTTGTCGTCCTCGCTGAGCAGCGTGACCGCCACCAGGTTCAACGCCAGCAGCACACCACCACCGAGGTAACCGATCGCCCAGCCGCGACTGGACACGGCGTCACGTTCGTCGGGGCCGGCGAGCTGCGGCAGGAACGAGTTGTACACCACCACCGCCGCCCCGAAGGCGATGTTGGCGACCAGGAACAACGCCCCACCGAGCAGGTACCGCTCGCCGGTGACCAACGCCATCGCGACGGTCGCCCCCGCCCCGGTGAACGCCGCCCCGGCCAGCAGCCGCTTCTTGTGCAGGGTCCGGTCGGCGATCGCCCCCACCACGGGCAGCACGAACACGGTCAGGAACACCGACAACGAGATCAGGTACGGGTAGTACGAGCCGGCGGCGATCCGGATGCCCAACGGGTACACGTACCCGTCGCAGCTGTCCGCACCGAGTTCGCAGCCGGCCGCGAGTTCGGTGACGGTGGTGAGGAACGGGCCGAGGAAGACCGTGATGACGGTGGTCTGGAAGGCCGAGTTGGCCCAGTCGTACAGGTACCAGCCACGCCGTTCCCGGCGCAGGCCCGCCGGGGCGTCGACGGCGGTGGGGGTGGTGACCGGGTCGGCCATCATGGTCCTCGGGGCTCAGGCGGCCCAGTGGCCGCGGCTGCGGTAGACGTCGCGCAGCACGCCGACGTGATCGGTCATGATGCCATCCACACCACGATCCAGTAAGTCGTGCATCTGGGCAGGTTCGTCGATCGTCCAGACGTGCACCTGCAACCCCGACCGGTGGCAGTAGGCCAGGAACCGGCGGTCGACCACCGGCACCCCGGCGTAGCGGGGCGGCACCTGCACCGCCACCACCGACTCCGGCAACCGCACCGGCCAGCCGTGCCGCGACGCCCACCACAGCCGGGCCACCCCCCGCATGCCCAGCCCGGTGGCGACCCGCCCGGCGGTGGCCGCCCGCAACCGGGCCAGCCGGGCGTCACTGAACGACGCCAGCAGCACCCGGTCGGCCGCGCCGGCCCGGGTCACCGCCGCCACCGCCGGGGCGACCCCACGGTCGGCCTTGACGTCGATGTTGAACCGGACCTGCGGCCACCCGGCCAGCACCTCGTCGAGCCGGGGTACGACCGTCGCACCGCCGACCCGCACCGACGCCAGGTCGGCCCAGCGCAGGTCGGCGATGCGTCCCCGCTGCCCGGTGACCCGGTGCAGGGTGGCGTCGTGGAAGACCACGCACACCCCGTCGGCGGTGGCGTGCACGTCGGTCTCCACGTACCGGTAGCCCAGGTCGACGGCCCGGGTGAACGCGGCGACGGTGTTCTCGTCTCCGTCGGCGGCACCCCCACGGTGGGCGAAGGCCAGCGGGGCGGGGGCGTCCAGGAAACCGGGACGGATCAGCACGCAACGCAGTATGCCCGCCCGCGGTGACCACCGGGTGGCCGACCGGCAACGTGCTTCGTGGGCGGCGGGTCAGGCCGAGGTGGGGCGGCGGTGGACCCGGCTGGTGTCGACGGGGCGGCCCGGGTCGACGTGCCGGGGCCGGTCGGGTTCGTCGGCGCGCAGCGGGGCCAGGGCGTCGGTGATGGCGTCGATGATCCGGTCGGTGCCCCGGCGGGCCGCACCGGGTGCGGTGGGGGAGAGGTCCCGCAGGTCAAGCGGCGCACCGAAGCGGACCCGGATGACCGGGCGGCGCACCAGCGCCCGGGCCAGCGCCCGCAGCATCCCCCGGGGCGCCCGGTAGGGCAGCACCTCGTGCGACCCCCACTGGGCGACGGGCACCACCGGGGCGACGCAGGCCATGGCGAGCCGGGCGGTGCCGGTCTTGCCGCGTTCGGGCCACATGCCGGGGTCCAGGCCGATGCGTCCCTCCGGGTAGACCAGCACCACCGACCCGGCGGTGACCGCGGCGGCGGCGTCGTCGAGCGCCCGGCGTACGCCGGTGGTGCCCCGGTCGACGCGCAGGTGCCCGGCGTGGCGCATCAGCGCGCCGAGGCCCGGGGTGCGGAACAGCCCACCGGTGGCCATGAAGCGGGGTGCCATGCCCCGGGCCCGGCAGGCGGCGCCCAGCACGATGGGGTCGAAGGGGCTGATGTGGTTGGCGGCCAGGATCAGTGGTCCCCGGCGCAGGTGCGCGGGGACGTCCCCGCTGACCTCCAGCCGGGCGAACAGGGCGACGACCAGCCGGGCGAACAGTTGGGCGGCACGCCAGAACAGGGGTGGCTGCCAGCCGGGGGGCGGGGTGTCCATCAGTCGCCGATGGTCGCACGGGTGTGGGGGAGGGCCGGATCCGGGTCGTGCGGCCTGTGGTGATCAGGGTCATTGGTCCCGGGCCGGATCGGGACCCCCGGCCCTGCCACCCGAGCTACGACGCGCAGTAGTATTTACTACGTCTCGTAGTATTAACGGCAGGGGGATCTCGGTGGACGCGTTGGACGTCGCCCGCTGGCAGTTCGGTGTCACCACCGTCTACCACTTTCTCTTCGTACCACTGACCATCGGACTGTCCGTCCTGGTCGCCATCCTCCAGACCCGCTGGCACCGCACCGGCGACGAGAAATACCTCAAACTCACCAAGTTCTACGGCAAACTCTTCCTGATCAACTTCGCCATGGGCGTCGTCACCGGCATCGTGCAGGAATTCCAGTTCGGCATGAACTGGTCCGACTACTCCCGCTTCGTCGGCGACATCTTCGGCGCACCCCTGGCCATCGAAGCCCTCGTCGCCTTCTTCCTCGAATCCACCTTCATCGGCCTGTGGATCTTCGGCTGGGACCGGCTCCCCAAACGCCTGCACCTGGCCAGCATCTGGGCCGCCGCCATCGGCACCAACCTGTCCGCCTACTTCATCCTCGCCGCCAACTCGTTCATGCAGAACCCCGTCGGCTACCGCTTCAACCCCGACACCGGACGCGCCGAACTCACCGACTTCGTCGCCGTCCTCACCAATAAGGTCGCCCTGATCACCTTCCCGCACACCCTCGCCGGCGCCTTCCTCGTCGCCGGCTCCCTCGTCACCACCGTCGGCCTCTGGCACCTCATGCGCCACCGCACCAGCCCCGACACCGACGCCTACCGGTACGCCACCCGCTTCGGCGCTTGGGTCGTCCTGATCTCCTCCACCCTGGTCCTGCTCACCGGCGACATCCAAGGCAAGATCATGACCCAGGTGCAGCCGATGAAGATGGCCGCCGCCGAGGGCCTCTACACCACCGAGAGCCCCGCCTCGTTCTCCGTACTCACCATCGGCAGCCTCGACGGCAGCCGCGAGGTCTTCGCCCTCAAGATCCCCTACCTGCTGTCCTACCTCGGCACCGGCGACCCCAACGGCACCGTCCACGGCATCAACGACCTCCAGGCCCAGTACGCCAGCCAGTACGGCCCCGGCAGCTACACCCCGATCATCCCGGTCACCTACTGGAGCTTCCGCTTCATGATCGGCTTCGGACTCGCCGCCGCCGCCATCGCCCTGCTCATCCTCTGGACCCAACGCAAAGGCCGCACCCCCACCAACCGCTGGCTGCTGCGCGCCGGCCTGATCATGCCCGCCCTACCGCTGCTCGCGAACTCCTTCGGCTGGATCTTCACCGAGATGGGCCGCCAACCCTGGATCGTCTTCGGCGAAATGCTCACCCGCGACGGCGTCTCCCGCAGCGTCTCCCTCACCGAAGTCCTCACCTCCTTCACGGCCTTCACCCTCATCTACGCCGTCCTCGCCGTCATCGAATTCAAACTCCTCATCCGCTACGCCCGCGCCGGCGTACCCGAGGTCACCCCCACCCCCGACGACACCGACGACGCCGAGCGCCCGCTCGCCTTCGCCTACTGACCCGGAGCCCCACCGTGGAACTCACCACCATCTGGTTTCTCCTCGTCGCCGTGCTCTTCACCGGCTACTTCATCCTCGAAGGCTTCGACTTCGGCGTCGGCATGCTCCTCCCCATCCTCGGCCGCGACGACCGGCAACGCCGCGTCCTCATCAACACCATCGGCCCCGTCTGGGACGGCAACGAGGTCTGGCTCATCACCGCCGGCGGCGCCATGTTCGCCGCCTTCCCCGAGTGGTACGCCACCCTCTTCTCCGGCTTCTACCTGCCCCTGCTACTCATCCTGCTTGCCCTCATCGCCCGCGGCGTCGCCTTCGAATACCGCCACAAACGCCCCGAAGCCTCCTGGAAACGCCGCTGGGACCACGCCATCTTCTGGGGCTCCTCCATCCCCGCCCTACTCTGGGGCGTCGCCTTCGCCAACATCTTCCGCGGCGTACCCCTCGACGCCGACCACGAATACGTCGGCGGCCTGATCGACCTGCTCCACCCCTACGCCCTGCTCGGCGGCCTCACCACCCTCGGCCTGTTCCTCACCCACGGCGCCGTCTTCCTCGCCCTCAAGACCACCGGCGACATCCGCCACCGCGCCGGCACCCTCGCCGTCCGACTCGGCGCCGGCACCGCCGTCGTCGCCGTCGCCTTCCTCACCTGGACCCTCACCATCCGCTCCAACCCGGCCGCCGTCGTCCTCGCCGCCGGCGCCGCCCTCGCCCTGATCGGCGCACTCGCCGCCGCCCGGGTACGCCGCGAAGGCTGGGCCTTCACCGGCACCGCCCTGGCCATCGCCCTCGCCGTGGCCACCCTCTTCACCGCCCTGTTCCCCAACGTCATGCCCTCGACCCTGGACCCCGCCGGCACCCTCACCGCCACCAACGCCGCCTCCACCCCCTACACCCTGAAAATCATGACCTGGGTGGCGGTGATCTTCACCCCGATCGTCCTCGCCTACCAAGGTTGGACCTACTGGGTGTTCCGCAAGCGAATCGGGGTACAGAACATCCCGCAACACTGAAAGACGCGCGAGGGGCGCGGGGACGCGGGGCCGGGGCGAGGGGGTCGCACCGGCCCCGCAACGCGCCCCGGCACAAACCGATCGCCACCCCACCCACCCACCGCTATCGTCGCCCGCATGCACCACACCCCCCACGTCCGGGAACTCACCGACGACGACGCCACCGCCGCCTGGCACCTCGGCCGCACCGCCTTCGGCTCCGACCCGCAACCCCCACCACCACCCACCACCACCCCCGGCACCACCCGCTACGGCGCGTTCGACCACACCGGCCGCCTCATCGGCAAAGCCGTCGACCTGCACCACGACCAGTGGTGGGACGGCCACACCGTCGCCGCCGCCGACATCGCCAGCGTCGCCGTCACCCCCGAAGCCCGCGGCCGGGGCGTCGCCCGAGCCCTACTCACCACCCTGCTACGCGGCGCACACGACCGGGGCGCCGCCATCAGCGCACTCTTCCCCACCGTCGCCGCCCCCTACCGGGCCTGCGGCTGGGAAACCGCCGGCACCCTCCGCACCGTCGACCTACCCACCGCCCTACTCACCCGCCACCAGCCCAGCCCACACCTCACCGTCCGCCCCGGCACCCCCGCCGACCTCACCGCCGTCGACGAACTACACACCCACACCACCCGACACCGCCGCGGCCTACTCGCCCGCACCGGCCCCCTGCACGAACACCACCGCGCCCGCCACACCACCGGCAACACCCTGCCCTACGACGGCCTCACCCTCGTCGAACACCACGGCCACCTCGTCGGCTACGCCGGCTGGAACCGCCGCGACGGCTACGGCGACCAGGGCACCCTCACCATCGAAGACCTCACCGCCACCACCGCCGACGCCGCCCGCGAACTCGTCGGCATCCTCGCCAGCTGGCACAGCGTCGCCCCCACCCTGCGCCTCACCCTGCTCCCCGGCGACCCCCTCACCCCCCACCTGCCCGTGGAGAAAGCCCGCGAACACGCCCAGGACACCTGGATGCACCGCCCCGTCGACGTCACCCGCGCCATCCGCGACCGGGGCTGGCCGGCACACCTGCACGGCACCACCACCTTCACCCTCGACGACCCCCTCGCCGACTGGAACACCGGCACCTGGCACCTGGAGATCACCAACGGCAACGCCGACCTACGCCGCACCACCGCACCCGCCGACCTGCACCTCACCGTGCGCGGCTTCGCCCTGCTCTACACCGGCACCGGCACCGCCCGCACCATCGCCCAGGCCGGCCTGCTGCACCACCCCACCGGCACCGACCCCGCCCCCCTCGACCTGCTCGCCGCCGGCGGCCCCGCCCAACTCGGCGACTACTTCTGACCCCCACAGGTTCCGGCACCCACCACGCGACCGCCACAACGCCCCCACCGCACCACACCGGTCGCTACACCACCCCGGCACACCCACCCACCCACGCCGCGGTGACGCCCCGACCGCCGCAACAGCCGCCGGGCCGCCCACCACGAACCAACCTCAACGGGCCTCGCGCAACTCCGCCAACCGCGCCTCGATCTCCGCCAACTCCGCCCGCAACTTCTCCGCCTGCTGCTCCGCCTCCGACCGCTCCGCCGACAGGATCTGCTCCACCGCCTCCTGCACCCCCGGCACATCCACCAGCGCCACCATCCGCAACGCCTCCGCAGGCTTGACCACGTACGGCTTCGCCAACGCCTTCGCCCCCTGCTGCGCCGCCACCGTCCACTCACCGTCGGCGTACGCCAACGTCACCGTCAACCCCGCCGGACCCTTCGGCTTCGCCACCTTCGCCGGCCGACGCGCCGCCGGCTTCTCCACCACCGGCTCCGGCTTCGACTCCACCCTCGACTCCTCCCGCCGCTGCACCGGCACCCGAGGGGTGTCCAGCACGAACTCCGGCTCCGCCTTCGCCGTCGACTCCACCTGCTCCACCACCGGCTCCGCCTTCGCCTCCACCACCCGACGACCCGCCCCCCGCGGCGCCACCGCCACATCGGCGGGGGAGAAGGGCAACTCGTCGCGCCCGAACCGCACCACCACGAACTCGTCGGACACCGCCGGATCGGTCAGCTCCACCACCTGACCCACCTGACCGGCGATCTGCCCCGCCGACGCGGTGAACACCACCTTCGGCTTGCGCCCCGCCGTCAACGCCTCCCGGATGCCGCGTACCTCATCATCGGACAAACCCTGGCCCACCATCACAACCCTCTTTCGTACACGTGTGTCATTCCTGCCTTGATACCAGTCGACGGCGACATCCGGAAGATCAACCCCCCAGCACCCGCAACGCCTCGTCGGCGTGCTCGTTCATCCCCAACTCGCTGTGCACCACCGCCAGCACCCGCCGGTCCACCCCGATCACGAACGTCATCCTCCGGGTGCTCAACGGCCCCAACGGCAACCGCCGCCGCACCCCGAAGGCCTGCGCCACCACACCCTCGACATCCGACAACAACGGATAGTCGAACCCGTGCAACCGGGAGAACTCAGCCTGCTTCGCCACCGGATCCCGACTGATCCCCACCCGCTGCGCACCCACCGCCGCGAACTCCGCCGCCAGATCCCGGAAATGGCAACTCTCCGCCGTGCACCCCCGGGTCATCGCCGCCGGATAGAAGAACAACACCACCGGCCCCGACGCCAACAACTCCGACAACCGCCGCGGCGTACCCGTCTGATCCGGCAGCTCGAAATCCTCCACCAGATCGCCGACACTCACACCCACCACACACCTCCACCGGTCCGTCCGAAACGCGGTGAGCGTAAGCGATCGACCCACCAACCCACCCACCACCGCACCGCAACCCGTGCACCCCGCCCACCCGCGGTACCGTCGGCGCACCGCACGCCAGGCCCACAAGGGGGAGTACCGCATTGACTCCGGTCACCATCATCACCGGCGGCAGCCGCGGCATCGGCGCCGCCACCGCCCGCCGACTCGCCACCGAAGGCCACCACCTCGTCATCGGCTACCGCCGCGACCACGCCGCCGCGGCCACCGTCACCGCCGACATCCACCGCCTCGGCCGCCGCGCCGTCGCCGTCCCCGCCGACACCACCGACCCGACCCACATCGACCGCCTCTTCACCGCCGCCGCCGACCTCGGCCCCCTCACCGCCCTGGTCAACAACGCCGGCGTCACCAGCCCCATCGGCCCCTTCACCGACCTGCGCCCCGACGACCTGCGCCGGGTCGTCGACGTCAACCTCATCGGCTACGTCCTCTGCGCCCAACAGGCCGCCCGCCGACTCACCTCCGGCGGAGCCATCGTCAACATCTCCTCCGCCGCCGCCACCCTCGGCAGCCCGGGGGAGTACGTCCACTACGCCGCCGTCAAAGCCGCCACCGACACCCTCACCATCGGCCTGGCCAAGGAACTCGCCCCCCGCGGCATCCGGGTCAACGCCGTCGCCCCCGGCATCATCCGCACCGACATCCACGCCGACTCCGGCGTACCCGACCGACCCGACACCGCCGCCGGGCGCATCCCACTGGGCCGCGCCGGCGAGCCCGACGAGGTCGCCGGCGCCGTCGCCTGGCTGCTCGGCCCCGACGCCACCTACACCACGGGCACCGTGCTGCGCGTCGCCGGCGGCCTGTAGCCGGCCCGGGGGCACGGAAAGGGACTTGCGCATCCGACACAGGCACCTAATGCTACATCCGTAGCATTTAAGGAGAGCTGATGTCACCACGTGAGACAGCGCTGCACCGCGAGGTGGTCCTGCCACCGGGCTGGGCCCCGTACGCCGTGACCGGGGACACCACCGGGAACCTGTGGATGACACTGGTGACCCCGCCGGGACTCGCACGATTCGATCCCGCGGACACCGCCACCGGCGGTGGGACCACCTCCGCGGTGCGCCACGAACGCCTCCCACACAGCCACGGCCATCCGATGCAGCTGACCGTCACCCCCGACGGCGCACTCTGGTGCACCAGCACCGACGACCGGCTCACCCGCCGAGACCTCCACGGCGACCACACGGTGATCGACCTGGCACCCGGCTCAGCGCCCTACGGCATCGCCGCCGCACCGGACGGGGAGGTCTGGTTCACCGCACCCGGGCTCAACCAGATCGGCAGGATCGTCACCGCCTCGGGGGACATCACCATGCTCGACCTGCCGATTCCCGACGCGCGGGCGGCGATGCTCACCGTCGACGACGCAGGACGGCCATGGGTCGCGCTCAACGCTGCCGGCGCCCTCGCCTACGTGCACGACGGCGCGGTACGGACCGTCGAACTACCCGGCGGCCGGGCACCGGCCGCACCGGTCGGTATCGCCGCCTGCGCCACGGGGATCTGGTACGCGGACATCGCTGGCGGCTGCGTCGGTCGGGTCGACCTGTCCGGCTCGACAGAGAAGATCAGCTTCGCCGACCCCGCCTGTCGGCCCCACGCCGTCGTGGCCGACACCGACGGCGGATGCTGGGTCACCCTCTGGGGCACCGCCCAGCTGGCCCGGATCACCGCGGACGGAGACGTGACCCTCCACCAGTTACCCGGGCGGGAACCGCACGGCCTGTGGGTCGAGGACCGCCTGGTGTGGGTGGCGATGGAGAGCGGATCCCTGGTCGCGGTCGAGAAGGGAGACAGCGCGACCCGGTGACCCGACGCCGCGACCGGCCCGCCGATCTCCCTGGTTCCTCTCCGGAACCGCGCACCCGTCGCGCACATTGTCGGGCCGACCGACGCCGCGCTGCGGGGCCACCGGAATGAACGCCGAACGGTCGACCTGCCTGGACGGCCCCTCTCCGAGGATTCGATAATGTACATTATGTAAAGTTGACCGGATCGGGGCGCTCCTCCGGTGGTCCGCGCCTGCGGCGGGACCGTGGGTGGCGACGTGGCTGCCGGTGTGGTCGCCGTCATGGGTCGACCACCGTCCGGCCTGGCGGGCCCGAAACCCGGACCCCGGCTGCCGAGCCGCTCCTGGCCGCCGTCTGAGTAGCGGCATCGCGAACCCGGTGAGCAGCCTGTGGCCGCATCAGGCGGCGCACGGACCGTCGTCGGCGGAGCCTCGCACGGACCGGCGCGGAGAGCCCGGACCAATGCTCCGGCAGCGTGTGGCCGGGATCCGCCCGACGGCATACATCCCGCGCGCCACTCCCCTTCCCGGTGGCCACGAACCCGAGAAAGCTGCATAATATCCCTTATGCATGACATTCGGGACGAATCGGTTGAACGACTCATCGAGGAGTTCCTGACCGCGCGGGCCACCCGTAAGCCCTCCCCGCACACCCAGGATGCCTACCGGCGGGACCTGCGCAGCGTCGCGGCGTTGGCGGGCGCGGAGCACTCCCCTGCCCTGCCCCTGGACGCCCTGATGATCTCCGCCCTCTCCCCCCGGGTGATGCGGGCGGCGTTCGCCAGGTTCGCCGCGCCCCGGGCGGCGGCGTCGGTGCACCGGGCCTGGTCGAGCTGGAACGGGTTCTTCTCGTTCCTGGTGGCCGAGCAGGTGGTGGCGGGCAACCCGATGCCGGCGGTGGGGCGTCCCCGTACCCCGCTCCCCCAGCCCAAGCCGTTGCGCGGTGAGGACACCCCGGAGTTGCTGCTGGCGTCGGTGTCGCGGGAGGACGGGCGGCAGCGTGATCCGTGGCCGGAGCGGGACGTCGCGGTGCTGGCGTTGGCGTTGTGCGCGGGGCTACGCCTGGCGGAGCTGCTGGCGTTGCGGGTGTCGTCGGTGTCGGGGCGGGCCGGTGAGCGGCGGGTGGCGGTGGCCGGTAAGGGTGGCCGGCCGAGGGTGGTGCCGGTGGAGCCGGAGTTGGACGAGGTGGTGTCGGCCTACCTGGACAGTCGGCGGCGGCGGTTCGGGGCGCGCAGCGTACGCCCGGACGGGGTGTTGTTGG
Source organism: Micromonospora sp. NPDC049081 (assembly GCF_040648835.1). Taxonomy (NCBI): domain Bacteria; kingdom Bacillati; phylum Actinomycetota; class Actinomycetes; order Micromonosporales; family Micromonosporaceae; genus Micromonospora; species Micromonospora sp. NPDC049081. Next base: position 106,137 of record NZ_JBEZEK010000008.1, on the reverse strand, counting down.
TGGACCGGCGGGGTGATCCGCTGCGTCGGGGCGGGTTGCAGTACCTGGTGGATTCCTGTTACCGGCGGGCGGGGATCACCGACCGGGTGCCGGCGGGGGCCCGGTTGCACGCGTTGCGGCACACGTTCGCCACCCGGTTGGCCGAGGACGGGGCGGGGGCGGCGGAGATCATGCGGTTGTTGGGGCACGCGTCGTTGGCGTCGTCGCAGACGTACATCGAGGTGACGGCGGGTCAGCAACGGGCGGCGGTGCGGTCGAACCGGACGAACCGGGTGTTGGTGGGGTTGGTGTCGGGTCAGCTCGGGCGGTAGGAGCAGCGGGTGCCGGTGCTGATCGTGGTGCGTAGGTGGTCGCCGAGTACGGGGTCGCTGGTGGTGATGCGGTCCAGGGCGCGGCGGATGGCCTTGCCGACGGCGATGCGGGCCCGTTCGGTGTTGCCGGTGAAGGTGCGGTCGCGACCGTGGAGTCCGGTGCGGGCGGCGAGTTCGTCGATGAGCCACTGGCGTTCGGTGCGGGCCTGTTCGGCGCGGTGCGGGTCGTGGTCGTTGTCGGCTTCGTCGATGGCGGTGTCGAGGTCGCGTAGTCGTCGCCGGTAGGCCCGTTTGGCGGTGTCGTCGAGGACGGGCTGGCGGTCGGTGGTGGGTGTTGCGTCGCCGGCGAGTTGGATGGCGGGGATGTCGTGTCCGGGGTTGGCGATGAGGGTGGCGAGGTATCGGGCGCCGACGCAGTCGTCGATGGTGGCGGTGCGGTGGCCGAGGGTGAGTTGCCAGTGTCGGCCGTGGCGGTGGCATCGGATGTGGGGGCGGTGGGGGGTGTGTGGGCGTGGTGGTGGGGTGGGGAGGGTCATGCCGAGTTCGGTGGCGTCGGTGTGGGCGAGTTGGCGTTGTCGTTCGGCTTCTCGGCGGTCGTGTTGGCCGGAGCTTTGGTCGAGGGCCTGGGCCAGTCGGGCGCGGGAGAGGGTGGCGGCGGGGAGGTGGCCGAGTCTGAGGTTGTCGTGTACTGCTGCGTGGAGGTGGGTGATGGCGCGGTCGGTTTCCCCGGCGGTGAGGGCGGCGGTGCCGAGGGTGTGTTGGGTGCTGCCGAAGCAGGTGATGGCGAGGCTGGCGAGCATGGGTCGGTCGGCGTAGGGGGTGAGGAGGTCGTATGCCTCGGTGGCGAGGTGACCGTCGTCGAGGAGGTGGGCTGCTTCGACGATGCCGTGGAGGGTGACGAGCCAGCTGCTGGAGCGGGGCAGGGTGGTGAGTTCGTTGCCGTGGAGGCGGGCGAGGGCGGCGGTGGCTTCGCGGCGGTGTCCGGCGAGGGCGGAGGCGACGGCGAGTGCTGCCTGGTAGGAGTGGTCGACGGTGCTGAGGGTGGGTGAGACGGCCAGTGCGCGCAGCATCGGGAGATGGTCGGCGAGGTGGCCTTGGTACCAGGCGATGGTGGTGAGGTGGGCGCCGTGCCAGCCGGTGGTGTCGGCGTCGCCGGCGGTGGTGCCGCGTTGGGCGCAGGTGGCGGCGCGGGTGCGGGCTTCGGTGAGTTTGCCGGCGCGGATGGTGAGCATGACGTCGATGGCGTGGGCGACGTAGGACACGGCGAGGTGGTTGTGGTGGGTGAGGTGGGTGTGGAGTTCGGCGAGGCTGCGTTCGGCTTGGGGGTCGGTGTCGAGGAACTGGTCGACGGTGCGCCAGAGGAGGGCGACCGTGAGGTCGCTGGGGCGGCCGGTGGCGAGGGCGGCGGTGAGGGCGTCCTGGCTGAGTTCGTGGCGTAGTCGGGTGTGGTCGGGGCCGAGGAGGCAGTGGTGGGCGAGGCTTGCGGTTTCGGTGAGGGCGACGGGGTCGCCGGTGGCGCGGGCCTGGGTGACGAGGGTGAGGGTGTCGTTGTGGGTGGCGGTGCGGTAGTCCTGTTCGGCGGCGAGTCGGGCGCGTAGTCGGATGCCGAGGGGGGTGTGGGGGTCGGTGGTGGCGATGGCGTGGTGGAGGCGGTGGAGCAGGAGGGTGGCGTCGCTGGTGGTGCGGTGTTCGTGGACCCAGAGGCCGCCCATGCCGGTGACGGCGAGGGTGCGGGTGTGGTGGTCGCCGGTGGCTTCTGCGGCGCGGTAGGCGGCGTCGAAGTGGATGCGGCTGGTGGTGAGGTCGCCGTCGGTCCACAGGGCGTCGGTGGCGCGGCGTAGCAGTTCGGTGGGGTGGGTGGATGTGGTGGGTGTCCGCACGGGTCACACCTCTCAATGAACCGAGTCAATGGGGTGATTGAGGTGAGTCTCGCATCGGTTTGGTTGGTGGCGTCAACTGTGTTCGCGGCCGGGAATCCGACATTGGGGGGTTTTGCGTGGCTGGGTGTCTGTTGATTGCACCGATGTTGTGGTCGGATTGCTCGGAGGCGTTGCGGGGTGCGGTGCGGGCAGGGTTCGGTGGAGGTGAGGGGTGACGGTGCGGGACGATTTCCGGCTGGTGGCCGATGCGGTGGCGGCTGATATCCGGTCCGGGCGGATGCGGCCGGGGCAGCGGCTGCTGCCCCAGCGGGAGTTCGCCCGGCGTCACGGGATGGCGGTGTCGACGGCGGCCCGGGTCTATCAGGAGCTCGCGCGGCGGGGTCTGGTGGCCGGGGCGGTGGGTCGGGGCACGTTCGTGGTGGATTTCTCGGTGCGGTCGGGGGACGCGGACCTGGTCGATCTGGAGGCCAACTTTCCGGTGTTGCCGGGGCAGTCGTCGATGGTGGCGCGGGCGTTGGGGCGGGTGTTGGCACCGGCGGGCCTGGAGGCGGCGATGCATCCGGTGCCGGTGACCGGGTCGCGGGAGGCGCGGCGGGTCGGTGCGTCCTTCCTGTCCCGGCCGGGGTGGGTGGTGGACCCTGAGCGGTTGTTGTTCACCGGTAGTGGGCGGCAGGCGATCGCGGCGGCCATGGTGGCATTGGTGGCGCCGGGGCAGCGGCTCGGGGTGGAGGAGTTGACGTATCCGGTGGTGAAGGCGATCGCGGCGCGGCACGGTGTGACGTTGGTGCCGATCGGTATGGATGGGGAGGGGCTGAGTGCGTCGGCGTTGGAGCAGGCGCATCGTCGGGCGCCGCTCGCGGCGGTCTACCTTCAGCCCACGTTGCACAACCCGTTGGGGGTGACGATGTCGGCGGCGCGGCGGGTCGAGTTGGGTGGGCGGCTCGCGCGGTTGGGTCTGGTCGCGATCGAGGATCGGATCAATTCGTTTCTGTACGACGAGGAGTTGCCGTTGGCGGCGCATGCTCCGGAGCAGACGATCCTGGTGGACAGTTTGTCCAAGCGGGTGGGTGCGGGGCTCAATCTGGGGTTGCTGGTGTGTCCGGCGGGGTTGGCCGGGCGGGTCGCGGCGGCGGTGCGTTCCGGTACGTGGGGGGTGCCGGGTGTGGCGTTGGCGTGTGCGACGGCGGTGTTGGCCGATGGTACGGCGCAGCGGATCGTGCGGCTCAAGCAGCAGGACGCGCGGTTGCGGCAGGCGGTGGTGGCGGAGGTGCTGGCCGGGTTCGACGTACGTGCTGATCCTCGGTCGTACCACGTGTGGTGGCGGTTGCCGGGTGGGTGGTCGACGGGGGCGTTCGTGTCGGCTGCGGCCCGGCAGCGGGTGGTGGTCAGTCCGGCGGCCGACTATGCGGTGGTGGGGGTGCCGGTGCCGGATGCGGTGCGGTTGTCGACGTCGTCGCCGGATGTGGAGACGTTGCGGGGCAGTGTGGCGTTGTTGGCGGCGATTGCGCGGGGGGCGCCGGAGGAGGTGGGTGCGGGGTATTGAGGGGGCCGGAACGGGGTGGCACGGGGTGGAACGCCGTTAGGGGTGTCCGTGCTGGTGTCCTGATTCGGAGGAGACATGTCCCGTGTTCACAGAGTGCTCTGCCTGCTGGTGGCGGTGGTCGTCGCCGGGTTGACCGGTGCGGTGCCGGCGTCGGCCGGGTCGGGTGTGTTGGCGACGCCGCCGAGTGCGGTCGTCGACTGGGAGGGCCTGCCGACGTGGAGTGGTGGGTACGGTCCGATGCGTAACCAGAGCAATGGTCTCAAGGCGCTGCGGTACGCGGAGCGCGACTACGGCATCAATCTGAACTGGACCGACTGGCCGAATTCGCGGTGGGAGGTGTACGGGGAGGGTCTGCCGACGAACGCGCCGATCACGAACACCACGAAGGTGGCGTTGCGGGTTCCGGGCGGGGGTTACCTGCGGTGGGGTGCGCAGAGTTGGGGCATCGACCTGGTCTGGTCGGCCACTGCGGTCTACGAGTGGAACGTGATCACCACGGCGGGTGGTCAGGCGTTGTTCAATCGCAGCCGTAACGACTATGTGGTGTATGGCAGCCGGCCGTGGGGGGTCAACCTGATCTGGTCGGGTGATGCGATGGTCACGCCGCCGGATTCGGGGGCGACGGGGGTGCGGACGTTGTTGACGTACAACTGTCACAACGACCGGCGGCCGCTGCGCATCTGGATCAACGACATGGACGCCGGGGGTGTCTGGACGGATCTGGGTCTGCTGGGTTCGCAGTGGAGTGGCAGCAGCTGTCCGGTGGGTTCGCCGTTCAACTATTCGCCGACGGTGGCCAATCACCGGATCCAGGTGGTGGCGGTGGACTACAGCGCCCCGGGGTGTGCGAACGATCCGGTCATCGGGTCGTGTCGCCGGTCGATGGTCGGCATCATCAGCAATCCGGCTGGTGGGGTCGCGCAGATCACGGTCTCGTAGCAGGTCGGTCAGTCGGGCCCGGTCGTCGTGTGGCGGCCGGGCCCGGCGCGTGTGGGGTGGCGGGGCCCGGTGGGTGGTGGGGTGTGGCATGGTGGGGGTGGATGCGACTGGCGGCACGGGGATGGGTCAACCATCGGGGAGCTCGTCGCGGAGGTCGACCGCCTGGGCCTTCGTGGTCGAGGTGCGTCATGTCTGTTTCCTCTTGCCCCTCCCCCACGTCTGGTACGGCCCGGTTGTTGCCGGGTGGGCCGGTGGCGGAGCGGATTTTCGCCGAGGTCGCCGAGGGGGTGGCGGCGTTGCGGGCGGTCGGGGTGGTGCCGTCGTTGGCGACGGTGCTGGTCGGTGACGACGACGCGAGTGTCGGGTACATCCGGATCAAGTCCCGGCAGGCGGCGGAGTTGGGTTTCGCGTCGCCGCATGTGCGGTTGCCGGGGTCGGCGACGCAGGCGGATCTGCATCGGGTGTTGCGGGATCTCAACGACGATGCCGGGGTGCACGCGGTGTTGGTGCAGCATCCGGTTCCGGGGCAGCTGGATTATGACCGGGCGTTGGAGGTGTTGGATCCGGATTCCGACGTGGACGGGATGCATCCGGTGAACATGGGCCGGTTGGCGTTGGGGTTGCCGGGGCCGTTGCCGTGTACGCCGGCGGGGATCGAGGCGTTGTTGGCGTTCCACGGGGTGCCGGTGGCGGGGCGGGAGGTGGTGGTGCTGGGTCGGGGTGCGACGTTGGGTCGTCCGTTGGCGATGTTGTTGGCGCAGAAGCGGCCGACGGCGAATGCGGCGGTGACGGTGGTGCACACGGGGGTGGCGGACTGGCCGCGGTACACGCGGCGGGCGGAGATCCTGGTGGCGGCGGTGGGGGTGCCGGGGATCGTGCGGCCGGAGCATGTGCGTCCGGGTGCGGTGGTGGTGGGTGGTGGGGTGCGGTATGCGGGTCGCCGGTTGTTGCCGGATGTGGACGAGGCGTGTGCGCGGGTGGCGGGGGCGATCACGCCTCGGGTGGGTGGGGTGGGTCCGACGACGGTGGCGATGCTGTTCCGTAACGCGTTGCGGGCGGCGCAGCGGGCTGCGGGTAGGGGGTGACCGGTGGTGGGTCAGCCGAGGTCGACGACGAGGGGGCGGTGGTCGGAGATGGTGGAGCGTGGGTTGTCGGTGGCGGTGACGGGGGGTAGGAGGTGCCGGTCGTGGGGGTCGGCGAGGATGTGGTCGAGTTGCACGCGGGGTGCGGTGGCGGGGTAGGTGGGGCGGCGGGCCAGGGGTTGCCAGCCGGTGAGGAGGCGGGCGGGGCCGGCGGGGAGGTTGAGGTCGCCGAGGAGGATGCGGGGGGCGGGTAGTGCGCGTAGGGCGCGGACGGCGCGGCGGAGTTGGTGGGCGTTCCAGCCGGGGACGAAGGACAGGTGGGTGGCGGCGACGGTGAGGGGGCCGTGGGGGGTGTCGAGGACGGCGGCGAGGACGACGCGGGGTTCGTCGCGCAGGAGGATGAGGCCGCCGCCGGGGCCGGGGACGTAGATGGGTGAGCGGACGGGTGCGGGGTTGAGGCGGGTGACGTGCCAGTTGCGGACCGGGTGGCGGCTGATCAGGCCGATGCCGTAGCAGGGTTCGCCGTGGCCGTCGTCGTCGTGGCGTAGCGGGCGGAAGTGTTCGCCGGGGGTGCCGACGACGGCGGCGGCGAAGCGGTGTTCGGGGGCGTCGAGGGCCTGGGCGGCGAGGGTGGTGAGGTCGTGGTGGCCGCTGCGGGACTGGTCGCGGTCGACTTCCTGGAGGGCGAGGATGTCGGCGTCGAGGGCGTGGACGGCGGCGGTGAGCCGGGCGGGGTCGACGAGCCCGTCGGTCAGGGAGCGGCCGTGTAGCAGGTTGAAGGTCGCCAGGCGCACCTGTGCACCCTACGTCCGTGGCACAGTTACCGAATGATCAAGTTGTTGTGTTGTTCGATGTTGGTGTTCGTGGTGTTGGGTGTGGTGGGGGTGTGGCTGCGGCGGCGACGTGGGCGGTGAGGTGGGCCACTTGGGTGGGCGGGTGGCCGGGTGGGGTGGGGAGAATGGCCGGCCGTGGATCCTGTGTCGTTGACGACTCTGCTGGCTGCGGCTGCCCTGGCGGGGTGGGTGGATGCGGTGGTCGGTGGGGGTGGGTTGTTGTTGTTGCCGGCGTTGTTGGTGGCGGCGCCGGGGGTGCCGGTGGCGACGGCGTTGGGGACGAACAAGTTGGCGGCGATCGCGGGTACGTCGACGGCGGCGGTGACGTTCGCGCGGCGTACGCGGGTCGATTGGGCGGTGGCGGGTCCGGCGGCGGTGTTGGCGGTGGGGTGTGCGGGGGTGGGGGCGGCGTTGGCGGGGGTGGTGCCGGCGGGGGCGTACCGGCCGGTGGTGTTGGTGGTGTTGGTGGGGGTGGCGTTGTTCGTGGTGTTGCGGCCACGGTTGGGGACGGTGGCGGTGCCGGCGCGGCGGACCCGGGTGCGGGTGGTGGCGGCGGTGGGGGTGGCGGGGGTGGGTATCGCGTTGTACGACGGGTTGATCGGGCCGGGGACGGGGACGTTCCTGGTGGTGGCGTTCACGGTGTTGGTGGGGGCGGATTTTCTGGGTGGTTCGGCGATGGCGAAGGTGGTCAACGCGGGGACGAATCTGGGGGCGTTGGTGGTGTTCGCGGTGACGGGGCACGTGTGGTGGTGGTTGGGGTTGGCGATGGCGGTGTGCAACGTGGCGGGGGCGGCGGTGGGGGCGCGGATGGCGTTGCGGCGGGGTGCGGGGTTCGTGCGGGTGGTGTTGCTGGTGGTGGTGGTGGCGTTGGTGGCGCGGTTGGGTTACGACCAGTGGCTGGCCGGCTGAGCGGGTGGGTGCTCGGCGGGCCAGCCACTGGTGGGTCTGGGGTGGTTCAGGCGTGTCGGACGACGGTGTCGTAGTCGAGGCGGGGCAGGCGGGGGTGCCAGGCGTCGGGGCCGGGGTGTCCGATGTTGACCAGGAGCAGGGACTTCCAGCCGGTGTCGGTGAAGAATTCGTTGTCGACGCCGGTGGCGTCGAATCCGCCCATGGGTCCGGCGGCGAGGCCGGCGGCGCGGATGGCGAGCAGGAAGTAGCCGACCTGGAGTCCGGCGTTGAAGCGGGCCATGCCGTCGCGGACGGTGGGGTCGGCGGCGAAGTGTTCGCGCATGCCGGGGCGGATGGGGAAGACGGTGTCGAGGTGTTCGTGGAAGTTGGTGTCGGCGGCGAGGACGGCGACGACGGGGGCGGTGGCGGTTTTGGTGCGGTTGCCTTCGGCGACGTGGGTGAGGAGGCGGTCGCGGCCTTCGCCGGGGCGGACGAACAGCACCCGCAGGGGTTGGACGTTCATGGCGGTGGGTGGGTACTTGGCGAGGTCGAAGATCGCGTGGAGTTGTTCGTCGCTGACGGGGGTGTCGGTGAAGGTGTTGGCGGTGCGGGCCTCGGTGAACAGTTGGGCCTGGGCCTGCGGGTCGAGGGTGATGAGGTGGTTGGGCAGTACGTCGGTCATGGTGTCCTCCGGTCGGATCGGCGTTTGCTGCGCCCACAGTAGCAGCTAGTTTTTTCGAAGTGGCTAGGGTGAGTTACGGACCACGTATGCTGGGCTTATGACGACGTGCTCCCCGATCGACGACGGGCCCCGCGCCTGTCCCGGGGGGCTGTCCCGGGCGTTCGCGTTCCTGGGTAAACGGTGGAACGGCATGATCCTGGGCACCCTCGCCCAGGGGCCGGCGGGCTTCGCCGAGCTGGCCCGGGCACTGCCGGGGATCAGCGAGTCGGTGCTGTCGGACCGCCTCGGTGAGCTGGCCCGGGTCGACCTGGTCAGCCGCACCGTGCGGGAGGGCCCCCCGCTGGGGGTCAGCTACCAGCTGACCGGTCGGGGCGCGGCCCTGCTGCCGGCGCTGGACGAGCTGGCCCGCTGGGCCGACGAGAACCTTCCCGCAGGTCGTTGCTGAGCGGTGCCGGTCCGCGCCGAACACGACCGTGCCGTGCTGGCCGGGCTGCTGCGGCGCGATCCGGTGCTGCACGCCTACCAGCTGGGTGACCTGGACGACTTCTTCTGGCCCTACACGTCGTGGTTCCGTCGGGGTGAGCAGGTGGCGTTGCTCTACCACGGGGCGGCACAGCCGGTGCTGCTGCTGTTCGCCGCCGAACCGGACCGGCCGGCGGCGGCGCTGCTCGACGAACTGGCCCCGGTGCTGCCCGCCCGGCTGTACGCGCACCTGTCCCCCGGGCTGGAACAGGTCCTCGCGGGCCGGTACGTGATCACCCCGGCGGGGGCGCACCTGCGGATGGCGTTGACCGACCCGGCCCGGCTGGCCGGGGTCGCCGCCTCGGGAGAGGTGCTGACCGGGGCGGACCTGCCGGCGCTGCGGGCCCTGTACGCCGACGCGTACCCCGGTAACTGGTTCGACCCACGGATGCTCGACACCGGCCACTACCTGGGGGTACGTGCGGGTGGTGAACTGGTCGCGGTGGCCGGGGTGCACGTGTGGTCGCCGACCTACCGGGTGGCCGCGGTGGGCAACGTGACCACCCGCCCGCAGGCGCGGGGGCGGGGGTTGGCCCAGGCGGTCGTCGCCGCGCTGTGCGCCCGGCTACGCGACAGCGTCGATCATGTGACGTTGAACGTGCGGGCCGACAACACCACGGCGGTACGCCTCTACGGGCGGCTCGGTTTCACCACGGTGGCACGGTTCGGCGAGTACACGTTGACCAGCGGGGCGGGTTGAGCCGGCCGGTCAGCGGTGGCGGCGGGGTGAGTCGAACCGGCCGGCGCGGATCTCCCGCAGCGCCTTGCGGCGGATGTCACCGCGCAGGGTGTCGACGTAGAGCCGACCGGCGAGGTGGTCGGTCTCGTGTTGCAGGGCGCGGGCGAGGAACCCGCTGCCGGAGATGGTCAGCGGGTCGCCGTGCCGGTCCACGCCGTGCACGGTGGCGTGCAGGGCCCGACGGGTCGGGAAGTACAGCCCGGGAATGGACAGGCACCCCTCGTCGTCGTCCTGGATCTCGTCGGACAACTCGATGGTGGGGTTGATCAGGTGGCCGCGGTGACCGTCGGCGTCGTAGACGAACACCTGGGCGTCGACGCCGATCTGCGGGGCGGCGACACCGGCCCGGCCCGGTTCGCCGGTGAGGGTGTCCATCAGGTCGTCGACGAGCTGCTGCAGGGCGGTGTCGAAGCGGGTCACCGGGGTGCAGGCGGTGCGCAGGACGGGGTCACCGATGATCCTGATCGGGCGTACGGTCATGCCCGGAAGGCTATCGGGGGGTCACCGGCGGCGGTGGACCGGCGCACCGGTCGGCCACCAGGGCGGCGATGCCGTCGAGAATGCGGGCCAGTCCGAAGTCGAAGGCACGGGTCGGGTCGGTGGCGGCCTGGTACTCCTGCCCGGCGGCGGCGCCGACCCGGGCGGCGGTGGGGAAACGGGCCGGGTCCATCACCTTTTCCAGGTAGGGGGCGTGGGCGTGCCACCACTGTTCGTCGGTCAGGCCGGTGCGGGCGGTGGCCTGGGCGGCTTCCACCGCGCCGCGTACCGCACCGTGGACGTAGGAGTCGACGAGGGTGATCACGGCGTCCATCTCCAGGTCGGTCAGGCCGATGCCCTCGACGGCGCGTAGTTCGTGGTCGTAGCGGGCGGTGACCTGCGGGCCCAGGGGTGGGCGGGTGGTGGCGACCTGCAACAGCCAGGGGTGGCGCAGGTACAGCGCCCAGTTGTCGCGGGCGACGCGTTCCAGGCGGTCCCGCCAGCCGCCCGGGACGTCCGCCGGTCGGGGGGTCTCGCCGTGCACGGTGTCGAGCATGAGGTCGAGCAGTTCACCCTTGCCCGGCACGTGGGTGTAGAGGGACATGGTGCCCACGCCGAGACGTTCGGCGACCCGACGCATGGACAGCGCGGCGAGTCCGTCGGTGTCGGCGACGTCGATGGCGGCCCGGACGATCCGGTCGACGCCCAGGTCGCCGCTGCGGCTGGTGCGTTCGCGGGTGCGCCAGAGCAGGGCGAGGCTGCGGGCGGGGTCGCCGGTGCCGCTGTACTCGACGTGCATGCGGCCACCATAGCGGCCGGTGCGGTGGTCAGTCGGCGGCGAGCAGGGCACGCACCGGGGCGGCCTTGGCGGCGGCCTCGGCGACCTCGGCGTCGGGGTCACTGTCCCAGGTGATGCCGCCGCCGGCCCACAGGTGCAACCGGTCGGTGTCGGCGGCGGCGGTGCGGATGGTCAGGCCCAGGTCGAGGTGGTCGGGGCCGATCCAGCCGAACCCGCCCATGCCGGCGCCCCGGCCGACGGGTTCGACGGCGGCGACCAACGCCAGCGCGGCGTGTTTCGGGGCGCCGGTGACCGACCCGCCGGGGCAGGTGGCGCGCAGCAGGTCGGCCAGGCCGATCCCGTCGGCGAGGGCCGCGGACACGGTCGACTCGGCCTGCCACAGGTCGCACCAGCGGCGCACGGTGAACAGGTCGTCGACGGTCACCGAACCGGTGCGGGCGATCCGGGCCAGGTCGTTGCGTTCCAGGTCGACGATCATGATGTGTTCGGCGCGTTCCTTGGCGGAGGCGAGCAGTTCGCGGCGGCCGGCGGCGGTGGCCGGGCGGGTGCCCTTGATCGGGCGGGTGACGACCCGCCCGGCGTGCACGGCGACGAGGGTCTCCGGTGAGGCGCAGCCGATCGTCCAACGGTCGCCGTGCAGGGTGCCGCCGTAGCGGGCGCCGGGCAGGCCGGCGAGGCGGGCCAGGGCGGGCCGCGGGTCACCGGTGTACCCGGCGGCGGCGTGGCCGACGACGTTGACCTGGTAGACGTCGCCGCGGCCGATGGCGGCCCGGACGGTGCGTACCGCGTCGGCGTGCTGCCCGGGGGTCCAGCTGTCCCGCCAGGGGCCGACCCGCAGGTGCCCCGGTGCCGGCCCGGTCGGGGGCGGGCGGCGGGTGTCGTGGTCGTAGACGACGACGGCGACGTCGGGCAGGGCGGGCACGGGGCTCGCGGGACCGGTGGGTGCGCCGACCATCCGGGCGCCGGCGGCGGCGGAGACGAACAGGGCGGCGCCGCAGGGGCCGTCGGTGCGGTGGGTCGCCGGGCGGGTCAGGTCGTCGACGGGCAGGCCGTGCGCGGCGAGGAAACCGGCGATCTGCGCGGCCGGGTCACCACCGTCGGTGATCCGCCACTCGAAGCGGTCACGTTCGACGAGCACGCTGCGGCACCGCGCCGGCACCCCCGGTACGTCGACCGGCACCGTTGGGAGCGTTTCCACGCCGGGTGGCCCATTCCTGCTCATCCGTTCAGCGGATTTCGGGGCAACATGACCGAAGGCTGCTCGATCCGGTGCGCTGTCCCTTGGTACTGTGCGTCACTGGTCATGTGAACCATGACACAGTGCCCCCACAGTCCGGAGAACCCGATGTGTCAGCACCAGATCACCTGCCCTTCCGCCGAAGCGACCGACCGGGACGCCGCCCGGGTCATCGCCTGCTTCCCTGAGCAGGGCTGGAGCCTGCTCTGCAACGGTGTCATCGTCTTCGAGGACACCGGTGAACTCCTTCCCGACGGCAGCACCATCGCCCCGCACCGCGGGCCGGCCCGGCACGCCCTCGTCGCCTGACCGATCACGGTCCGTCGGCGTCACCAGCCACATCATCGCAGGCTGGCCCCCCGACAGGGGCCGCCCTCCCCGGTCGCCGCACCGGGGCGGCACGTCCGCCGCCCCGGCACCGCGCCTCAGCCCTCGAACGCCTCCGGCGCCGGGCACGAACACATCAGGTTCCGGTCGCCGTACGCGCCGTCGACCCGCCGCACCGGCGGCCAGTACTTCCCCGCCCGGTCCACCCCACCCGGGTACGCCCCCACCGACCGCGGATACGGATGCGGCCACTCGTCGGCCGACACCATCGCCGCGGTGTGCGGAGCGTTGGCCAGTGGATTGTCCCCGGCCGGCCACTGTCCCGACGCCACCTGGTCGATCTCCGCCCGGATCGCGATCATCGCGTCGCAGAACCGGTCCAACTCGGCCAGGTCCTCACTCTCGGTCGGCTCCACCATCAGCGTCCCCGCCACCGGGAACGACATCGTCGGCGCGTGGAACCCGTAGTCGATCAGCCGCTTCGCGACGTCGTCGACACTGACCCCGGTCGCCTTCGACAACGGACGCAGGTCCAGGATGCACTCGTGCGCCACCAGGCCCTTGTTGCCGGCGTACAGCACCGGGAAATGCTCCCGCAGCCGCACCGCCACGTAGTTCGCCGCCAGCACCGCCACACCCGTCGCCCGGGCCAGCCCCGCCGCGCCCATCATCCGCAGGTACGCCCACGGGATCGGCAGGATGCCCGCCGACCCGTACCGGGCCGCCGAGATCGCCGGCGCCCCCTGCACCCGGGCACCCGACGGGTCACCCGGCAGGTACGCCGCCAGGTGCGACCGCACCGCCACCGGACCCACCCCCGGCCCGCCCCCACCGTGCGGAATGCAGAACGTCTTGTGCAGGTTCAGGTGCGACACGTCCGCCCCGAAGCGGCCCGGCTTGGCGAACCCGACCAACGCGTTGAGGTTCGCCCCGTCGACGTACACCTGACCACCGGCGTCGTGGACCTTCGCGCACAACGACGCGATGCCCGTCTCGTACACCCCGTGCGTCGACGGGTACGTCACCATGATCGCCGCGAGAGCACCCCGATGCTTGTCGATCTTCGCGTCGAGGTCGACCAGGTCGACGTTGCCATCGGCGTCACAGGCGACCACCACCACCCGCATCCCGGCCATCACCGCCGACGCGGCGTTCGTGCCGTGCGCCGACGACGGGATCAGACACACGTCCCGGTGGGTGTCACCCCGGTCCCGGTGGTACGCGCGGATCGCCAACAACCCCGCCAACTCCCCCTGCGACCCGGCGTTGGGCTGCACACTGACCGCGTCGTACCCGGTGACCTCCGCCAGCCACCCCTCCAACTGCCCGATCAGCTCCCGGTAACCGGCGGTCTGCTCATCCGGGGCGAACGGGTGCAGATGCGCGAACTCCGGCCACGTCACCGGCTCCATCTCGGTGGTCGCGTTCAGCTTCATCGTGCACGACCCCAACGGGATCATGCCCCGGTCCAGGGCGTAGTCGAAGTCCGCCAACCGGCGCAGGTACCGCAGCATCGCCGTCTCCGAATGGTGACTGCGGAACACCGGATGGGTCAGGAAGTCGGTGTCCCGCGCCAACCCCGCCGGCAACGCCTCCTCCACGTCACCGACGACCGGGTCCACCCCGAACGCCTCCCACACCAGCGCCAGGTGCGCCCCGGTGGTCGTCTCGTCACACGACACCCCCACCCGGTCGGCGTCGACCAGCCGCAGGTTCACCCCCCGCTCCCGCGCCGCCGCCACCACCCGCGCCGCCCCACCCGGCACGACCGCCGTCACCGTGTCGAAGAACACCCCGTCGACGACCTCGACGCCACCGGCGCGCAACCCCGCCGCCAACCGCAACGCCATCGACCGGGTCCGGTCGGCGATCCGCCGCAACCCGTCCGGCCCGTGGTACACGGCGTACATGCCGGCCATCACCGCCAGCAACACCTGCGCGGTGCAGATGTTGCTGGTCGCCTTCTCCCGCCGGATGTGCTGCTCCCGCGTCTGCAACGCCAACCGGTACGCCGGCTCACCGGCCGCGTCCCGGGACACCCCGACCAGCCGACCCGGCAGCATCCGCTCCAACCCGGCCCGCACCGCCAGGTAACCGGCGTGCGGCCCACCGAAACCCATCGGCACCCCGAACCGCTGCGTGGTGCCCGCCGCGATGTCCACCCCGATGCGCCCCGGCGCCCGCAGCACCGTCAACGCCAACAGGTCCGCCGCCACCGTCACCAACGCCCCCACCGCGTGCGCGGCGTCGACCAGCGGCGCATGGTCACGCACCGCACCCGACGCCCCCGGGTACTGCAGGTGCAGACCGAAGAACTCCGCCGGCAACTCCTCCACGGCCAGGTCCACCACCCGCACCTCGATACCGAGCGGCTCGGCCCGACCCGCGAGCACCGCCACGGTCTGCGGCAACGCGTCCGCGTCCACCACGTACACCGTGCTGCGGCTCTTCGACGCCCGACGGGCCAGCGTCATCGCCTCCGCCGCCGCCGTCGCCTCGTCGAGCATCGACGCGTTCGCCGTCGCCAACCCCGTCAGGTCCGTCACCATCGTCTGGAAGTTCAGCAGCGCCTCCAACCGGCCCTGACTGATCTCCGGCTGGTACGGGGTGTACGCCGTGTACCAGGCCGGGTTCTCCAACACGTTGCGGCGGATCACCGCCGGGGTGTGGGTGCCGTGGTAACCCAGGCCGATCATCGACACCGCGACCGTGTTGCGGGACGCCACCGCGCGCAGCTCGGCGATCGCCTCCCGCTCCGTGGCCGGCGCCGGCAGATCCAGGGTGCCGTGCCACCGGATCACCTCGGGAATCGCCGCGTCCATCAGCTCGTCGATCGAGCCGTGCCCGACGACGTCCAACATGCGGCGCTCGTCATCCGGGCCGGGACCGATGTGCCGGTCGGCGAACTGTTCTGCGGTCATGCGTGCGCTCCAGACTCCACGGGGCGAGGTCGACGGATCGGCCTCCCCCTGAGTCACGCCGCACGGCGCTCCACAGTGCCTGCCCGTCGCGGTCCTTCTGCCTGAGAGGTTCCGGGGAGAATCTGCCCCTTCGGCGCCGCCCGGATACTGCTGGGCGATCTCTCCCGCGTGGGTGGTGTCGGCATGGTCAACGCTACCAGCGCGACCGTTACCGGCGGATGTCGTACCCCCCGGGTCGACCCCACCGGGCGGAGATCAACCCGCCACGGGCGTGACCGCCACCACCGGGACGGACCCGCCGACCCCGTCACCCGGGGCGCGGTCCGCGCCCGCCACCACCCGCTGCACCACCTGCGGCAACACCCGCCCCAACGGGGCATCCACCCGCAGCGCCGCATACCCGTCACCCCGGGTGACCCCCTGATTGGCGATCACCACCGCCGTGCCCAGTTTCGCCGCCCGCAACACGAACCGCCGCCCCGACCACACCGTCAACGACGACCCCAGCACCAGCAACGACCGGGCCGCGTCGACCATCGCGAAACACCGCGACACCCGGTCGGCGGGCACCGTCTCCCCGAAGAACACCACGTCCGGTTTCAGCATCCCCGCACCACAACGCGTGCAGTCGACCAACCGGAACGCGGCCACCCGCTCCTCGTCGAGTTCCACGTCACCATCCGGATTCACCACCGCGACCGTCGGGTCGAACCCCGGGTTCGCCGCCACCAACCGCCGATCCAGCTCCTCCCGCGACGTGCGGTCACCACACCGCAGACACACCACCGTGTCCAGGCGGCCGTGCAGATCCACCACCCCGGTGCTACCCGCCGCCGTGTGCAGACCATCGACGTTCTGGGTGATCACCCCGTCGACCAGACCGGCGGCCTGCAACCGGGCCACCGCACGATGCCCGTCGTTCGGCGACGCCCGCGCGACCATCCGCCACCCCAGGTGGCTACGCGCCCAGTACCGCCGCCGGGCCGCCGGCTCCCGGGTGAACGCCTGATACGTCATGGGCGGATGCCGGCGGGCCACACCCGTCGGCCCCCGGTAGTCGGGAATACCCGACTCCGTGGACAACCCGGCCCCACTCAACACCACGACCCCACCAGCGGCGACCAGGCCCGCCAACGCGTCGATCGTCTCCGTCACCCGTCCATGCTGCCTCAGCCGCCGCACCCCGGCGACCCTGCGGGTCCACTCAGCCGCCCAGGACCGCCCGCAGCTGGGCGCTCGCCCCACCCGCCGCCGCCGCATCCGCCCGCAGCTGCTCCGACTGCGCCGCCAGATACGACTGCCACCGGGTCAGCTGCTGCTGCGCCGCCGCGACCGCCGCCAACGCCGCCGCGTGCCGCTCCTCCAACGCCTGCAACTTGCCCGCCAACTCCGGCGACGGACCCCCACCGGCCGGCGGCCCCGCCCCACCCACCTCACCGGCCCGCCGGTGCGCGTCAGCGACGATCTCCTCAGCCTGCCGCCGCGCATCCGCGATGATCTCCGCGCCCTCCGCGCTGGCCTCACCGATCGTCCGGTTCGCCTCGTCCTGCGCCCGCATCGCCAACTCGACAGTCATCGGATCCGGGCCCTGCGGCGCGTTACTCGGCAACGTCCCGTGCCGCAGCATCTCCACCTGACTCAGCAGCCCCTGGTTCTCCCGCCGCTGCCGCGCCAACTCCGCCGTCAACACCCCGATCCGGTCATCCGCCGACCGGACCAACGCCGCGACCTCATCAGCGGACAACCAGTGACTGCCCCGGAACCGCCGCTCCTCCAACACCGACAACTGGCGGGCGATCTCACCCTCCTCCGCGCCGAGCCGATCGGAGTGGTCCACGCTCATCGGGCACCCGTCCCACTGAAGTCACGCGGAGCACCGGCACCGGCCTCGGCGAGCGGCGGATAGAGGGAATGATCATAGCTTTCCGTCAGGACCTGCTCCGGATCCACACCCGAACGCGCCAGGATCGCCACCGTCTCCCGGGTCATCTCCGGGCTGCCACACACCAGGATCTCCGTGTCCGCCCACGGCCCCAACCGCACCGCCGTGTCACCGGCCCGACCGATCGCCCCCTGCCAACCCCAACCCGTCTCCACCGTCGGCACGTACCGCAACCACCCCGTCCCCCCGTGCGGCCACCCCGCCGCCGGCGACAACGCCGCCAACCGCGACACCGCCACCTCGTCATACAGGTCGTCCGGGGTACGCCCACCCACCACCAGCGTCGTGCGCCGCCCCGCACCCTGCTGCACCGCCTCCACCACCGCCCGCAACGGCGCCAACCCCGTACCCCCCGCGATCAACAACAACGGCAGATGCGGTGACCGGTCGAACGACGACAACGCCGTCCCCGTCGGATGCCCCAACAACAACCGCTCACCCGCCCGCAACCGGCGCACCAGATGCGTGGAGAACCGGCCCGCCGCCCGCACATGGAACTCGATCGTCCCGTCCGCACGCGGCGCGTTCGCCGGCGACAGGTACCGCCACGTCCGCAACTGCGGCACCTGCACCGGCAACGACTGCCCCGGCCGGTAGCTACACAGGTAGTTCGGACGCACCGTGAACACCATGATGTCGGCGCGGCGCCGCTCCGCCGTCAACACCTCCGCCTCCCAGTGCGGCGGCGACGTCCGTTCCGCCTCCGCCGCACCATCGAGCATCAGCTTCGCCACCAACTCGTACGCCGCCGCCCACTGCGCCCGCAACGCCGGCGTGAAGTACGGGCCCAGGAACCGCTCCAACGTCGCCAGCAACGCCTGACCCACCCAGATGTAGTGCCGCTCCGCCAACACCACCGGATTACCCCGCTGGTCCTGACCATGGAACCGCCGATGGTCGGCACCCAACCGCTGCGCGAACGCCGACAACGCCCCCGGATCGTCCAAACTGGTGATGATGTGCCCCAACGCCGCCAGGAGCTTGTCCTCCTGATATTGCATGTTCGTCGGGAACATCGACCGCGCCTCCGGCGCCACCACGAACAACGTGGCATAGAAATACTTCGCCGCCTCCGGACCGGCAGCGGAGAACTGGCTCCAACTCTGGCGCAACGCCGCGTTGTCCATCCTCAGTCCTCCTGCGCGCGAGCCACGTCATGACGCTCACGCAACGTCATCTCCACCACACCATCCGGATCGTAGGCGCGGTCAGTCTGCCAAAGATTCGGATTCGGGACCCGGGTGTCGTAGTAGCGGTGGTGCACCGCGTGCAACGCCGCCCACCCCACACTCCCGTTGAGCCACGACCAGTCACCGTGCACCGGACGACCCGCCCGCTCCTCCTGCGCACAGAACTTCATGAACAACTCCGACTCGGTGTGCGGATCGGACACCCGCACCCCCGCCTCCCGGAACGAGTGCAACACCGCCTGGTTCAACACCAACGCCGCATGCTCCCGCCACAGAGTGTCCTCCCGCGACGTGTCCAACCCCAACCCCGCCGCCACCACCGGCAACTGGTCATACCGCTGCCGGTCACCCATGTTCCGGGTCCCGATCTCATCACCCAGATAGTGACCGTTGAACGGCGCGCAACTGTAGTCGACCCCGCCGATACGCAGACGCATGTTACTGATCACCGGCAGCGCATGCCAACGCAGCATCAGATCCGCGAACCACGGATGGTCCGGATGGGTCAACGCCACCTCCCGCACCAACTCCCGCGGCACCTGCCACACCGACGGCGACTCGTTCGCCGTCTCGATCACCCACGGCAACAGGTCGAACCGACCCGGCACCGGCGGCGGCCGCCACCCCAACCGGCGGGCCGCCCGCACCATCGCCACCTGCGCCGGATCACCCACCACCACACCGTCGTCCCGCAGATGACCGCAGTAACGGACCAACTGGTCGTTCCAGATCCGCGCCCGCGGACCCACCCCCGGCCGGTCCGGCGCGAAAACCGTGATCACCGACTGGATCCGACCCCCGTTGTCCCCCGCCGCCAGATGCGCCGACAACTCCCCGGCGATACCCGCCGCCGTCGTCACGTGCCGACGGTCCCGCACCCGCAACCCCGCCCACCGCACCCGCCCCACACACCGCGCCGACTGCCGCCACGCCACCCGCGCCCCGTACACCAACTCCTCCCGGGTGTGCCGGTACGAACCGGTCAACGCGATCTCCTCGCGCACCTCCGCCAACCGCGCCGCCAACCCCGGCAACTGCCGCTCGGCGTGCAACGCCTCCAGGAACTCCGTCGCCTCCGCCACCACCTCCCCACCGGAGTGGACCGCGACACCCGGCGGCGACACAGCGGAGACCGGACACCGCGACCCGGCATCGACACCACCGGCCCGCACGGCGCCCACGCCGACATAGTGATCAATGTGCACTGTGGTTCGTTTTCCCGTCCTCGGCGGGACCACGGATGCGACCCCCGCACCATGCTCCACGCATCAACCCGACGCCACCACCAACCGTCACTCACCGTGACCGATCGATGTTCTCTGGTGATCGCCCTGGACAGGATTCACGGCCGAACCACCGCTGTCAACAAACCCGACTCCACCCCGCAACGTCCACCATGGAACCCACCCCACCCCACACCACCCACCCGGGCACCCAGGTCACGAGCCACATCGATACGACACCCCACCACCCACACAACAAAACGCCGCGACCGGAACCCCGGCCGCGGCGTCGACGACACCACGAATCACCCCGCCCGACGCCGCGCCCGCCGCGCCGCCAACTCGTCACCCACCACCTCCGACGACGAGCCCTGCGCGACACCACCCGCAGCCGACACCGACTCCCCACCCCCGGCCACCGCCGGCTCCGCCGGCAGATGCGACAACGACCCCTGGATCTCCTTGAACGCCCCACCGATCGCGATACCGAACACCCCCTGGCCACCCTGCAACAGGTCGACCACCTCCTCCGGAGACCGGCACTCGTACACCGTCGTCCCGTCCGAGATCAGCGTTATCCCCGCCAGGTCCTCCACCCCACGCGACCGCAACGCCTCGATCGCCTTCCGGATGTTCTGCAGGGACACCCCGGCATCCAACAACCGCTTGACGACCTTCAACACCACCAGGTCCCGGAACGAATACAACCGCGACGTACCCGAACCCGACGCGTCCCGGACACTCGGCACCACCAACGTCGTCCGCGCCCAGTAGTCCAGCTGGCGGTAACTGATCCCCACCGCCGAACAGGCCGTCACACCCCGGTACCCGACCGCACCGTCGCCCTCCAGCGACGACGACACCGCGCCCGACCCGCCCCGCTCCACGCCTGGCTCAGGCTCCCGTGGCTCGTGCATCCCGACAACCTCCCCGTCAGTGCGGCACCACGTCGACTACGCCGACGCCCACCCCTCGACACGGCAACCCTAACGCCGCACCAAGGGGTTACCACGGAGAAACCGCCGCGACACGCCGCGCGACGACACACCACACACCGACGCCGCCACCACGACGCCCCGGCCTCAACCGGCGAAATCCTCCGGACGCACCTGCTCCAGGAACTCCCGGAACTTCTCCACCTCGTCCTCCTGCTCGTCGGGAATCACGATCCCCGCCTCACTGAGGACCTGCTCCGCACAACGAATAGGCGCACCCACCCGCAACGCCAACGCGATCGAATCACTCGGCCGGGCCGACACCCGCACCCCGTCACCCAGCAACAGATCAGCGTAGAAGACGTTCTCCTTCAACTCGGTGATCTCCACCGCCCGCAACGGCGCCTGCAACGCCGCCAGCACGTCCCGCAACAAATCATGCGTCAACGGCCGGGCCGGTTTGACCCCCTGCTGCTCATAAGCGATAGCCGTGGCCTCGACCGCACCGATCCAGATCGGCAGATAGCGGTCGCCCTCGACTTCCCTGAGCAGGACGATCGGCTGGTTGCTGGGCAGCTCCACCCGAACCCCGACCACGCTCAGCTCGCGCACCGCCGCCTCCGTGTCGTTGTCACCTACACCCGCACCGCGCCTGTCCCTGCACGGTACACGGACCTCGACACGGCCGTCCCATCCGCACCAGCACCCGCACCGCGCCAGAAAAGGGGTTACCCCGGCAAGCCTACGACACGCTTCCCGGGGCAGAACCTTCCGCGCACACCACCGAACCGGGTCACCGACCCAACGTCGACCGCAACCCCACCCGCACCAACGCCGCATGCAACTGCTGCGACAACGCCACCAACTCACGCGCCGTCTCCGCCGCCCGCGCCCGCGCCGCCGGATCCGACTGCCGCGCCAACGGCGCCACCAACTGCGCGAACAAACCCACCTCACGATCCGCCGACGACCGGTAACCCCGCAGATGCCGAGGCTCCAACCCGTACGCCGCCAGACCCGCCACCGCCCGCGCGATGATCAACGCATCCGCGTCGTACCACCCCGGCGGATCCGGCACCAACACACCCAGCCGCTCCAACTCACCCAACGTCGACTCGGCGATCCCACTACGCGCCACCAGATCGGCCCGCCCGAGCCGCACCTGCGACTCAGGCTCCTCCACCGACCGGCCCGGCACCTCACCACCGGGACCCACCGCCACCAACGTCGGCCGCTGCCGGCCCGGCGTCTCGTCACCACCGTCCCACTGCGCCAACTGCTCACGGATCACCCGCAACGGCAGAAACTGGTCCCGCTGCGCCGTCAACACGAAACGCAACCGGGCCACATCGTCCCAGCTGTACTTCCGGTAACCCGCCGCCGTCCGCTGCGGCTCCACCAGGCCCTCGGCCTCAAGAAACCGCAACTTGGAAATCGTGACGTCCGGAAACTCCACCCGCAGCTGACCCAGCACCTCACCGATACTCATCAGCGGGTGTGACCGGGCCGCCCCGGACGGCATGGAGGCCGCAGGCTCGTTCACCCCCGGCCGGCCTCCTCCTCCGGGCGAGGACCGGCGATGAACACCACCCGGAACTTACCGATCTGCACCTCGTCACCATTGCTCAACGTGGCCGCCTCGACCCGCTCCCGGTTCACGTAGGTGCCGTTCAGGCTCCCCACGTCCCGCACCGTGAACGTCCCCGAATCCCGATGGAACTCAGCATGCCGCCGCGACACCGTCACATCGTCCAGGAAGATGTCACTGTCCGGATGCCGGCCACTCGTCGTCACATCATGGTCCAACAGGAACCGGGCACCCGCATTCGGACCCCGACGAACCACCAGCAGCGCCATCCCCGGCGGCAACGAGCCGGACATCCGACTCGGCACCACATCGGTGTCCGGACCCTCCAGCACTTCGTCCAACGAACCGAGATTGAGCGTCGAAGTGACGTCGAGCGGGGGGAACTCGTCGCCTGGGCGCGTCATGGGACCACCTCACGGATCAGTTCGGTCAGCATCAGGATAACGGCGGGTATGGCCGCCGGGCAGATCACACACCCGGCGGCTGGCTCCCCGTGCCCAGGAAGGCAATCACCCAACGCTCAACCATTTGGGGTTCTCGGTCGACTGGGCGAGCCTAGCCAGCGCCGAAATGCAGGGCAACCGGACGCGCGGCAAACATCACCCACGCCCGGCACGACACCAATCAGCTCTCGGTGAGCTCACGGTACGCGTCAGCGGTCAACAAACCATCCACCGCCGCCGGATCCGCCGGCACGATCTCCACCAACCAACCCGCACCGTACGGATCCGAGTTGATCACCTCAGGAGAGTCACCCAACGCCTCGTTCCGCGCCGACACCGTCCCGCTCACCGGCGCGTAGAGCTCCGACACGCTCTTGGTCGACTCGATCTCACCCAACGACTCACCGGCCTCCACCACCACACCGGAGTCCGGCAACTGCACGAACACGATGTCACCCAACGCATCCTGCGCGAACTGGGTGATACCGACCCGGACGGTGCCACCCTCGGCACCCACCACCCACTCGTGCTCGGCGGTGTAACGCAGATCCTCAGGAATCACCAGCGCGTCCCTCATCCATCGGTGCACCGGGACCACCCGGCGCGGCCGCGCCGGTCTCAGGAGACCGGACGGGCGTGTTCCAGCTTCAACGGCGCGTGCAGCGCCGAAACCTCGGCAACCTCACGATCCTCGACGCTCACGTTACCGCCGTCACCGCGAACCGATGCGGCCACCCCGCCCGGAATGTTCAACGCGGTACGCATCGTCTCCGGATCACCGATCACCGTGATCGTGAACGGACCCGTCAACGTCCGCCCGTCCACCACCAACGCATCCCCCGACCCGTCCAGGAAGTACGTCGAGGCGATGATCCGCACCGTCGCCCGATCCCCACCCGAGATCTGCATCGCCTCCGCACCCGCACCCCGCAACTCCTGCACCGCATCCAACACCCGGTCCGCCCGGATCGGCTTGCCACCCGGCTCGAACCGCACCGCCAACCCCGGCCCCCGCGCCGGCAACGTACCCGCCAGAATGCCCATCTCGTCGGCCCGCTTCGTCGCCTCCTCCAACGCCGCCTGCCGACCCTGCTCCCCCGACCGCAACTGCCGCTGGCTGTCCTCCAGGCCCTCGATGTCCTGCTGCAGACGCTTCTCCCGGGAATCCAGATCCGAGAAGATCCGCACCAGGTCCTCCTGCCGGGTCGCCGCCAGCGTCGGATCCGTCGACGTGGTCTTCAACTGCACCACCAACGTGAACCCCAACAACGCCAGCAACGCCGCGATCATCACCCCCGCCGACGACACCTTCCGACCCGACACCCGCGACGACGCCGACTCCGCAGGCTCCGCCGACGACACCGGCCCGGACTCCGCCGGCCGCGCCCCGGACGACGCCACCTGCGCCAGGTTCACCGTCTCGCCGCCGTCGTCACCGGACCCCGGACCACCCTCATCCGGCACCAGCGGACTCACCTCGTCCGCATCCGGCGCGTCCGGACGCGGATCCGGGCCAACCGCCGGACGACCCGTCTCCGGCTGCGGCCACCCGGTACCCGTCTCCCGATGCTCGTCGCTCACGTCACCAACCTACGCCCGGAACAGGTGCCGGCGGATCGCCGCCACATTGCCGAAGATCCGCACCCCCAACACGACCACCACACCCGTGGACAACTGACCCCCCACCCCCAACTGGTCACCCAGATACACGATCAACCCGGCCACCAGCACGTTCGAGATGAACGACACCACGAACTGCTTGTCGTCGAAGATCCGGTCCAACTTCGCCCGCACCCCACCGAACACGGCGTCGAGCGCGGCCACCACCGCGATCGGCAGGTACGGCTGCAACGCCGCAGGCACCGTCGGATCAAGATAGATCCCCAGCACCACACCGGCGAGCAACGCCAGCACCGCGATCATCGGACACCTCCGGAAGGGCGGGAAGACGAACCCGGACCGGACGACCCGGCACCGGACGAACGAACAGCACCCGAACCCGTCGACGACGGACTCGGACTCACCGACGGCCGCGCGTAGCGTAGCCGCGGCTCCGGAGCGGCCGGCAGCGTGAGGTCGTCCGCCCGGCGCACCTCGAACGACAACCCCGTGTCCCGGGCCACCCGACGCATCAGATACGCCGAACGGCTGTCGTCGAACCGGTCCCGCAACGCCTTCGGCCCGATCGCCGAAACCTCGTACGGGCTGGTCACCGGACGGAAGTCCACCAGGATCGCCGCGCCCGCCGACCGGATCGTCGACGTCGCCGTCAACCGCTGACCGTTGATCGCGATCGCCTCCGCGCCCGCGGCCCACAGATCGTTGGCGACCTTCTGCAGATCCGAGTAGATCACCCGGGACGGTCCGGCCCCCGAGTCACCGCCCACCGCCCCGTCGTCCTTCGAGGGGGCGTCGGCCAACCGCACCACCACCCCGTCACCACGCACCCGACCGAGACCGGTCCCGGCCTCCAGGTTGCGCAACCGGGCCGCCTGCGAACCACTCAACGCCGCGTCGCGCTGCCGACCGACCTCCTCCCGCAACCGCGCCGCCCGCACGGTCATCGCGTCGGTCTCCGCCTCCCGCTGCTTGATCTGCGCGATCAACGCGGCCCGCGCCTGACTGCGACTCGGCTCGTCGGCCATCGTCTCCCGGTAGGCCACCGCGAACAGGAAACCCACCGCGACGACCACCACGATCGCCAGCACCCGCGCCGAGCCACCCCGCCAACCGGCCGTCGGCGGCGCCTCCCGTCGACGGGCCGCCGCGTCGGCGTAGCCCGGATCCAACGGATTCTGGAACAGCTCGGTGAGGAAGTCCGGGGTGAACAACCGGACCGGGGGCTTCGACCCGTCCTGTGGCGCGCTCACGCGGCAGCTCCCCCGGGACCCGACCGTGCCGACCGGACCAGCTGGGTCGCCTGCCTCACGTACATCGCCCCGGCCACCCAGTACAGCACCAGCCCCCACCAGGCCGCCCCCCAGCCGATCGCCCCGACGGTCGTCGCCGTCACCGACGTGGTCACCGACGCGACGAGCAGCAGCGGGAAGGCGGCCAGCAGTAGGAAGGTGGCGGTCTTGCCGACGTAGTGCACCGGCGGCGGGCCGTAGCCGTAGCGGCGCAGCACCGCCAGTGAGCCGAGCAGCAGCAGCTCCCGGGCCAGCAGCGCCGCGGTGAACTGCCACGGCACCACCTCGCGGGCGGTGAAGGCGAGCAGGGTGGCGAGGATGTAGAGCCGGTCGGCGAGCGGGTCGAGCAGCTCGCCCAGCCGGCTGACCTGCCCGAGCCGGCGCGCGATCCACCCGTCCACCCAGTCGGAGGTGCCGCCGAGGGCGAGCACCACGACCGCCGCGACGTCCGCCTCCACGACCAGGAACAGCCACAGGAACAGGGGTACGCCGAGCAACCGGACGAAGCTGATCAGGTTCGGCAGGGTCATCACCCGGTCTGCCCCACCCGGTGCACCCGGATGCTCTGCCCGAGCCGGCCGACGTGACACCGAACCTCCCTCCGCAGCACGATCCGCGGCGCCCCGCACGGGCGCCGCGATCAGTCGTGCGCTACCGGGCCGGCGGGTGCCGGCGTCTCGGTGATCCCGGCCGGGACCTCCCCCTGATGCGCCCCGCGGCGGTCGACACCCCGGGCCGGCAGCCACTATATCGGGCTCGTTGTGGCCTTTCGGTACGACGTGTTCGCCGTCGGCGACGCGGTTTGTCGTGTGCTGCGTCACCACCGCTAAGGCATCCTAGGATAATAGGGGAACGCGGTCCGGTCTCAGGCGGTACGCACGGCCGTGTCGGTCTGGGGCGGCGTGCCCGAGGCGGCCGCCTGGCCGAAGGCCACCAGCGCCAACAGCAGTTCGTGCTGGGCCCGCGCCGGCATCCGGTCCAGCACCGCCTGCACCGCCCGGTGCCGGCGCTCCCGGACCTCGGCCAACAGGGTGACCGCCGCGGCGGTCAGGACCAGCCGCACCTCCCGCCGGTCCCGGGGGTCCGGGGTGCGCCGCAGCAGGCCGGTGGCCTCCAGCCGGTCACAGAGGCGACTGGCCGACGACGGCACCACGTCCAGCAGCTCGGCCAACCCGTTGACGTTCGTCTCCGGCCGCTCCCTGATCAACGCCAACACCCGCAGCTGGGTCGGCGGGACCGCCACCTGGTGGCGGGAGGTGGCCGAGTCGAGCACACCGACGAGCGCCTCGGCCGCGGCATCGATCGCCGCAGCAAGATCCGGAGGTCGATCCACCCGCTGTCCCCTGCGATTCTCCGCTGTCGTGTGTCGCTGACGACCGATCACCGAGCGCGCCCCCCGCCCGGACCGCACCAGTCCAGGCACACCACGACGGCGTCGTCACGGAGATCAGTGTCGGCATGATATGCGAACAGCTCCCGCATCACCGTACCGACCGCCTCCGTCGCCGGTTGCAGCCGCGTCGACCGCATCGACCGGGCCATGGCCCGCTCACCGTATGCCTCCTGGCCGCCCGGCTGCGCGTCGTACACGCCGTCGCTGACCACGAAGAGCCGGTCACCGGGCAGCAGGTCGAACTCCTGGACCGTGTAGCGGGTCTCGGCGAACATGCCCAACGGCAGCTGCGGCTCCAGGGCGATCCGTTCGATGATGCTCCCCCGCAGCCGCAGCACCCGCGGCGAACCGGCGTCGACCGCCCGCGCGCGACCGGTGGCGGTGTCCACCGACAGCAGCAGCGTCGCCACGTGCCGCTGCCCGCGATGCTGGTAGAACAGGGTGTCCGAGGCCAGTTCGGCCTGCTCCACCAGACCACCACCCGAGCGTCTCGCGTTGCGGATGGCGTTGACCGTGAGCGCGGTGAGCATCGCGGCGGCCAACCCGGTCCCGGCCCCGTTGAGGACGGTGAGGGTGAGCCGCCCCGGGTCGACCGACCAGTCGAAGTGGTCGCCACCCACCGAGTACGCCGGTTCGAGCTGCCCGGCCAGCAGGAACGCCTCGTTGGTGACGCTGCGCCCAGGCAACAGCTCCCACTGCATCTCGGCGGCCATGCTCAGCCGCTCCCGACGCCGCGTACGCCGGTAGCGGTCGGTCTCCCGGTCGGCGGCCCGCAACGTGGTGGCCAGGTCGACGGCCAGGTCGGCGATCAGGTCCACGGTCGGGTGGTCCGGACCACCGGCCAGCTCGACCAGGAACACCCCCAGGCGTTCCCCCCACGCGGTCAGCGGCGCCCACACCCGCAAGGGCCCACCGTCGTGCGGGTCGAGCACCGGTCGCTGGCCGCTGAAGCAGCGTTGCGCCGCGCCCTGGCCGCTGAGGGACCCGGCGGACAGCTCCGGGTCGAGCACCGACCACAGCCCGCTGATCCGGTAGTCGGCCAGGAACACGTCGACCCGCACCGCGTCGAGGGCGGACCGGAGGGCCCGGTCGACGGCCTCCACCACCTGGTCGGGTGGAGCCTCACGTAGCGCACGCGACATCGCTGCGAGCGCATCCGACATGATCGTCCCTCCGAGATTCTTGCTACAGGGCAAGCATCATACGGAGCGATCGACCCCGTTCCGACCGGGGTCACCACGGCTGGGACCGCCCCCGCACCGCCGCACCGCAACCGACGACACCCTCCTTCGACCCGACCCGACCCGACCGACGCCGACAGCCGTACCGGCCGGGTCGGGGTCGGCGGTTTCCGCCCCGCCGACCCCCGCCCGGCCGTGATACTGACGCGGGCGGGAGGTGTGCGGGGTGAACTCGGCGAACGGCGCGGCGGTCGTGGTGGGCGTGGACGGCTCGGAGTCGGCGCTGCGCGCCGTCCGGCTGGCCGCGACCGAGGCGGTGCGGGGGCACCGGCCACTGCGGGTGGTGCACGGCTTCATCTGGCCGCTGCTGCGGGTGCCGATCGACCCGCTCGCCGGCAACCCACCCGGCGGCGGGTTGCGTCAGCAGGCACAGAACCTGGTGGAGGCGGCCGTGGCCGAAGCCCGCACGGCGCAGCCCGGCGTCCGGGTGACCGGAGAGATCATCGACGGTGAGGCCTCGGCGGTGCTGCTCGGCGAGACACCCGGCGCGGCGGTCATCGTGCTGGGTGACCGGGGCCTCGGCGGATTCACCGCGCTGCTGGTCGGTTCGGTGGCGATCCAGGTCGCCACGCACGCCGACTGTCCGGTCCTGGTCGCCCGGGGCGAGGAACACCCCGACGGCCCGGTGGTCGTGGGGGTCGACGGCTCGCCGGCCTCCCGCGCGGCCGTGGACTTCGCCGCCGCGCAGGCGTCCGCCCGGGGCGTCCGACTGCGGGCCCTGCACGCCTACACCCACCCGGCCTCCACCCGCCCCGGCGACATCCAACCCCTGGTGTACGACGAGTCCCGGCTGCGCGACGAGGAGGACGACATGCTCGCCGGGTGCCTCGTCGGGCTCGCCGAACGACACCCCGACGTGCCCGTCGACCGGGAGCCCGTACACGCCCGGCCGGTCGCCGCGCTCACCGAGGCGTCCCGCCGGGCACAGCTGGTGGTGGTCGGCGGTCGGGGTCACGGCGAGCTGGGCGGCCTGCTGCTCGGCTCGGTCAGCCACCGGGTGCTGCACCACAGCGCCTGCCCGGTCGCCGTGGTCCGCACCCCGACCTGACGGCACCGCCGGGCACACCCGACCCGGCGCGTGACCAGACTCCGGAACGTGGACGACACGCCACAGGAACGGCGATCCGATCACGGCTCTTCCGCAGCGCACCGGGCCCGGCCCAGCCGGGTGGACCCGGGCCCGGTGACGGCAGCACGCCGGCACCCGCACGGGCCCCGCCGTCGGGGTGGTCAGCCCCGGTCGCTGTCGTCGTCGGCGGTCTGCGCGCCCGGACCGTATGGGGACGCCTGGCCACGGGGTGTCGGGCGGCCCCGGTCACCGCGCGAGGTGCCCCGGTTGGCGGGGTGTCCGGTCGCGGGAGGCCCCGCGCTGTCCTGCACGGTCGGGTTGTTCCCGTTGCGGCGCATCTCAGGCTGCTGCACGTTCGTCACGGGTGTCTCCTTCCCGGGTGGGGGCACGGTGTTCCGCGCCCGGCAGCGGTTACCCGCCACCGGGGCCCGCATGCGGGCCCCGGCAGGTCGACCCCGGGGGCCGGGGGTGAGCTGCGGCAGGACGGGTAGTACCGGGTGATGGGGGACGATCGACGGCTGGCCCGGACGCTGCTGGACCGGCAGAGCCGCACCTACGCCGAGGAGGCCGGCATCGCGCTTGCCGACCGGCCCGGCCCGCTCTACCAACTCCTGGTGCTCACCACGTTGCTGAGCACCCGGATCCGGGCCCAGGTGGCGGTGGCCGCCGCCCGGGAACTGTTCGCCGCCGGCTGGCGCACCCCGCAGGCGATGGAGGCGGCACCATGGCAGGAGCGGGTGGACGCGTTGGGTCGCGGCCACTACCGCCGCTACGACGAGCGGACCGCCACGATGCTCGGCACCGCGGCCCGCCTGTGCCTGGACCGCTGGCACGGTGACCTGCGGCGGATGCACCGGGAGGCCGGGGGCGAACCGGCGGCGCTGCGACGGCGGCTGACCGAGTTCCCCGGCATCGGCCCGACCGGGGCGGACATCTTCCTGCGGGAGGCGCAGACGGTCTGGCCGGACGTGCGTCCGTACGCCGACCGGCGCACCCTGGCCGGCGCGAAACGACTCGGCCTACCGGCCGACCCGCACGGGTTGGCCGGGCTGGTCGCCGAACCGGACTTCGGCCGGCTGGCGTCGGCGCTGGTCCGGGTGGCCCTCGGGGAGGAGTCGGCCGGTGAGGTGACCCGCACCGCCGCCGCGACCCGCTGACCGGTCGCCCCCGCCGCGATCCCGTCGCCGCCGACGTTGATCGTGCTGGACGAGCCGGGTGGCGCACGGTGCCCACCGGGGCAGCGGTCAGTCGACCGGTTTGTTGCCCGCCGGCTTGGTCAGGTACCACACCAGCACGGCGGCGAGCAGGGCCAACAGCACCACCCCGCCGGAGACCCCACCGCCGTCCTCGGTGGAGCTCCGCCCGGTCACCCCGAAGTAGATCACCGCGAGGCCGGCGACCACCGCCAGAAACGTCCGCATTCCTCGGTCCTTCACGCCCCGCACGGTACGAGCACCCGCCCCGCCGGGCCGGGCGATCGGACCCGGTTCCCTCTTCCGGGCGACGCCGACGGACCGGGCGGGTCCACCGCGCCGACCGCCGGGGCGGGATGGGTCCGCCCGGTCAGTCGGTCTCCAGGTCGTCCAGGGAGATGGCGTGGGTCATCAACCAGCGGGCCAACGCGGCCATGCCGAACAACCACAGCGGCGCACTCTCGGTGGGGCCGTTGGTGGCGAAGATGGCGAACCGCAGGTCCGGGGCCCGGTACGCCTCGATCCGCCAGCGATGGTTCCGGTCCCGCCAGACCGCCGAAGGGTCCATGGGCGTCACGGTAGGCGACCCGGAGCCACCCGGAGGGCGGTTCGCCGGTGTGCCCGGTCCCGCCGGCCGGCCGGCGGGGGCAGGTTCAGCGCCCACCGTCGGGGCAGGGCCACCGCCCCGGCACCGGTGTCGACGGGGAACACCGCCGGCTGCCGGCGGGCCCGGCGGGCCGGTCAATCCGTCCCGGTCACCTCGCGGGCGTCGTCAGGCAACCGGCGGGTCACCCCACGGCGGTCCAGCAGCTCCAGCAGCGGCACCGCCACCCGACGGGTGGTGTCCAGGGCCTGCCGGGCGGCGCTGAGGGTGAACGGCTGCGGCAGCCGGGCGAGGACCCTCACCGCCTCGTCGGCCGCGTCGGGCAGCAGCACCACGTTGTCCGCCAGCCGCAGCAACGCACCGGCCCGTACGGCCGCACCGACCTCCCGGGGGCCGAGGCCCAGCGCGGCCAGCCGGTCGGCCTGCGGCGCGCGGAACGGGTGGGTGGCGTACTCGCTGCGGACCCGGTCGACCGCGCGGGCCACCGGCTCGGGTAGGCCGCCGGACGCCCCGGTGCCGATCCGGCCGGCCCGCAGCGTCAACGGCGGCCGGACCAACGCCTCCACTAGGGCCCGGTCGGGTAGGCCGAGGCGCTGCCGCAGCGCCTCCACCGGGGCGCCCGCCTCCAACGGGTGCGCGGCCACCCAGGCGGTCACCTCCTCGACCAGTCGTCCGCCCAGCCACCGCCAGTGCCCGGGGTCGGCCAGCCAGTCCCCGGCGACCGGGGCGACTGCGCCGGTGACTCCCATCCGGGTCAGCTCACCGGCCCGGACGAGCCGGCGGCGGCGCAGCTCCCCCGCCAGGTCGGGCTGCCCGTCCAGGTCGGTGAGGACGGTCGCGCGGGCGGCGGCGGCACCGCGTCGGCTCAACGGTGGCGGTGCCACGTCCAGCACGGTCACGCCACCGCAGACGTGGTGCCGTCCCGGATCGCGCAGCAACGCCCGGTCCCCGATCAGCAGCGGCAACGGACGGGCCAGCCGCAACCGCACGGTGTCCGCGCCGAGCGGACGGACCCGCGCCGGCACGGCCGCCGACCCGACGTGCAGGGTCAGCGTGACCGGCAGGTCACCTACCGGGTCGCCGGCCAACCGCACGTCGAGCAGGTCGGTCCGGTGGAACTCACCGGGGGTGAGCAGGGCGTCGCCCCGGCCGAGCCGGTCCCGGGGCACCCCGCGCAGGTTGACCGCCACCCGGGCCACCGCGGCGACCCGAGACGCGGCCGTCCCGAGCCGGTGCAGGCCCCGGACCCGGACCGGTTCGCCGGTGGTGGCGAGCGCCACCTGGTCACCGACGTGCAGCTCACCACCGCCGAGGGTGCCGGTGACCACCGTGCCGCTGCCCCGGATGGTGAACGCCCGGTCGATCCACAGCCGCACCGGCCCGTCGGTGCGCGGCGGGGGCAGCCGGGCCACCAACCGGCCCAGGGCGGCGCGCAGCTCGGGCAGGCCGACACCGGTGACGGCGCTGACCGCCACCGACTCGACCGCGCCCAGCGACGTCGCGGCGAGCCGCGCACGGGCCTGCGCCGCCGCCGGCCCCGGGTCGGCCAGGTCCGCCCGGGTCACCACCAGCAGCCCGTGGGACACCCCGAGGGCGTGCAGGGCGGCCAGGTGCTCGGCCGACTGCGGCATCCAGCCCTCGTCGGCGGCGACCACCACCAGCGCCGCCGGCACCGGCCCCACCCCGGCGAGCATGTTCGGCACGAACCGCTCGTGCCCGGGCACGTCGACGAACGCGACCGTGTCACCGGTGGGCAGGGCGGTCCAGGCGAAGCCGAGGTCGATGGTCATCCCCCGGCGGCGTTCCTCGGCCCACCGGTCCGGTTCCATCCCGGTCAACGCCCGGACCAGGGTGGACTTGCCGTGGTCGACGTGCCCGGCGGTCGCGACGACGTGCATCTCAGTCGGCCACCCGCAGCACCACGTCGCGCACCGTGTCGTCGGCGTCGGCGGGTACGCAGCGCAGGTCCAGCAGCAGCCGGCCCCGGACCACCCGGCCCAGCACCGGCGGGTCACCCTGCCGCAGGGCGACGGCGTACCGCTCGGGCAGGCTCAGCGCCCACGAGTCCAGCTCGACGCCCGGGGCGCCGCCGCCACCGACGACGGCGACGCTGGGCACCACCTCGGCCTTGTGTCCCTCGGCGCCGAGGGCGTCGCGCAGCCGTTCGCAGCGGTCCCGCAGCACGGCCGGGTCGGCGTGCAGGGCGGCCCGGGTCGGGGTGGTCGGCCCGTGCAGGGTGGCCGCCAGCGCGGCGAGGGTCAGCTTGTCCACCCGCAGCGCCCGGGCCAGCGGGTGGCGGCGCAACCGGTCGACCAGGTCGGCGTCGCCGAGCAGCAGCCCGGCCTGCGGGCCACCGAGGAGCTTGTCGCCGCTGGCGGTGACCAGGTGCGCCCCGGCGCGCAGGGTGCCCGCGGCGTCCGGCTCGGCGGGCAGCAGCGGGTCGGCGGTGAGCAGACCGGAACCGATGTCGGCCACCACCGGCACCCCGAGGGTGGCCAGCTCGCCGACGCCGACGGCCGAGGTGAACCCGGTGACGACGAAGTTGGACGGGTGCACCTTGAGCACGAAACCCGTGTCCGGGCCGACCGCACGGGCGTAGTCGTCGCGGGTGGTGCGGTTGGTCGTACCGACCTCGCGCAGGCGGGCGCCGGTGCTGGCCAGCAGGTCGGGCAGGCGGAACCCGTCGCCGATCTCCACCAGTTCACCCCGGCTGACCACGATCTCCCGGCCGGCGGCCAACGCGGTCGCGGCGAGCACCAGGGCCGCCGCGCCGTTGTTGACCACGTGCACGGCGGCGGCGTCGGGCACCGCGGCGGCCAGCGCGGCCAACGTGTCGCGGCCCCGGCGGGCCCGCCGACCGGTGCCGAGGTCCAGTTCCACGTCGGTGCAGCCGGCGGCGGCGACCAGCGCGTCGACGGCGGCCGGGGACAGCGGGGCCCGCCCGAGGTTGGTGTGCAGCACCACCCCGGTGGCGTTGAGCACCGACCGGGGCCCGGGGGCGGGCAGGTCGGTGAGGACGGCGTCGCGTACCTCGTCGGGGGTGATCTCACCGTGCCGGGCCCGCTGCTGGGCGCGGGCGACGGCGGCCTTCACCCGGGCCCGGCCGAGGGTGGCCACCGCGGCGGCCACCGCCGGATCGGCCAACAGCACGTCGGTACGCGGCACCCGCCGTCGCGGATCGACCGCCGCCTCGCCCATGCCTGTCAGCTCCCCCGGTGGTTGGCGGAGACGGACGGGAATCGAACCCGCCTGGCCCGGATCCCGGACCACACCAGCTTTGAAGGCTGGGAGGGGCACCAGCCGCCTGAACGCCTCCGCCCCCGAGTCAACCACAGCGCCACCCTGACGGCGCGGTGAGGTGTCAGACCTGCTCCGACCGGCGACGGATCCGTTCCCGCTGCGGCAGGACCGTGTACTTCGGGTCCCGCGCCGAGGCCACCCCGCCGTGGAAGATGCCGAACCGGGTGGCCACCGAAGCGGCCAGCAGCGCGGTGCCGGACAACGCGGACACCACCCGGCTGCGCCGGCCGGCCAGCGCCCCGACCACCCCGGCGGCGGTGAGCAGGCGACCCGCGCGCAGCAGCCGACCCGCCCTACCCAGCCGGTAGGGCTCACTGAGCAGGCCCAGCCGGGTTTCCACCGAGTGCGCACCCCACAGTTCCAGGGCGGCCCCGGCCACCGCCATCCGGCGGGCCGGCCCGGCCTGGGCACAGGGCGCGGCGAGCAACCCCACACCGGCGCCGCTGGCCAGCGCGCTGCCCGCGAAGATGGTCGGCAGCTCCGGGTACGCCTCGTGCCAGGACGGCACCGCCGTCCCGGCCAGCAGCACCCCGGTGTACGTGGCCAGCGCGGGCGCGACGGCGGCGGCGGCCAGCCCGGCGACCTGCCCGGCCGGCGGCAGCAGCCGACGGACCGGGGAGAACACGCCACGCCCCGGCAGCAGCGGTGCGGCCTCGGCGACGGCGGCCAATCCGGCGGCCGGGCCGTACGCGGTGAGGATCCAGGTGCCCACCGACATCGGCGAGGTCGGTTTCGCCACCCGCAGCATGTGGTGGAACCGGGCCGGCCGGCCCAGGTCGTTGACCAGGAAGTACGCGCTGGCGGTGACCGCGCCCAACGCGGTGACCCGGCCGGCCCGCCGCAACGCCGGCCGGCCGGTGAGCTGCCCCCCGGCGGCCAGCAGCGACGACCCGGCGGCCAGCCCACCGGTGAACAGGTATGCGGCGATGTCCCACCGCCACACCGGGGCCTTGAGGATCGGCCGGCCGTAGTAGGAGGTGAACTCCGCCTCCGGGACGCGCAGCTCCTCGCCGCCGCGCCCACCCCGGCCACCCCGGCCACGCCGCCGCGCCACCGGCGGCACGTCCCGGGGCGGCACCGGCGCGTCGGCCGAACCCGGGGCACCGGCCGGGTGCGCACCCTCGGCCGGTCCGGCACCGACCTTCGGGCCGTGGCCGAGCCGTACCGAGGAGCGCTGCGGCCGGAACACACCGTCGGCGGCGAGCCGGGCGCGGAAGCCCCGGAACCGCTCCCCCACCGGAATCCGGCCCCCGGTCACGACGACCCTCCGACGAACGCGGCGACGGCCGCCGCCGTCATGGCCAACGCGGCGAGCCCCGCCCGCCGCCACATCCGGGGCAGGTCCCGGGTGGTGACCACCGGGTCCGGGGGCAGGCCGTACACCTCGGGCTCGTCGAGGAGCAGGAAGAACGCGCCGTCACCGCCGACGCCGTCGGTCGGGTCGTGACCGTACAGCCGGGCTTCCGGCACGCCCCGGTCGTGCAGGGTGGCGACCCGCTGCGCGGCCCGCTCCCGCAGCTCGTCGAGGGGGCCGTACTGGATGGACTCGGTCGGGCAGGCCTGGGCACAGGCCGGGGTCATCCCCGCGCCGAGCCGGTCGTAGCACAGCGTGCACTTCCACGCCCGGCCGTCGCCCCTACGCTGGTCGATCACCCCGTAGGGGCAGGCGGAGATGCAGTAACCGCAGCCGTTGCAGATGTCCTCCTGCACCACCACCGTGCCGAACTCGGTGCGGAACAGCGACCCGGTTGGGCAGACGTCCAGGCAGGCGGCGTGGGTGCAGTGCTTGCAGACGTCCGACATCATCAGCCAGCGGAAGTCGGTGCGGGTCTCCACACCGGTGTCCCGGCCGGGTGGCGCGGCCCCGGGCATGCCGAGAAACCGGATGCCCGTACCGGCGGCGTCACCCGCCGACGCACCGACGGTGCCGCCCGGCGCGGTGGCCATCCGGGCGGCGGCGTCGGCATCACCCGGGGGTACGCCCGGGTCGGTGCCGGTGGTGCCGGTCGTGCCGGCGGCGACCGCCGCCGACGTCGCGCCGGCCGAAGCACCGGTCGGGTTCCCGGCGAACGGGGCGGTGCGGTGCCCGGCCGGCACCGGCTGCTCGACGAAGGCCACGTGCCGCCAGGAGTTCGCGGTCAACGCGCCGGTGTTGTCGTACGACATGCCGAGCAGGTCGAAGCCGGACTCGGGGACGGCGTTCCACTCCTTGCAGGCCACCTCGCAGGCCTTGCAGCCGATGCAGACGCTGGTGTCGGTGAAGAACCCCATCCGAGGGCCGGCAGCCGTCCAGCCCGCGTCCGGGGCCGGATCGAGTGGGCCGTAGAGGCTGTTGCCGTCAGGCATGGTCGGCGCCCTTCTCCCGTGGCCCGTCGTCGCTGCGACCCGCCGGCCGCAGCACCGGGGTCGTCACCGTCGGCGGGCGTTCCCCGGGCACGATCCCGGCCCGTCGACGGTAGTCCTCGACCAGGTCCCGCAACACCGGGCCGGTCGGTCGCCGGCCCGGCCGGACGTCGCAGGTGCCGACCTTGCTCTCCTGGATGAGCACGTTCGGGTCCAGGGTGATGCCGAACAGGTCGTTGGCCGAGTCGCCGGTGACCAGCCCCTCGTAGCCGAAGTGGTACGGCAGCCAGAGCTGGTGGATGATCCGACCGTCCACCCGCAACGGGGTGAGCCGGTCGGTGACCAGCACCTTCGCCTCGATCACCGCCCGGCCGCTGATCAGGTGCGCCCAGCCGAGGTGGGTCAGCCCCGTCTCGGCGGCCAACTCCGGGGACACCTCCACGAACATCTCCGGTTGCAGCTCCGCCAGTGGACGCACCGTACGGCTCATCGCCCCGGCGGTGTGGTGCTCGGTGAGCCGGCTGACCGTGAACACGTACGGGAAGACCTGGCTGTGTTCCTGCGGTGGGCTCGGGTTCACCGAGTTCACCGGGTGGGCGTACACCTTGCGGGTCGGGTTGGCCTGCTGGCCGTAGAGCGGGTTGCGCATCGGCGACTCCGCCGGCTCGTAGTGCGTCGGCAGCGGACCGTCGAGCACCCCGCTCGGCGCATACAGCCAGCCCTTGCCGTCGGCCTGCATGATGAACGGATCGTCGCCGGCCAGCGCCGCCGGGCCGGACGCCCCCTGCGGCGGCCGGTACGTCGGCGGTTTCGTCCGCTCGAAGTCCGGCACGTCGTGACCGGTCCACTCGCCGGCCTGCGGGTCCCACCAGACGTACTTCTTGCGCTCGCTCCACGGGCGGCCCTGCGGGTCGGCCGACGCCCGGTTGTAGAGGATGCGCCGGTTCGCCGGCCACGCCCAGCCCCACTGCGCGGCGACCCAGTCCTGTTCGTGCCGGGACCGGCGGCGGGCGGCCTGGTTGACCCCGTCGGCGTAGACACCGGAGTAGATCCAGCAGCCCACGGCGGTGCTGCCGTCGTCCTTCGCCTCGGTGAACGAGGACAGTGGACGGCCGGTGGACACGTCGTAGCCGTTGATCTCGCGCAGCACCGCCTCGGCGCTCGGCTCGTCGTGTGGGCCGTGCGTGGGGTAGTCCCAGGCCAGGTCGAGCAGGGCGCGGTCGCGGCGGTGGGGGGAACCGGCCAGCCGCTCCCGCAGCCGCCGCCCCAGGTGGTAGAAGAACCACAGCTCGGAGCGGGCGTCACCCGGTGGCTCGACGGCCTTCTCCCGCCACTGCAACAGCCGCTGGGTCTGGGTGAAGGTGCCCTCCTTCTCGACGTGCGACGCGGCCGGCAGGAAGAACACCTCGGTGCGGCACTCGGTCGGGACGATCTCGCCGGTGGCCACCTCGGGGCCGTTCTTCCAGAACGTGGCGCTCTCGATCATGAACAGGTCGCGGACCACCAGCCAGTCCAGGTTGGCCATGCCGAGCCGCTGCGCCCGCCCGTGCGCCGAGCCGACAGCCGGGTTCTGGCCGAGCAGGAAGTACCCCTTGATCTTGCCGTCGATCATGTTGAGCACCTGCTGGTAGGTGCCGTGGTCGCCGGTCATCCGGGGCAGGTGGTCATAGCAGAAGTCGTTGTCCGGGGTCGCCGCGTCCCCCCAGTACGCCTTCAACAGGCTCGCCGCGTACGCCCGCGCGTCGCCCCAGAAACCCTTCTGCCCGGGGTGGCGGATGCTGTCCACCCAGTCGTCGAACGTCGGGTGGTCGGCGTGGTGCGGCATCGGCAGGTAACCGGGCAGCAGGTTGAACAGCGTCGGGATGTCCGTGGAGCCCTGGATGCTGGCGTGCCCGCGCAACGCCAGGATGCCGCCGCCCGGCCGGCCCATGTTGCCCAGCAGCAACTGGATGATCGCCCCGGTGCGGATGTACTGCACACCGACGCTGTGCTGGGTCCAGCCCACC
Source organism: Micromonospora sp. NPDC049081 (assembly GCF_040648835.1). NCBI lineage: Bacteria > Bacillati > Actinomycetota > Actinomycetes > Micromonosporales > Micromonosporaceae > Micromonospora > Micromonospora sp. NPDC049081. The sequence goes on along the minus strand of NZ_JBEZEK010000008.1, from coordinate 67,578 downwards.
GAGTAGACCAGGGCGCCGGTGCGGTCCCGGCCCGAGTTCTCCGCCCAGGCCCGCGCCAGCTCCAGGAACTTGTCCCGGGGGATGCCGCAGACCCGCTCCACCATCTCCGGGGTGTAGCGGGCGAAGTGCCGGCGCAGGATCTGGTAGACGCACCGTGGATGTTGCAGGGTCTCGTCCCGCTGGGTCTGCCCGTGCACCTGCGCGCCGTGCGACTCGTGCCGCAGGCCGGCCGCGTTGTCACGTTCCTTGGCGGTGTGCCCGTTGCCGGAGTCCCCCTCGTGCCCGGCGTACTGCCAGCTGGTCTCCACGTAGCTGTCCGTGTTCGGGTCGTAGCCGGAGAACAGGCCGTCGCCGTCCTCGGTGTCGGCGAACTGCTCACTGACGATCGTCGCCGCGTTCGTGTACGCCAGCACGTACTCCCGGAAGTCCAGCTCGTTGTCCAGGATGTAGCGCACCACGCCACCGAGCAGGGCGATGTCGGTGCCCGCCCGGATCGGCAGGTAGGTGTCGGCGACCGCGCTGGTGCGGGTGAACCGGGGATCGACGTGGAAGACCTTCGCGCCGCGCCGTTTGGCCTCCATGACCCACTGGAAGCCCACCGGATGGGCCTCGGCCATGTTCGAGCCCTGGATGACGATGACGTCAGCGTTGGCGAGGTCCTGTTGGAAGTCCGTCGCGCCACCGCGACCGAAGCTGGCCCCCAGACCGGGGACGGTGGCGGAGTGTCAAATGCGGGCCTGGTTCTCGATCTGGAGCGCCCCCATCGCGGTGAACAGCTTCTTGATGAGGTAGTTCTCCTCGTTGTCCAGCGTCGCCCCACCCAGGCTGGAGATGCCCAGCGTGCGGTGCAACGGCCGGCCGTCGCTGTCGACGTCCTCCCAGGTCTGCTCGCGGGCGGCGAGGATCCGGTCGGTGATCATGTCGAGCGCGGTGTCGAGGTCGAGGTCCTCCCACTCGGTGGAATACGGTCGCCGGTAGCGGACGGTGGTCTGCCGCAGCGGGCTGGTGACCAGGCTCTTGCTGGCCGAGCCCTTCGGGCAGAGCCGCCCCCGGGAGATCGGGCTGTCCGGGTCGCCCTCGATCTGGGTGACCCGGTCGTCGGAGACGTACACCCGCTGCCCGCAGCCGACCGCGCAGTACGGGCAGACCGAGCGGGCCACCCGGTCGGCGGTCTCGGTGCGGGCGGTCAGCCCGGCGGAGCGGTCCGACTGCGCCGCCGCGCCCCGGCCGAGCGGGTCGGTGCCGGTGAGCTGGCGGTAGACCGGCCAGCCCGCGATGAAGGTACGCAGACCCACTGCGCTCCTCCCTCCCCGGCATGAACCGACCCTCTGAACATAGGCCAGCGCGGCGGAGGATGCGACCCGGTGCGGGGATCTCCACGCACCGGTATGGCGCTGCCCCCGACCGGTCCGGTCGGGGGCAGCGCCATACCGCGATGGCGGAGCGCCGATGTGCATGTCGCCTCTCGGCGCGTGGCGCAACGCGGCTCCAGCCGAACGGAACTCCGCGACGGCAATTCAGGTGAGGCCCGGGGACACTGGACACACCGACGCTCCTGCCCGCCAGCTTACCCCGCCGGGCCCTTCCGCGCGCCCGTCGCGCCCGGCCGGGAGGGCCGGCGCGGGCACCGGCAGCGGCGGTTCGTCGAAAGCCGCGTACCTGAGCTGGTCGAACCGGCGTTACCCTGACACCATGCAGGCCACCCTGGCGACCGCCCCCCACCTGGCCCGGCCGGGCCGACCGGTGGTGGTGGCGCACACCCTGGCGGAGCTGACCGGCCCCACCGGCGGGGTGGTGGAGCTGCCGGTCCGGTTGATGTGGAGCAGCGAACGCACCTTCGACCTGGCCGAACCGGACGATCTGCTCTGGTTGTACGAGAACGTGCTGCGGGAGACCACCCGCGCCGACGACCTGCGGGCACTGATCGACGGGCGCACCCTGCGCCGGGTGTGGCGGCGGCTCAACCTGCCCCGGGGGGTACGGGCGGCCTGGGAGAGCCGACACCGGGGCCTGCGGGCCGCGTGACCCACCTGCACGACTTCTACCGGGAGGTCGCCCGGGTCGCGCTCACCGCGGCCGGGCCGCACCGGTTCGTGCTCGGCGGCGGGGTGGCCTGGGCGGCGCACGGTCTGGTCACCCGGCCCACCGAGGACGTCGACCTGTTCGCCGACGTGGAGGGGGCGGCCGCCGCGGCGGCGGCGGAGGTATGCGCCGCGCTGGAACAGGCCGGGTACACCGTCGCGCCGGCCGACCCGGACAGCGACCTCGGTGACCTGTTCGAGGGCTTCGACCGGGACATCCGGGACTTCGTCGTCGGCCGGGACGACCGGCGGATCCGGCTCAGCCTGGCCCGGCTCGACCGGTACCGCTCACCGGTGGTGATGGACCTCGGCCCGGTGATGGACCTCCGCGACCTGATCGCCAACAAGACCGCCGCCCTGGTCAACCGCCGGGAGGCCCGCGACTACATCGACGTCGCCGCCGCGCTGGCGCAGTACCCGGTCGACGAGCTGCTGGCGCTGGCCCGGCAGGTGGACCCGGCGCTGGTCGACGAGGACGTCCGGGCCGCCGGCCGCTACCTGGACCGGCTGCCGGACCGTCGGCTCGCCCGCTACGGCCTGGACCCGGCGCAGATCGCGCAGGTCCGCCGCCGGATGGCCGGCTGGCCCCGCTGAGCGTCCGCCGCCGGCCCGTGCCACGGGGCGCGGGCCGGCGTCGGCAGGCCGGGCCGGGTGCGCGCGGGTGGGCCGCTCACCTGGTGAAACGACCGCCGGTGACGCCGAGGATCTCCCCGGTGACGTAGCTGGACTCCTGGGAGGCGAAGAAGACGTACGCCGGGGCCAACTCGGCGGGTTGCCCGGCCCGGCCCAGCGGGGTGTCGGTGCCGAACTTCTCCACCTTCGCAGGCGGCATGGTCGCCGGGATCAGCGGCGTCCAGATCGGGCCCGGGGCGACCGCGTTGACCCGGATGCCCCGGTCGGCGAGCTGCGCCGCGAGACCCTTGGTGAAGTTCGCGATGCCCGCCTTGGTGGTGGCGTAGTCCAGCAACGGCGGCGACGGGTCGAACGCCTGGATCGAGGTGGTGTTGATGATCGTCGCGCCCTCCTTCAGGTGCGGCACGGCGCTGCGGCAGAGCCAGAACATGGCGTACAGGTTGGTCTTCATCACCCGGTCGAACTGCCCGGTGCTGATCGACGTGATGCCGTCGTCCTGGGCCATCTGGTAGGCCGCGTTGTTGACCAGGATGTCCAACCCGCCGAGGTCGGTGACGGTCCGGTCGACCAGGTCGCGGCAGTGCTGCTCGTCGGTCAGGTCGGTGCGCACCGCCACGCCCCGCCGGCCGGCCTCCTCGACCAGCCGCACCGTCTCCCGGGCATCGGCGTCCTCCTCCTCGTCGAGGTAGGAGATGACGACGTCGGCGCCCTCCCGGGCGAAGGCGATCGCCACCGCCCGACCGATACCCGAGTCGCCGCCGGTGATCAGGGCCCGCTTGCCCGTCAACCGGTCGCTGCCCCGGTACGACGTCTCCCCGTGGTCGGGCGTCGGGCCCATCCGGTCGGTCCGGCCGGGTGCCGACTGCTGCTGGGCCGGCTGGCCGTCCTGGTGGCCGTACTGCTCGGTGGGGTCCTGCGGGGTGTACTGGTCCTGGCTCACCGTGTCGCTCCCTGCCTGGTTTGGTCCGTTCTGGGTCCCTGGCTGACCTACCCCGACGGGTACGCCGGAAACAACAGCCGGGCCCGACGGTGGAACCGGATGTGACAGGGAGATGGCCGATGGGGTCGGTGTGGTGAAACACCCCCGACCACTGTGGCGGGAGCGACGGCTGCTCGTTATGGTGCGCAGCGGCGCCCCACGAGGCGCGTCCACCCCCGATGGAAGGGCATTTTTCATGACCTCCTCCTCCGGCGCGTCGCGCCGCCAGGTGCTGGCCGTCGCCGCCGCCGCGGCGACCGCCCCGCTGATCGCCGGCGGGCCCGCCCAGGCGGCCCAGCGGCAGGGCCCGCAGGGTGCGAAGACCTGGGACCTGACCGTCCTGGGCACCTCGGACACCCACGGCAACGTCTACAACTGGGACTACTACCGCGACGCCGAGTTCGACGACAGCAAGCACAACGACGTCGGCATCGCCAAGCTCGCCACCCTGGTCAACCAGATCCGCGCCGAGCGTCGGGGCCGGGCCACCCTGGTCCTCGACGCCGGCGACACCATCCAGGGCACCCCGCTGGCCACGTACTACGCCAAGCAGGAGCCGATCACCGTCACCGGCGCGACGCACCCGATGGCCCGCGCGATGAACATCCTGCGGTACGACGCCGTGACGCTGGGCAACCACGAGTTCAACTACGGGCTGCCGCTACTGGCGACCTGGATCGACCAGCTGGGCTTCCCGGCGCTGGCCGCGAACGCGGTGAACGCCCGCACCGGCAAGCCGGCGTTCCGGCCGTTCGTGCTCAAGCGGGTCCGGCCCGGTGGGCCCGGGACGCCGACGCTGACCGTGGGCATCCTCGGCCTGACCAACCCCGGCGTGGCCATCTGGGACAAGGGCAACGTGGAGGGCAAACTGGTCTTCCCGGGCATGGTGGAGACCGCCGCGAAGTGGGTGCCGGTCATGCGGCAGCGGGGTGCCGACCTGGTCATCGTCTCCGCCCACGGTGGCGACAGCGGCACCTCCAGCTACGGCCCGGAGCTGCCCAACGAGAACCCGGTGGCGCTGATCGCCCAGCAGGTCCCCGGCATCGACGCGATCCTGTTCGGCCACGCCCACAACGAGGTGGTGGAGAAGTTCGTCACGAACACCGCCACCGGGGCGCAGGTGCTCACCGCCGAACCCTCCAAATGGGGCCAGCGGCTGACCCGGATGGACTTCACCCTGACCCGGGAGCGGGGCCGCTGGAAGGTCGTCGGCAAGGGCGCCACCATGCTCAACACCAACACCGTGGTCGAGGACCCCAAGGTGCTCGCCGCCGTACGGGGCCAGCACGCCAAGACGGTCGGCTACGTCAACACGGTGGTCGCCCGGTCCACCCAGGAACTGTCCGCCGCCGAGTCACGCTACCGGGACACCCCGATCCTGGACTTCATCAACCACGTCCAGACCGAGGTGGTCACCGCCGCGCTCACCGGTGGCCCGTACGCGGCGCTGCCGGTGCTGTCGATCGCCGCGCCGTTCAGCCGCACCGCCGTCTTCCCGCAGGGTGACGTGCGCATCCGTGACGTCGCCGGGCTGTACGTCTACGACAACACCCTGGAGGCGGTGGTGCTCACCGGTGCCGAGGTGAAGGCGTACCTGGAGTTCTCGGCGAAGTACTTCACCACGCTGCCGGTCGGCGCACCGGTCGACCCGGCGACGATCAGCGACCCGGCCGTGCCGGACTACAACTACGACGTGATCTCCGGGCTGGACTACGACGTCGACGTCTCCCGGCCGGTCGGTCAGCGGATCACCCGGCTGGTGCTGCCCGGCACCGACACCCCGGTCGCCGCCGACGCGCAGTTCGTCGTCGCGGTGAACAACTACCGGCGCAGCGGCGGCGGGAACTTCCCCGGCATCGTGAAGACCCAGGTCTACAACGCGCAGCAGGAGATCCGTCAGCTGCTCATCGACTGGGCGCAGGCCCGGGGCACCATCGACCCGGCTGACTTCTTCGTGCCGAACTGGCGGCTGGTCCGGGCCGGCGTGCCGGTGTTCTGAGCCATCCCGGCCGGCGGCTGCCACACCCGACGGGTCCCGGGGTGCCACCCCGGGGCCCGTCGCGCCGTTCAGCCGCCCGAACGCAGGTCCTGCTCGTACTGGCCGGGGGTCGGGTCGGGCTGGTAGCGGGGCGGCTCGGTCTCGGTCGACGTCGTCCGGTCCTCGGGTCGGACCGGCGGCGGCAACTCGCCGAAGCGCATGTGCCGCAGCAACGCGTGCTGCTCGTCGGTGAACGGTTCGCTCATGACGCTCAGTGTGCACCCGGCATCAAGACCGGCGGGAGGGGTAAGCGGGCGGTTCCGTCGGCGACGAGAGGACGAAACCATGCGCGCGGTACGGATGACCGCCCCCGGGGTGCTCGAACAGGTGCAGGTGCCGACGCCGACGCCCGGCCCCGGCGAGGTGCTGGTACGCGTCGGCGCGGTCGGTGCCTGCCACTCCGACCTGCACATCCTCGACGCACCGCCGGGCGTCTTCCCCACCCCGATCACCCTCGGCCACGAGATCGCCGGCACCGTGGACGCCCTCGGCGACGGCGTCACCGGCTGGTCCGCCGGGGAGCGGGTCGCCGTCTACGGGATCATCGGCTGCGGCACCTGCCGGGGCTGCCTGCGGGGCCGGGAGAACCAGTGCCGCACCGTGCCGGTGGGCGGGATCGGGCTCAGCCGTGACGGTGGGCTGGCCGAGCACGTGGTGGTGCCCGCCTCCCGGCTGCTGCCCGTCGGCGACCTGGAGCTGACCCAGGCCGCGCCGCTGACCGACGCCGGGCTGACCCCCTACCACGCGATCGAGCTGGCTCGGCCGGTGCTGCGGCCCGGGACGTCGGTCGTGGTGATCGGCATCGGCGGACTGGGGCACATGGCGGTGCAGATCCTCGCCGCCACCACCGCCGTGCGGATCATCGCGGTGGACAGCAACGTCGCCGCCCTCGACCTGGCCACCCGGGTCGGCGCGCACCACGTGGTGCCGGCCGGCCCGGACACCGTCGAGCGGATCCGGGAACTCGTCGGCCCGGCACCCGACGGCGCGGACGTGGTCATCGACTGTGTCGGGGTGGACGCCACCCTCACCACCGCCCGTGACGTCGTGGCCACCGGTGGCCGGCTGCTGCTGGTGGGTCTGGGCGGCGGCACCATGCCGGTGCGGCCGGTCGCCGACGAGCCGCCCACCGTGCCGTTGGAGACCAGCGTCGAGGTCCCGTTCTGGGGCACCCGGGCCGAACTCCAGGAGGTGATCGCCCTGGGCCGGGCCGGGCTGCTCACCGCCGACGTGCAGACCTTTCCGCTGGAACGCGCCCCGGAGGCGTACGACCTGCTGCGCGCGGGTGAGATCCACGGCCGCGCGGTGATCGTGCCCTGAGCGGCGGCGTAGGGGGTGCGGTCAGCGGCCGACGCCGGGGGCCGGCGGCTGCCCGTCCCGGGCGGGCAGCCGGTCCAGCAGGGCAAGGGTCGCGCGCACCGGCCTCCGGTCCAGGGTCCGGTCGAAGCTGGACCGGCCCTGGCAGAACCGGACGAACATCGCCCAGCCGGCCGGGGTCGCCAGGAAGGCGTGGCACACCTCGGGGCGACGGGCGAAGGTCTGCAGCAACCGGTGCCCGGCGCGCATCGACGGCACCAGCCGCTCGTGCACGTCCCGGGGGTAGCGGTCCAGGTCACCGGCGGCGACCGCCGCACCGGCCAGCGTCCCGGACCGCAGTGCGTAGCTGATTCCCTCCCGGGTCCACGGCTCCAGCAGGCCCGCCGCGTCCCCGACCACCAGCACCCGACCGTGACGCAGTGGCGCGTCGTCGGCCCGGCAGCGGGTCAGGTGCCCGGAGTCGTGCTCGGCGGCCACCTGACCCAGGCCCAACCGGTCGAGGAAGCTGTGCAGGTAGGCGCGGGTCCGGTCGCCCTCGCCACGGGCACCGATCACCCCCACGGTCAACAGGTCGCCTTTAGGGAACACCCAGCCGTACGCGCCGGGGAACGGGCCCCAGTCCAGCAGCAGCCGCCCCCGCCAGCGGGCCGCCTCGGCGGGTGACACCGGCAACTCCCGTTCCAGACCCAGATCCACCTGGCGGAACCGGACGCCCACGTGCCGGGCGGTCACCCCGGCGGAGCCGTCCGCCCCGATCACCGTGCGGGCGGTCAGGGTGGTGCCGTCGGCCAGTCGGACGCGTACCCCGTCGGGGTCCTGGTCGAGGGCGCGCACGGCGACGCCCTCGCGGACCTCGGCCCCGGCGGACACCGCCGCCGCGCGCAACCGGTCGTCGAACTCGTCGCGGCGCACCATCGTCACCAGGGGTGTGCCGTGCCGGCGGGTGAAGCCCCACCGGCCGTCCCGGGTGAAGGTGACCCGGTCGACCCGGTCGTGCGCCGGCACCTCGATGCGGCCGGCCACCATCGACAGCGAGGTGCCGATCAGGCCACCCCCGCAGGTCTTGTAACGGGGGTGCACGGCCCGGTCCAGCACCAACGTCCGCACCCCGGCCGCCGCGGCCTCCCGGGCCGCGCTGAGCCCGGCCGGCCCGGCGCCGACCACGACGAGATCCCAGATGATCATGCCGGTCAGCCTAGGGCACCCGGCCCCGCGCCGAGGGGTACGGCCGGCCGTGCGGCAGGCATTGTCGGGTGACCAGTGGGTAAACCGCGTCACCCGGCCCGCCCGACCGGTCGGCCGGGCCCACAGCAAGGAGGGGCACCATGCAGCAGGTACGTCTGTCGGAGGTCGAGGTGCGCGTCTACGAGGCGGTCAGCGTGCTGGAGATCCGCAGCCAGGTTCCCTACCCCGACCTGATCGCCGAGGAGGCGGGGCTGGCCGAGCAGGACGTCCACGCGCCGCTGCGCCAGCTCACCGAGAAGGGTCTGCTGCACCGGGAGGACTCACCGCTGGCCGGGCTGGACTTCGGCCCCCGCTGGTGCGCCCGCCAGCCGGCGTGAGCGCAGTCGCGCCCCGCCGGCCGGCCGGGTCGGGCACCGGTTTGCCGCACCGTCCCCCGGGTAGCGCTGCGGCATGCCCGATCACCGGCCCGTACGGGATCATCGGTGCGTGCCCGATCGCCGTCACGCGCCAGATCACCGGTCCGCGGTGACAGCGGCGGACGACCGCCGCCGTTGGCAGGCCCTCGGGGTCGGCCTGGTCGCGGCGTTCATGACGCTGCTGGACGTCAGCATCGTCAACGTCGCCATCCCGTCGATGGACCGGTCGTTGCAGGCCAGCCCCAGCGACCTGCAGTGGGTGCTGTCCGGCTACGCGCTGACCTTCGGGCTGGTCCTGGTGCCGGCCGGCCGGTTCGGCGACGCCCGGGGTCGACGTAACGCCTTCGTGGTCGGGGTCGCCCTGTTCACGCTCACCAGCGCACTGGCCGGGCTCGCCCAGTCCCCGACCTGGCTGGTCGCCGCCCGACTTCTGCAGGGCGTCGCCGCCGGGGTGGTCAACCCGCAGGTGACCGGCCTGATCCAGCAGCTGTTCCGGGGCGCGGAGCGGGGTCGCGCGTTCGGCCTGCTCGGCGCCGTCATCGGCATCTCCACCGCCGTCGGTCCGCTGCTGGGCGGCCTGCTGATCGAACTCGGCGGCGAGGACCACGGCTGGCGGTGGGTGTTCTTCGTGAACGTGCCGGTGGGGGTGCTCGCCGTGCTGCTCGGCTGGCGGCTGCTGCCCACCCGGGCCGCCGGCCAGCTCGACCGGCACCGGCTCGACCCGGTCGGGGTGCTGCTGCTCGGGGCCGGTGTGACACTCCTGCTGCTGCCGTTGGTGCAGCGGGAACAGTGGCCCAGCCCGTGGAAGTGGGCGCTGATCCCCGCCGGGCTGGTCGTCCTGGTCGCCTTCGGACTCTGGGAGCGCCGCTTCGGCCGCACCCGCACACCGCTGTTCGACCTGGGACTGTTCCGGTTGCGGTCGTACACCATCGGCGCGGTCATCGCGCTCATCTACTTCGGTGGCTTCACCGCGATCTTCTTCATCTTCACCCTCTACCTGCAGAACGGTCTCGGCTACCGGGCGTTGACCGCCGGCCTGGCGATCACCCCGTTCGCCCTCGGCTCGGCGCTCGCCGCCGCCCTCGGTGGCCGGCTGGTCACCCGGTTCGGCCGGCCGCTGGTCGGGCTCGGGCTGGTCCTGGTGCTGGTCGGGCTCGGTGGGGTGGTGTTCGTGCTGCGCGGCGACCCGCACGGCTCGATCCCGCTGCTCACCGCGCTGCCGCTGCTGCTCGCCGGGCTCGGCAGCGGCCTGGTGATCACCCCGAACCAGACGCTGACCCTGTCCGAGGTGCCGGTGCCGCAGGCGGGCAGCGCGGCCGGAATGCTGCAGACCGGTCAGCGGATCGGTTCGGCCGCCGGCATCGCCGCCGTCGGCGCGTTGTTCTTCTCGTCGCTGGCCAGCACCGACGGTCAGTGGGCCGCCGCGTTCCGGCATTCCCTGCTGCTGGCCATGGGCATCGTCGCGTTGGCGCTGGTCGCCGCGGCGACCGACATCATGCTGAACCACCGCGCCGCGCACCACCGCTGAGCCCGCCGACCCGGCGTCGCACCCGGGGACACGCCCCGACGCGCCGACGCCGACCGGCCGGTCCCGTGACGGAACCGGCCGGTCGGCGCTGCGTCAACTGGTCACCAGTGCTGCTGGACGAGGTCCGCAGCCTGCTGCTCCCACTGGGCGTACGCGTACGGGTAGGCCGAGACCTGCACGGTCTGCGCGGCGGTGGTCAGCGGCAGGTCCTCCCAGCCGGGCACGTTCTTCAGCGCGGAGAAGAACGCCCGGGAGGCGTACCGCGGGTCGGTGATCTGCTCCGGGCTGCCCCACCCCGACGACGGGCGCTGCTGGAACAGTCCCTGCGAGTCGTGGTCGTTGTAGGCGCCGAGGTGTCCCAGGTTGTACAGCTTCGACTCCTGCAACGAGGTGGCCACGCCGATCACGGCGCCGCGCTCCCCCACGCCGGTCCGCTTGGCCTCGGCGATGATCGCCTTGGCGTTGGCGACCTGCGCGTCGTCGAGCGGGACGCGGGACTGGGCGCCCTCCAGCCCGTGCGGGATGAGTTCGTCGGTGCTCGGCTTACCGGCCGGCACCTCGGTGGTGGGGGTGCCCGTGGTCAGGCCGGACTCGACGGTGACGCCCTGCCGGCTCTTGCCGGTGGCCAGGTCGATCGCGGCGCGGGCCCCCTGGTGGGGGCCGGTGGTGACGGGGGCGGCCACGGCCGCCGGGCCGAACGCCAGGCCGCCGAGGGCGGCGACGCCGGCGATGCCCAGTGCGGTCCTGCGGTCCTTCGCGATGGCCGGGAGCCATCGAGTGAAGTCCAGCTTCACGATGGTTGCCCTTTCGATCGTGGCGACGCGCTCCGGGGTGAGCGGGCCTCGGGGGAACTCCCACGCCAGCCGGGGGTGTGGTGGCCGGCGTATGGGGGACACAACCAGCCGGGCGTGTCGGTCATTCCGGAAATGCCGTGGCCGGCCCGGGCTGTGGTCCGGGTCACCGGCGGGCGGCTCGCGCGGTCTCATACCGGACAGACGACCCGAATCGCACGACGCGGGTCCGGACGGGCGTGGCCGTCCGGACCGGGTGTGGGCCGCCCGCGCGCAGGCAGGAGGGCACAGGACGGCCGGCAGCAGGACCCCGGCGGGCGGACCAGTGCTGGCGTCAGCCGTCGGTGCCGAAGCCGTCGGCGGTGGACCGCTCGTCGCGGTCCCGCAACTCCTGGAACAGGGTGAGCTGAAGGCCGGCGGGCGCGTCGAGTCGGGAGTTCAGCGAATGCCAGGGGGTGACGGTGGGCGGCGCGACCTCGGTGGCCCCGGCGGCGACGAGCCGACCGGTGACGGCGGCGGTGTCGTCCACCTCGAAGGCCAGTCGGAGCCTCGGGGCCACCTGACGGCCCACCTCGACGTCGTCGATCATCCGCTTCTGCGCCGGATTGGCGATCTCCAGGGTGGCCCGGCCCGCCTCCAGGATCACCACCCGGGCCTGCCCGGCACCGGAGTACGCAGCCTGCTCGGGTAGCCCCAGGGCGTCCCGGAAGAAGGCGACCGCGGCGTCGTAGTCCTCGGCCTCCACCACCAGGCGCAGCTGCCGTACGCCCGGGGGGCGGTTGTCGTCGGTCACCCGGCCGATCCTAGGCCCGCCGGGGCCGGGCGGCGGTGAAGGCCGCCCGGCCGGTGCCGTCAGTGGCCGCGGGTCAGCCACTCCTGCAGGTGGGGGGCCTCCGCGCCGATGGTGGTGTCGTCGCCGTGCCCGGTGTGCACCACCGTGTCCGCCGGCAGGGTGAGCAGGCGGGTCCGGATCGACTCCACGATCGTGGCGAAGTCGCTGTACGACCGCCCGGTTGCCCCCGGACCACCGGCGAAGAGGGTGTCGCCGGTGAAGACCGCGCCGAGCGACGGGGCGTGGAAGCTGCACGCCCCGGGGCTGTGCCCGGGGGTGTGCAGCACCCGCAGCACCGTGTCCCCGACGGTGATCTCCTGACCGTCGGACAACTCCCCGTCCGGGGCCAGCCCGGGGTGCACCAGATCCCACAGCACCCGGTCGTCGGGGTGCAGCAGGATCGGCGCACCGGTGACCTTGGCCAGTTCGGGGGCGACCCGGACGTGGTCGTCGTGGGCGTGGGTGGCGAGGATCGCCACCACCCGGCGGTCGCCGACGGCCCGGCGGATCGCGGCCACGTCGTGCGGGGCGTCGAGCACCACGCACTCGGTGTCGTCGCCGACGACCCAGACGTTGTTGTCGACGTCGAAGGTCTGCCCGTCGAGGGAGAACGTGCCGGAGGTGACGGCGTGGTCGACCCGGGCGGTCACGGGAACACCACCACCGAACGCAGCACGTCCCCGTCGTGCATCCGGTGGAACGCCTCCTCCACCTGGTCCAGGGCGATCTCCTCGGTGACGAAGGCGTCGAGGTCGAGCCGACCCTGCAGATAGAGCTGGGTGAGCAGCGGGAAGTCCCGGCTGGGCAGGCAGTCGCCGTACCAGCTGGACTTGAGCGCGCCGCCCCGGCCGAAGACGTCCAGCAGCGGCAGGTCCACGGTCATCTCCGGGGTGGGCACCCCGACCAGGACGACGGTGCCGGCGAGGTCCCGGGCGTAGAACGCCTGCTTCCAGGTCTCCGGCCGCCCCACCGCGTCGATCACCACGTCCGCGCCGAACCCACCGGTGGCGGCCCGGATCGCCTCGACGGCGTCCTCGGCGGAGGCGTCGACGGTGTGGGTGGCGCCGAACCTGCGCGCCCAGTCGAGTTTGCGACCGTCGGTGTCCACCGCGACGATCGTGGTCGCGCCGGCCAGGACGGCACCGGCGACCGCCGCGTCGCCGACCCCGCCGCAGCCGATGACGGCCACCGAGTCACCCCGGGTGACCTGCCCGGTGTTCATCGCCGCGCCGAGGCCGGCCATGACACCGCAGCCGAGCAGCCCGACGGCGGCGGGCCGGGCCGCCGGGTCGACCTTGGTGCACTGGCCGGCGTGGACCAGCGTCTTTTCCGCGAAGGAGCCGATGCCCAGCGCCGGGGTCAGTTCGGTGCCGTCGGTGAGGGTCATCTTCTGGGCGGCGTTGTGGGTGTCGAAGCAGTACCACGGCCGGCCACGGCGGCAGGCCCGACACACCCCGCACACCGCCCGCCAGTTGAGCACCACGAAGTCGCCGGGGGCGACATCGGTCACCCCGGCGCCCACCTGCTCCACCACCCCGGCCGCCTCGTGGCCGAGCAGGAAGGGGTAGTCGTCGTTGATGCCACCCTCGCGGTAGTGCAGGTCGGTGTGGCAGACCCCGCAGGACTGCACCCGTACCACCGCCTCGCCGGGCCCCGGGTCGGGCACCACGATGGTGGTGACCTCGACCGGAGCGCCCTTGCTCCGTGAAATGACGCCCCGGACTTCCTGGCTCACGTTGTGTCCTCCCTGCTTGCCGGCACGACGGCCGGGTGGGGTCCCGCTCACCGCCGAACCTACCGCGATCATGCCGCCCGCCCCACCGGTCCGCCGGACCCACCATCCGCCGGCCCGTCACCCTCCGCCGTCGGGCCCCTCCCCCGGGGGTACACGCACCGCGGCACCGGGCTCGGCCGCAGGTTCCCCCGGTCGGGTGGCGTGCCGGCGGCGGGCCGCGTTGCGGTACCGCAGCACCTGCACCGCGCCCAGCACCCACAGCAGGTACTGCACGGCGAACGCCCACCGGAACGCCGTCAGCGGTGGGGCGGCCGCACCCGCCGGGGTGGTCAGGTCCAGCACCACCCCGATCGCCAGCACCAGCACGATCGAGGCGACGAATCCGCCGACGTTGACGATGCCGGTGGCACTGCCGATGCGGTGCACCGGGTTGGACGTGCGCGCGTAGTCGAAGCCGACCACCGCACCGGGGCCGTTGAGGGCCAACACCAGCACCAGGATCACCAGCAGCCAGTACGGCGACCGGCCGGGCCAGACCAGCACCGCCGCCCACACCCCGGCGCTGGCCCCGGCGATGACGAAGATCAACACCGAGCGGTGGAACGGGTGCCGGGCGCACAGGTAGGCGACCAGCGGCCCGGCGAGCAGCGCCCCGACCGTCATCAGGGTGAGCAGGGACGCGGCGACGGTCGGCGGCAGGCCCTGCCCCTGCACCAGGAACGGGTAGCCCCACAGCAGTGCGAAGACCGCACCGGAGAACTGGGCGACGAAGTGCGACCACAGGCCCAGCCGGGTGCCCGGTTCGGCCCACGCGGCGGCCAACTCCCGGCGCACGGTGGACAGGGCGGGGGTGGCGGCGACGCCCGGCCCGACGTGCGGGCCGTCCCGGACGACCACCAGCACCAGCACCACCGCCGTCGCCCCGAGCCCGGCGGCGACCAGGAACGCCGGGGTCCAACCGGCCAGGTGCAGCAACGCCACCAGTGGCACCGCGGCGAGGATCGCCCCGACCTGGCCGAAGGTGCCGGTGAGCTGCACCAGCAGCGGGTTGCGTCGACCCGGGAACCAGAACGCGACGATCCGCAGCACGCTGATGAAGGTCATCGCGTCACCGAGGCCCACCAGCACCCGCCCGCCGACCGCCAACCGGACGTCGGTGGCGACGGCGAAGCAGAGCTGACCGGTGACCATCAGCGCGCCGCCGGCCAGCAGCAGCCGACGTGAGCCGTACCGGTCCAGGAGCACCCCGACCGGGATCTGCATGGCGGCGTACACGGCGAGCTGGGCGACCGAGAACACCGCCAGGGCGGAGGCGTTGATGTCGAAGCGGTGGGTGGCCTCCACCCCGGTCACCCCGAGGGAGCTGCGGTGGAACACCGCCGCCAGGTAGGCGGTGACGGCCACCGCCCAGACCGCGGTGGCCCGACGACCGGCGGGGCCGGCGGGGACGCTCACCGGCACGCCGAGCCGGTACCCGCCCGCGTCACCCCGACCGGCCGCCGGTCGACCCGCGCGGCGGGCACCCGTGCCGGCGTACGGCGTTTCGTCATGCCGCAATGGTGCGTCGCCCGGGGCCCGGTCGCCCCCGGCGGGTGCACCGCCGGTGGTCCGCGCCACTACCGGCACCGGGTGGCCCGTACCCCGCCGGCACCCGGTCGCCCGCGCCGGCACCGACCGGCGGGCTGCGGGGGCGCACCACCCGGGCAGGATCACCCGACCGATCGACCCCGCCACGCGGGGTGATCGGCTGACTGGGCACAATCGACACATGTCTCCCCGCCGGTGGTTGCTCGCCGATCAACTCGGGCCGCACTTCCTGGACGACGACCGGCAACCGGTGCTGCTGATCGAGGTCAGCGAGTTGTTCCGGCATAGGCGGCTGCACCGGCAGAAGGCGCACCTGATCCTCAGCGCCCTACGCCACCGCGCCGCCGAACTGGGCGACCGGGCGCTGCTGGTGCGCGCCGGCACCTTCCGGGAGGCCCTGAAGTCGGTCGACGGCCCGGTCGAGGTCTGCCACCCCAGCACCCGGGCCACCCACGACTTCGTCAGGTCCGTCCCGGGACTGACCGTGCTGCCACCCCGCGGCTTCGTCACCGACCGGGCCGACTTCGCCCACTGGGCCGACCAGCCCCGACGGGGACCGCTCCGGATGATCGACTTCTACCGGCACGCGACCCGACGGCACGGGGTGCTCACCGGCCCCGGACCGACCGCACACGGACCCACCCCCGGCGGGCGGGCCCTGGACGTACCGCCCGCACCGCCGATCGTCGAGGACGACATCGACGCCGAGGTACGGGCCGACCTGGACCGGTGGGAACGCGACGGGGTGCGGTTCGTCGGCCGGGACGCCCCCCGCGCGCACCCGGCCAGCCACGCCGAGGCCGACCAGCGCCTGGAGCACTTCCTGCGGTACCGGCTGCCCGACTTCGGCCGCTACGGCGACGTGATGAGCGCCGAGGACCCGGTGCTGGCCCACGGGATGCTCTCCGCCTCGTTCAACCTCGGGCTACTCGACCCGGCGGTGGCGGTGACCCGGGCGGAGGCCGCCTGGCGGGCCGGCGACGCCCCACTGGACTCGGTGGAGGCGTTCCTGCGCGGTCTTCTCGGCTGGCGCGAGTTCCTCTGGCAGCTCTACTGGCACGTCGAGCCGGCCCGGCCGGACACCGGCCGGTTGGCCGCGACCGAACCGCTGCCACCGTGGTTCCTCGACCTCGACGCCGACGCGGTGGAGGCACGCTGCCTCGCCGACGTGCTCGCCGGAGTCCGGGACCGGGGCTGGGCACACCAGGCCCAACGGCTCCTGGTGCTGGGCAACCACGCGTTGCAACGCGGGTGGCGCCCCGCCGAACTGGCCGACTGGTTCCAACGCTGCTTCGTCGACGGCGTCGACTGGGCGATGAACACCACCGTGATCGGCCTGAGCCAGTACGCCGACCTGCCCCGGGTCGACACCCGCCCCTACGCCGTGGACGGCCGGTACATCGACGAGATCAGCGACTACTGCACCGGCTGCCGCTACCAGCCGGACCGGGAACTCGGCGATCTCGCCTGCCCGTACACCGGGGGGTTCGCGGCGTTTCTGCACCACAACCGGGAGAAGCTGGTGGCCGACCCCCGGCTGGCCGCGGAGCTTGCCGCCCGGGACGACCCGCAGCACCGGGAGGCGGTGCTGGCGCAGGAGGAGAAACGGGGCAGCAACCCGCCCTGACCGGCGGTGCCGGGACGCGGGCCCTCACGCCACCTCACCGGCGGGCAGGTCGGTCGGGACCGGGGCCGCCGACCGGGGAGACAGGGCGGAACGCCCCGCCGCACCACCGGCGAGGCGGATACCGGCGGTGAGCAGCCGACCGTACGAGCCGGGCAGGACCCGGCCCAGCAGATCGGGCAACTTCGCCGACCAGCCGATCAGCACCCGGCCGCGACGCCGTTCGACGCCGTCGAGGATCACCTCGGCGGCCCGCTCGGGCGCGATGGACAGCAACCTCTCGAACTGCCGCAGCGTGGCCGCGAACTCCTCGCGGGCCACCCCGCTGCCGACCCGGGCGTTACGGGCGATCCGGGTGGCGATGCCGCCGGGATGCACCGACGTCACCCCGATGCCGT
Source organism: Micromonospora sp. NPDC049081 (assembly GCF_040648835.1). Classification (NCBI taxonomy): domain Bacteria; kingdom Bacillati; phylum Actinomycetota; class Actinomycetes; order Micromonosporales; family Micromonosporaceae; genus Micromonospora; species Micromonospora sp. NPDC049081. The sequence continues at coordinate 50,434 of NZ_JBEZEK010000008.1, read as the reverse complement.
CCTCGGCCAACTCGTGCCGCAGCGCCTCGGTGAACCCGCGCAGCGCGAACTTGCTGGCCGCGTAGGCGGTCTGCCCGGCCGGCGCGATCAGGCCGAACAGGCTGGAGACGTTGACCAGGTGCGCGCCCGGCTCGGCCTTCAACGCCGGCAGCAGAGCATGGGTGAGCTGCACCGGAGCCCGGAAGTTGATGTCGACGACCCAGTGGAACTCGTCCATGGTGACCTGGTCGAACCGGCCACCGAGGGCCACCCCGGCGTTGTTGACGAGCAACCGGATCCGGGGATGCCGGGCCTGGATCTCCTCGGCCACCCGGGCGGTGGCGCACAGGTCGGCCACGTCGACCACGTGGGTGTCGACCCGTCGACGTGGGTGGGTGGCCCGGATCGCGGCGGCCACCGCGTCGAGCCGGTCGACGTCCCGGTCGAGCAGGACCAGGTCGCTACCGCGCCGGGCCAACCCGTGGGCGAGCGCCTCACCGATTCCGCTGGCGGCACCGGTGACCACGGCGGTCCCGGCCGGGAAAACGAAGCTACGCACGCGGCCTCCTCGCTGCGAAACAGGAACGGATTGCAGTGTGGTCGACGGGGGGTCGACTCAACCGACCGGGGTGTCGGCGGCCGCCCGGGAGAACCGCACCCCCTCGTCGACGAGCCGGCCGTGCTTCATCAGCAGGACGTCCCGGACGTAGTTCTGGTGCAGCCGCCACGGCGTCCGGGGACCCTGCTTGGGCAGACCGTCCACACTGCGCAGCACGTACCCCGACCGCAGGTCGATGATCGGTGACAACGGCCCGTCGGCGGGCGCGACGGGGGTGACGACCTGCTGGCCGGTGGCGTCCAGGTGCCGCAGCAACCGGCAGACGTAGGTGGCGACCAGGTCGGCCTTCAACGTCCAGGAGGCGTTGGTGTAACCGATGGTCAACGCGAAGTTCGGCACCCCGGAGAGCATCATCCCCTTGTACGCCACCGTCGCGCCGAGGTCGACGTCGACACCGTCCACGGTGAGGGCCATCCCGCCGAGGGCCAACAGTTGCAGGCCGGTGGCGGTGACCACGACGTCGGCGGGCAGTTCGACGCCGGAGCCGAGCCGGACGCCGCCGGGGGTGAACGTGTCGACGGTGTCGGTGACCACCGACGCCCGCCCCGACGCCACCGCCGCGAACAGGTCCCCGTCCGGTGCCACGCAGAGCCGCTGGTCCCACGGGTCGTAGCGCGGCGAGAAGTGCCGGTCCACGTCGTAGCCGGCCGGCAGCCGCCCCCGGGCCGCCCGCAGCAGGAACGCCCGCACCGCCTTCGGGGCCCGCCGGCTGAGCTGGTAGTTGACGGTGCCGAGCAGCACGTTCTTACCCCGCACCAGCGGGTACGCCAGCCGGGCGGGCAGCCCGCGGCGCAGCAGGTCGGCCACCCGGTCCCGGGTCGGCAACGCGATCACGTACGTGGGGGAACGCTGGAGCATGGTGACGTGCCCGGCCCGCCGCGCCAACGCCGGCACCAGGGTCACCGCCGTGGCACCGCTGCCGATCACCACCACCCGCCGGCCGGTGTGGTCGAGGTCCCCCGGCCAGTGCTGCGGGTGCACCAGACGGCCCGCGTACCGCTCGACACCCGGAAAGTCCGGTGTGTAGCCGGCGTCGTACCGGTAGTAACCGGTGCAGGTGAACAGGAAGTCACAGGTCAGCACCACCTCCTCGGCGGTGTCGTCGCGTCGGGCGTGGACCGTCCACCGGGCGGTGCCGCTGTCCCACCCGGCGCGGACCACCCGGTGGCGGAACCGGATGTGCTCGTCGACGCCGTACCGCCGGGCGGTGTCGCGTACGTAGCGGCGGATGGAGTCGCCGTCGGCGATGGCCTTCGGGTCGGTCCACGGCTGGAACGAGTAGCCGAGGGTGAACATGTCCGAGTCGGAACGGATACCCGGATAGCGGAACAGGTCCCAGGTGCCGCCGATCGCGTCGCGCGCCTCGAACACCGCGTACGTCTTGTCGGGGCAGTCGCGTCGCAGGTGACAGGCGGCACCGACCCCGGACAACCCCGCACCGACGATGAGCACGTCGACATGCTCGGTGGCCATCGCACCTCCCGGGTCCCGAGGCGGTGACCGGACCATATCCCACCCGGTCGCCGCCCCGTCGCCGTCCGGCGGACAATGATGGGGGCCGCAGCCGGCCCACGGGGATCTCCGGCCCGACCGGCCGGCAGCAGCGTCGAGACGGGGAGAACGGACGGCATGTCGGAAACCACCGGGCTACGGGCCGACTGCACCCGGTGCGTCGGGCTGTGCTGCGTCGCGCCCGCCTTCACCGCCTCCGCCGACTTCGCCCACGACAAGCCCGCCGGCCGGCCCTGCCCCCGACTGGGCGCCGACTCCCGGTGCGGCATCCACGACGAGCTGCGGGAACGCGGCTACCCCGGCTGCGTCGTGTTCGACTGCTTCGGTGCCGGCCAGCGGGTCAGCCAGGTCACCTACCCGGGGCGGGACTGGCGCGACGACCCGACCACCGCCGCCGGCATGTTCGCCGCGTTCGCCGTGGCGCGGCCGCTGCACGAACTGCTCTGGTACCTCACCGAAGCAATGGCGCTCACCCCGCACGGCCCGCTGCGTGACCAGCTGCGCGCCGCCCGGGACGCCACCGACACCCTGGCCGCCGGCACCCCCGGGGAGCTGGCCTCGGTCGACGTGGACGCCCACCGGGGCCGGGTGAACCCGCTGCTCGCGGCCGCCAGCGAGGCCGCCCGCGCCGGCACCGGCGGGGCCGACCGGCGGGGCGCGATGCTGCTCGGCGCGAACCTGCGCGGTGCGGACCTGACCGGGGCGAACCTGCGGGGCGCATGCCTGGTCGGCGCGGACCTGCGGGGAGCGGACCTGCGCCGGGCCGACGTCACCGGCGTCGACCTGCGCGGGGCGGACCTGCGCGGGGCGGACCTGTCCAGCACCCTCTTCCTGCACCAGTCGCAGCTGGAAGCGGCCCGGGGCGACCGGCACACCGCGCTGCCCGCCCGGCTGCGCCACCCCGGGCACTGGACCGGGCTGACCCTCACCCCGACCCGCCGCCTGGGCGCCCCCGGCCGCGGACGCCGCCCCCGCCGCTGACATCCCAGCCCGCTGGTGGGCCCAGCCGGGTGGTGGGCCCAGCCGGGTGGTGGTGGACCCGGGGCCGGTGGTCGGCCCCGTGCTCCACGGGCCGCACCGAGCGCGGCGGGAACCCGACCGGTCGGCGCGGTGCTCGACGGGCCGCACCGCCGCACGGCGGGTCGGGTTTGCCCGGCGGTGTGGCGGGCAGGTAGGTCGGCATGACGGACGAACGACACACCGACCGGGCCGACACCGACGAGCCGGACGGCGTACCGGCGTACGAGGCGTCGCTGCGCCCGCCGGGCGAGTCGCTGGGCAGCGGCGGCGACACCGGCGACGACTTCGCCGACCTGCCCGCCGAGGAACACCTGTCGGCCCGGGAGACCAGCCGCGCGGGGTACGACGTCGGTGCGGTCTCCGGCGCGGGCGACCCCGCCGAGGAGGAAGCCGCCAACCCCGCCACCGAGTGACCCGACCCACCGCCGGCCGCCGACCCGGGCCGGCGGCCGGCGGGACCGGTCGCGGGCTCGACGGCCCACCGGGAAGGCGGCAGCCGGGGCGGCGCTCAGCGGGAGGTGCCCACCGCCGACCGGGCCTCGGTCATGCCCCGGTTGGCCAACGCGTCCGCGCGTTCGTTCTCCGGGTGGCCGTTGTGCCCCTTCACCCAGTGCCAACTCACCTCGTGCCGGGCACAGGCCGCCTCCAGCCGCTGCCACAGGTCGGCGTTCTTCACCGGCTGCTTCGCCGCGGTCCGCCAGCCGTTACGCTTCCACGACGCCAACCACCCGGTGATGCCGTTACGCACATAGGTGCTGTCGGTGTGCAACCGCACCACGCACGGCCGGGTCAGCGTCTCCAACGCCTCGATCGCGGCGGTCAACTCCATCCGGTTGTTGGTGGTCGGGGTGGCCTCGCCACCGCACAGCTCCCGCTCGTGCCCGCCGAAACGCAGCAGCACACCCCAACCGCCCGGCCCGGGGTTGCCGCTGCACGCCCCGTCGGTCCAGATCTCCACGACCCTGCCGGCCGCCGCGTCCACCATGCCACCGAACCTACCGCTCCGGTCCACCGGCGACCGTCGTCACGCCCTCAGCGCCGGGTCAACCGGGCGCGCAACCGACCGGCCGCGTCACCGAACACCGCCGAGGTCATCGGCAGCAGCGGACTGGACCGCATCACCGCCAGATCCTCCGCCGGCGTGGTCGCCCCGTCGAGGAAACGCAGCACCCGCGACGCCGGGTTCCGGTCGAAGAGCCGGTCGAAGAACTCCGGACCACCGACCGCACCGGAATCCCACGCCCGCAACGCCACCGCGTCCATCCACCGGTGCCGCCCCGGGTACGCCGGCCGGGGCACCGGCGGCCGACCGGCGGCGAGCGCGGCGGCGACCTGCCCGGCCTGCCGGTGCATCGCCGAGAAGGTGAACCCGGTCGACGGGCGGGTCGCCCCACCGGCGGTGCCCAACCGCACCACCCGGGGCGACGGCCGCCGGTCGAACGGCGCATCCGTCATCGGGATCACCCCGTCCTCGACCTCCCGCACCGTCAACGCCGCCAGGTCCAGACCCAACAGCCCGGCATACCCGCGCAGCCCCGCGTCGTAGCCCGCGTCGGAGAGCACCGCCGGGGAGAACTCGGTGTACTCCACCAGCGCGTACCGGTCACTGACCGGCAGCACGTAGCCGAAGGAGACACCCCGTCGCGGCTGCGGGGTACGGAAGTCCATCAGCACCGCCCGCCCCGGATCGAACACCGGCGTCGACGACTCCAACCACCAGCCCCGGAAGTGCTGCAACCAGGCCGTCCGGCCGGGCCGACGCGGTGGACGGGGACGCGAGTCGAGCACCCAGCCGGCCCGCAGCACCGCCCGCCCGTCGGTGTCGCGCACCGACACCGCCGAGCCGTCGTCGTCGAGCACCCCCACCGCCGCGTCGTACCGGACCGCACCGAGCCGCTGCTCCGCCTCGGCGGCCCGCTCGTACACCGGCGCGGAGCGCAACATCCCGTACCGCAACGGGGTCAGGTCCAACACCCGGGCGACGGCCGGGGTGGTCACCTCCACCCGCGACCAGCTGGCGCTGAGCATCGGCTCCAGGTCGCCCCCCGGGGTGCCCCAGAACGCCCAGGTGCGGTCCTGACCACGCTTGCGCACCGGGTCCACCACGGCGACCCGCAGCCCCGGCAGCACGTGCCGGGCCAGCGCCGCGAGGACCAGCGATCCGGCCCCGCCGCCACCGACGACGGCCAGGTCGACTTCGGCCGGTACGCGCACACCCACCCGGCCACGCTGTCACACCACCACCGACCGGCGGCACGGACCCCACCCACCACGCGCACCCGCCCACACCGGGCCACCCACCGGTGGCGGCACGCCGCCGGCCGCGTACCCGGGTAGCGTGCCGCCCCATGAGCCCGTCCGCCAACGCCCTCACCGCCCGCTGGGCCGCCCGACTGGACGACCGGCAGACCGTCCTGTCCGGCGCCGGGGTGTACCCGCTGCTCGCCCTGCTCGCCCGGTACGCCACCGGCCCGGCCCGCGACGAACTGCACGCCGTCGCCCCCACCCCGGCCACCCCCGTCGACTCCCCCACCACCCGGCTGGCAACCGGCTTCTGGTCCCGCGCCGGACTGCCCCTGGGCCGGCGGTGGCGCACCGAACTGGACAACACGACCCGGGGTGAGCTGACCGGCGACCCGACGGTCGACCAGCCGCGACTCGACCAGTGGGTGCGGGAGCAGACCGACGACCTGATCGACCGGCTGCCGATCCAGGTCCGACCGGGCACCGCCCTGGTGCTGGCGAACGCGCTGACCGTCCTGGTCGACTGGGCCACCCCGTTCCGGCCGGCCCACTGCCAGCCGACGACCGGGCCGTGGCAGGGCCGCCCGCTGGCCGGACTGCACCGCGCCGGCGGCGACCCGGCCGCGCTGCGGGTCGCCGACACCCCCGCCGGCCCGATCAGCCTGCTCACCGTCACCGGGGACGCCGACGTCGACGTGCTGCTCGCCCTCGGCCCGGCCGGACAACCGGCCGCCCGGGTGCTCCCCGCCGCGCTCGCCGCCCTCGACCACCCCGCGACCCTGCCCGCACCGGCCGGACCGGGCGTCACCGAGGACACCGTCGAGGGGTACGACGACCGACCGGAACTGCTGGTGCGTACCGTCGGGTTCACCGTCACCGGCGACCACGACCTGCTCGACCACGCCGACCTGTTCGGCCTGGTCGCCGCCGGACGCGACGGCGACCACTTCCCCGACATCAGCCCCCAGTTGTCGGTCTCCGACGCCCGGCAGAGCGCCCGGGCCGAGTTCACCGCCACCGGATTCCGCGCCGCAGCCGTCACCGCCATCGGCATGCGGGCAGGCTCCGCGCCACCCCGTGCCACCGTCCGTCGACGACGGATCCGCCTCGACGTCGACCGCCCGTTCGGTTTCCTCGCCGTGCACCGCCCCACCGGTCTGGTGCTGATCGCCGGCTGGGTGACCGACCCCACGGGGGCCTGAACCGGCCGGTCACCGGCGACGCGTAGGTTCGGTGCGACCGGACGACCAGCGCCGACGATCGGGGCACCCAGCATGACGGACAGCACGCGCCAGCCACTGCGGGTCGGGCTGCTCGGCTACGGCGTCGCCGGCCGGTTCTTCCACGCCCCGCTGATCGCCGCCACCCCCGGCCTGCGGCTGAGCGCCGTCGTCACCGCCGACCCGCAACGCCGGGACCAACTGGCCACCGAGCACCCCGACGCCCGGGTCGTCGACGACGCCGGGACGCTGTGGGCCGACCCGGACGCCCTCGACCTCGTCGTGGTGGCCACCCCGAACGCCTCCCACGTGTCCCACGCCCGCGCGGCGGTCGCCGCCGGGCTGCCGGTGGTGGTGGACAAGCCGCTCGCCGCCACCGCCGACGACGCCCGCGCACTGGTCGACGAGGCACACCACCGGGGCGTCCCGCTGACCGTGTTCCAGAACCGCCGGTGGGACGGCGACTTCCGCACCGTACGACGGCTGGTCGAGGACGGCGCGCTGGGCCGGGTGACCCGCTTCGAGTCCCGCTTCGAACGCTGGCGACCGCAGATCAGGGCCGGCTGGCGGGAAGGCGGCAGCCCGGCCGACGCCGGTGGCGTCCTCTACGACCTCGGCGCCCACCTCGTCGACCAGGCCGTACAGCTGTTCGGGCCGGTCGGCACCGTCTACGCCGAGGTGGACCGGCGGCGACCCGGCGCACAGGTCGACGACGACGCGTTCGTGGCGCTCACCCACGTCGGCGGGGTCCGCTCCCACCTGTGGATGAGCGCCGTCACCGCCCAACTCGGCCCCCGGCTGCGGGTCCTCGGCGACCGGGCCGGATACACCTGCCACGGGCTCGACGGGCAGGAGGACGCGCTGCGCCACGGCGGCCGACCCGGCACCCCCGGCTGGGGCAAGGTCACCCCCGACCGGTACGGCCTGCTCGGCGCGGGCGACGACCTCCGGCCGGTGCCCACCGAACCGGGCTGCTACCAGGACTTCTACGCCCAGGTCGAGGCGGCGCTGCGCGGTGGCGGGCCGCTGCCGGTGGACCCCCGCGACGCGGTACGCACGGTCGAGCTGATCGAGCTGGCGCACCGCTCGGCCGCCGAACGGACGGTGCTACCCGTCCCCGCCTGACGTGACGGGCTGCCGGGGTGCCGTGCCCGCGTAGGCGGCGACGACGGCGGACCGGTCGAACACCCGCCAGGTCGCCGCGGACACGGCAACGGCCACCACGAACCCCGCCCAGTAGGGCGCGGTCAACCCGAACGTGCCGGCCACCACCCCGCCGAGCAGCGCGCCCGCGCAGTTGCCGCCGGCCGCGATGAACAGCGTCGTCGCACCGACCCGGCCACGCAGCTCCGACGGGGTCAGCCGCTGCCGCAGCGAGTGGAACACGATCCCCCACAGGGCGCCGTGCACGCCGAACGCGAACAGCGCGAACCCGACCAGCCAGGCGCTGGTCGAGGCGGCCAGCGCCAGGTGCAGCCCCGCCTCGACCAGCAGCCCGACCCGCACCGTCCAGGTCGGGGTGACCCGGGCGATGAGCCGGTCACCGACCACCGCGCCGAGCAGCCCACCGACCGACATGCTGGTGAACAGCAGGCCGTAACCGACGGAGTCCAGACCGAGCCGCTGCGTCGCGAGCAGCACCAGCACCGCCATCGCGGCCGTCAGGGTGAGGTTGAGCAGGCCGATCAGCACGGCCATCGCACGCAGCAGCCGCTGGCCGAGCAGGAACCGGAAGCCCGCCCCGATCTCCGCGCGCACCGACCGGGCCGCCGACGGGACCGCCTCCCCGCCGCCCCGGTACGACCCGGCGATCAGCGCGACGAGCACCGCGCTGAGCGCGTACGTGCCGGCGTTGACCAGGAACGGGAGGCTCTCGGCGAGCACGAACAGGAACCCGCCGAGCGGGCCCGCCAACATCCCCTGGGCCAGCGTGGTGCCGCCGCCGAGCCAGCCGTTGGCCCGTTCCAGCCGGGACGTCGGCACCAGCGTGGGGAGCATCGCCTGACTGGCCGACCGGAACACGATCTCGCCGGTGTTCACCACGAACAGCACGGCGTACAGCAGTGGTATGCCGGCCTGCCCGGCCAGCATCGCCGCGCCCAGCGACACCAGGGCGACCACCCGGACCCAGTCGATGACCACCATCAACCGCCGCCGGTCCAGCCGGTCGGCCAGCACCCCGCCGGGCAGGGCGAAGAGCAGCCAGGCCGCCCCGGCGGCAGCGGCGACCACCAGCGGGTCGTCGCTGCGGGCGGCCGCGTACAGCGGGGCCGCCACCGTGGCCATGCCACTGCCCAGCGCCGACAGCGTGCTCGCCGCCCAGAGCCGGCCGAACCGGGCGTCCAGGCCCTTCCCCGTCACGGTCCGGCAACCTACCAGCCAGGTCGGACACCCACCGTCGTCCACCGGCTCGGGGCGGTCGGCCGCCGAATTGCCGTTGAGCGGACCACCGGCATCTGCCACCGTCAGCCGGTGACTGACAACGACGACCCGGGCCCCGGTCGGCCCGGCACCGACTACCGCACCCTCAACCGGGCCAGCTGGGACGACCGGGCCGCCTCCCCGGACTACGCCGTGGACCGGTTCGCCGCCGACCCGGCGTACCCCAGCGATGTGGTCCGGTTCGACCTGCCCCGCCTCGGTGACGTGGCCGGGCTGCGCGGCGTGCACCTGCAGTGCCACATCGGCACCGACACCGTGTCGTTGCACCGGCTCGGCGCGCGGATGACCGGCCTGGACTTCTCCGGCGCCTCGCTGGCCCAGGCGCGGGCGCTGGCCGAGCGCACCGGCGCGGCCGTCGACTTCGTCCAGGCCGACGTCTACGACGCGCCCGACGTCCTCGGTGTCGGCGGTTTCGACCTGGTCTACACGGGCGTCGGCGCGTTGTGCTGGCTGCCGGACATCAGGCGTTGGGCGGGCGTGGTCGCCGCATTGCTGCGGCCGGGCGGGCGGCTGTTCCTGCGCGAGGGGCACCCGATGCTGTGGGCCCTGGACGAGACCCGCCCGGACGGCCTGCTGGTGGTCGACCACCCGTACTTCGAGCGCACCGAGCCGGTGGTGTGGGACGAGGGCGGCACCTATGTGAGCACCGAGGCGACCTTCACCCACAACACCACCCACGAGTGGAACCACGGGCTCGGCGAGGTGGTCACCGCCCTGCTCGACGCCGGGCTAAAGCTGACCATGCTGTGCGAGCACGACAGCGCCCCCTGGGACGCGCTGCCGGGGCGGCAGGTCCGCGACGGGCACGGCGAGTGGCGGCTGACCGAACGCCCGTGGCGACTCCCCCAGACCTACACCCTCCAGGCCCGTCGCCGCTGACCTTCCGCCGGGCCGTGCCCCGCCAGCCGCCTCCCGAAACGGGAGGCGGCTGGCGGTCTGTCGGGGTGGGTGCGGTCTGTGCCGCCCGCGGTGGTTCACAACCGCTAGGGCATCCTAGGAGGCTGGGTTGTGGTCGGGGCGGGGTGTCCGCACTGTCCCGGCATTTCCGCCGCTCGGCGGCGCGGGGGGAAAACACGTGACGGCAACGAAGATTTCTCATTTACCCCGTTACGGGGGGCCAACCCTCCTAGTGTTGGCCACACCGGTGAGTTACGGAGTTGGCCACCCGAACGACGTCCCACGCAGACAGCGGACGAAAAGTGAGGGAAGACGCGTATGAAGGCACAGAAGGTTCTCGTAACGACGGCGCTCGGCGTGGGACTCGGCACGCTCCTGCTCCCGACGGCAGCGCTCGCGGACACCACGGTGTCGCCGGCCAGCACCCCGGTCGGCGGAACGGTCGTGCTCACCGCGACGACCTGCAACCCGAAGTCCGGTGACGTGCTCTTCCACGTCACCGGCCCGGACCGGGACCAGAACGTCCGCTCCACCACCGCCGCCGCCGGCGGTGGGCTGAGCGCCGAACTCTTCACCGCCGGTTTCACCCTGGGCACCTACACCGTCGCCGCCACCTGCGGTGACGGCAGCGCCGCCGGCAGCGCCACCTTCGCCGTCACACCGATCGGCGGGGCACCCGCCGGCGGTGGCGGCAGCACCGGCAACACCGGCCTGCTGGCCGCCGGTGGCGCGCTCGCCGGGGCCGCCGCGCTCGGCACCACCGTGCTGCTGCGCCGCCGACGCCGGGCGGCGGCCACCGTCGGCTGACGGCCGGCGGCCACCCCGGCGCGACCGACGCCGGGTCGCCTGACGGCGAGCCACACACCATCCCTGGGACGGGTGCCCGCACCGGCGCGAACCGGCGCGGGCACCCCGACCACGTCGGACGTCGGGGAGGACGGGCGATGGGCGTACGCGAATGGACGGTCCGGACCCGCACCGCCGTCACGGCGGTCACGGTCAGCGGTGCCGCCGGGATCGCCCTGCTCGCCGCCGGGCTGACCATCGGACCGGTCGGGCCACCCCAGCCGAGCATCGACGTCAGCGGCGGCAACAGCAGCCGCTCCCCGATCCCGGCCCTGCCCCGCTCGACGCCGGTCCGCATCGACATCGCCGCCATCGGCGTCCACGCCGACCTGGTGCCGGTGGCGGGCGATCCGAACGGCACCCTGGAGGTGCCCCCACTGGACAGTCCCGCCGTCGCCGGCTGGTACCGGCCGGGGGCCAGCCCCGGCGAGGCGGGCAACGCCGTCGTCGTCGGGCACGTCGACACCCGGGACGGGCCGGCGGTCTTCTTCGACCTCGGGCGGCTGCGCCCCGGCGACACCGTCCGGGTGACCCGCGCCGACGGGCGGACCGTCACCTTCGCCGTCGACGGGGTCGGGACGTACCCGAAGCGGAACTTCCCCACCGCGCTGGTCTACGGGCCGGGCGGACCTGGACCGGCGTTGCGCCTGGTCACCTGCGGGGGGCGGTTCGACGAACGGTCCCGCGACTACTCCGACAACATCGTCGTGCGGGCCACCGCCGTCGGCTGACCGTCGCCCGGCCCCACCCCTGTCGCGCCGGCCTACTACGGTGGGCCGGCGGACGGGCGGCGAGGCGGAGGTACCCGGTGGAGCGGCGAGCGCTGACGACCCTGCTCGGTCCCCGACTGCACACCCTGGTCGGCCGGCTACGCCGACAGGCCGGGGAGACCACTACCGCCACCACCCGACGGGTCAACCCCGATGCCGTCGTCGACTGCGCGGTCTATGTCAACGGCCGCCGGGAGACCGGCCGGCTGCACTACGCCGACGCGTACGCCCGGGCCCGGCGCAGCCGCAACACGTTCGTCTGGTTGGGACTGCACGACCCGGGCGCGGCGGTGCTCGCCGCCGTCGGGCAGGTCTTCGGTCTCGACGAGCTGACCGTCGCACAGGCCCTCGCCGACGGGCACCGGCCCACCGTGCAACGACACGGCCCGGTCACCCTGCTGGTGCTGCGCACCGCCGCCTACGTCGCCCAGGGCGAGCTGACCGCGACCTCCGAGGTGGTGGACACCGGTGACGTGATGGTGCTGCTCGGCGACCGGTTCGTGGTCACCGTCCGGCACGGCGCCTCCGGCGCCCTCGCGCCGGTCCGCCAGGCGATCCAGGGCCGCCCGTCGCTGCTCGCCGAGGGCCCGTGGGCGGTGGCGTACGCGGTGACCGCCCGGATGGTCGACCTCTACCTGGAGGTCGCCGCCCACCTCGAGCAGGACCTGGAACGGGTCGAGGAGAGCGTCTTCGCCCCGGAGCACAACGCCGACATCCAGCAGATCTACCAGCTCAAACGGGAGTTGGTGGAGTTCAAGCGGGCGGTGCTGCCGCTCCAGGAGCCGTTGCGCGCCCTGGTCTCCGGCCCGGACGGCGGCCCGCCTGCGGGGCTGCGCCGCTGGTACGTCGACGTGGAGGGCCGGCTCACCCGGGCCGTCGACCGGATCACCTCCTACGACGAGCTGCTCAACTCGATCCTGCAGTCCCGGCTCACCCAGCTCGCGGTGGACCAGAACAACGACATGCGCAAGATCGCGGCGTGGGCGGCGATCGCCGCCACCCAGACCGCCGTGGCCGGCGTCTACGGGATGAACTTCGCGCGGATGCCCGAGCTGTCCTGGCGGTACGGCTACCCGGCCGCGTTGGCGCTGATGGCGACGGCGGCATTCACCCTGCACCGGATGTTCCGCCGATCCGGCTGGCTCTAGATCCCGCCGGCCGCGTCGACAGCCGGTCGCCGGCAGCCCGGCACGGCACGCCCGGCTGGGACCGATGAGGGGGGCCGGGCACCCGCCGTCGTGCCTGTCCGGCACCCGGCCGGGCGATCACGTCGTGCCGGTAGCGCAGGTTTCCGTGCGGGATGACGGGTTCGCCCTGCGCGGGGTCGGGCGGTGGCGGTCACCGGGCGGCGGATGGTGTCGGGTGGGTGCTTACGCCGGTGGAGGTGGGTTCGGGCGTGGTGTCCGGTTCCGTGGCGGCGCGGTGGTCCGGTGGTCGGCGGGCCGTCCCCGGTGGGTGCGGTGTCCCGTGGCCGGGGCCACCCGCACGGCGGAATCGCCGCCGGGGGCGGGGCGTTGTATCTGGCATACCACCGCCACTCCCCCACCCGAGGGGGACGGCCCCGGAACCCCGATCGCGGAATGCGGTCGCCACCGGGTCGGTTGACAATCCCCGGACGCCCGAGCAGGTCCCCCCGATCGCCGGGCGATCCCCCCGAACTTCCGGCCACGCCCCACCCCCCCTGTGGGCGTACGCCACACCCCCGATGCAGAGGAGCACGCCACCATGCGTACCGATCTGATCCGCAAGACCGCCCTGACCGCCGCCGGCCTCGCCTTCACCACCGGCGCCATCGCCGGCCCACTCACCGCCGCCTACGCCGCCGACGCCCGCACCCCCGCCTCCGTGCAGGCCGACCGCAAGCCCGCCGGCGAGCGTGAGCTGACGATGGACTACCAGGCGCAGCCGAACTTCTACTACTGCGGCCCCGCCGCCACCCGCAACGCCCTGTCCGTCCAGGGCAAGAACATCGACGTCGACGCCATGGCCAAGCAGATGCGCACCACCGAGGCCGGCACCGACAGCATCAACGACATCACCCCCGTGCTGAACAAGGAGACCGGCCGCAAGGCCTACGAGAGCACCGAGATCCGCACCGCCAAGGCCGACACCAAGCAGACCGACGAACTGCGCGCCGACATCGTGCGTACCGTCGACGACGGCCGGGCCGTAGTCGCCAACATCGCCGGCACCGCCACCGACACCGACGGCAACACCCACTCCTTCGAAGGCGGCCACTACATCAGCGTCATCGGCTACCGCGACGGTGGGAAGACCGTCACCATCGGTGACTCCGCCAACCCGAACACCGCGTCCTACCGGATGAGCGTCGACAACCTCGCCGACTGGATCGCCACCCGCGGCTACACCTCCTGACCCGCTACCCGTCCTGACCCCGAACACCGATCGGGCCGCCCCCACCCGGGGGCGGCCCGATCGTCGGTCACGGGGCGTGCGGCAGGATGGGTGTCATGGCCAAAGACGCATCCCGGCGGTCCTGCCCCTGCGGCACCGGGCTGCCGTACGACGACTGCTGCGGGCCGCTGCACCGGGGCGAGGGTACGGCCCCGACGGCGGAGGCGTTGATGCGGTCCAGGTTCAGCGCCTTCGCCGTCGGCGACCCCGCCTACCTGTTGCGCAGTTGGCACTCCCGCACCCGGCCGGGCGGGCTACGACTCGATCCCGCCCAGCGGTGGACCCGGTTGGAGATCGTGGAACGCACGCGCGGCGGCCTGCTCGACAGCACCGGCACGGTGGCGTTCCGCGCCCACTACCGCGACGCCGGGCAGCCGGGCACGGTGGACGAGCACAGCCGGTTCGTCCGCGAGGACGGCAACTGGGTCTACCTCGACGCGTTGCCGGGCTGATCCCGGCGACGCCGATCACGCCCGGGCCCCGAGCCCCGGCGGCGGGCGTCGGCCCCTGGGCAACGGCGCACGTCCGCCGCCGCCCGCTCGCCGCCCCGGTGCCGGCTCACGAAACCACCTCCACCGGCGGGCGGGGCGGCGGCACCGCACCGGACCGCCCCGACACCAGCAACGCGGCGGCGACCAGCAGGTAGGGCCCGGCCGCCGCCGCGAACGCCATCGCGTGCCCGCCCGTCGCGGCGACCAGCGCGTAACCGCCGTAGGCGACGATCATCGCCAGGTCGGTGCCCATCCCGGCGAGCGAGGTGACCGTCGCCCGCCCCGGGCCGGTGATCCGGGCCTGCAACCGGGCGTCGGCGAGCACCGTGGCCAGTTGCAGGGCGCAGAACGCCACGCCGAGCAGCACGAAGCCGCCCGGATGTCGTACGACGGCCCCGCCGGCCAGCGCGACCGCGGCCAGGGCGAGCAGCGCCGCGTACCCCCGGGTGGACAGGCGCTCCGCCGTCGGGGCGAGCAGGCCACCGACGGTCATCCCGAGCCAGACCGGCAGGAGCAGCAGTGGCACCGTGGACGTCGGGACACCGGTGTCCCGGGCCAGCAGCGGGGTGTACTCGTCGAGGATGCCCCAGAGTGCCGTCACCGCCGGGACGAGCAGCACGGCTGCGCGTACCCGCCGGTCGGCGCGCGCCTCGGCGAGACCGGTGCGCAGGCTCGCCCACCAGCCCACTTCGGCCTCCGCGCCGTCCGGTGGCCCGGGGACCGGCACGGTCGACGAGCCGTCGGCCGGCGCGGCGGGACGGTGTTCCGGGAACCGGGTGGCCACGGCGGCGGCCAGCACACCGGACAGCACGCTCGCCGCGCCGACCGCCGGCCACCCACCGACGGCGAGGACCGGGCCGGCCAGACCGAGCGAGGCGAGCACGCCGAGCACCCCGGCGGTCCGGGCCCGGCCCATCGTGCGGGCGTACCGGCCGGCAGCGCCGAGCCGGTCGAGTTCGGTGTAGACCAACGCCTCCAGGGCGCCGGAGCCGAGCGCGCCGGCGGCACCCCAGAGCACGAAGCCGAGCGCGAACGCCCACCACGACGGCACCAGCACCCACAACGCGAAGCAGGCCCCGGTGAGCAGCGGCGCGAGGCAGAGCAGCAGGCGGCGGGAGACGGTGTCGGCCCAGGCCCCGGACGGGACCTCCAGCAGGACAGCCGTCACCGACCAGAGCACGAACAGCCCGGAGATCTGCCCGACGGTGAGGCCGGTGTCGCTGAACAGCAGGACGTACACCGGATAGAGCAGGACGAGGTCGTCGAGGAACAGGTAGCAGTAGAGCGTGGTCGACAGTCGGCGGACACGGGTGTCGGGCACCCGTGTGCGGGTGAGGGTCATCAGGGCCTTTCCACGGGACGGAACGGACGCGGGAGGTACGGCGTCCGCGGCGGCCCGCGGTTTCGGCCTTCAGGGCCGGATCAACATCGCCAGGTCATCCGCCGATGCTAGCCCGTCCCGGCCCTGGGGTGCGGCCCTGCGGGGTGCACACGGCGGCGGGGCGGGACCCTGGTCCGGTCCCGCCCCGCCGCCTGCGCCGGTCAGCCTCGGGGCGTGCCCGGGTCCAGCGGGGGGATGACCATGGTGGCCTCACTGTCGGTGGTGGAGCCGTCCACCGGCCCGGCCTGGCGTGGCACCGCGACGCCTGACGCGTCGGTGGCGTCCCGGTCCGCGCCCGGCGCTGCCGGTGGGGTCGGTTCCGGGTCGGCAGGACGGGACACGACCTGGGTCTGCTCCGCCTCGTCGGACCGTGGCAGGACCTGGGTCGCCTCGGCGTCGTCGGGACGGGTCACCACCTGGGTGCGCTCGGCGTCGTCGTCCAGCGGCGTCGGTGGGGTGGGGGTGGCGGCGGTGGGCACCGGCGGGGTGCGCTCGGCCTGCGCGTACGGGCCCAACCGGGCAGCGACGTCCTGCCGGCCCGCCTGGTAGGCACGGGCGTGGGTGGCGATGGTGCGGGACTCCTGCTCGGCACGGGTCAGCCAGGACTCCCAGCGGGCCTGCATGGGACGGATCAGTCCACCGCCGACCCCGACGACGAGGATTCCGCCGACGGTGGCGAGGACGGCGATCAGCACCGGCGTGGTGACCGCGGTGGCGACACCGATCTGGTTGAGCGCGGCGATCACCCCGAGCCCGAGGATGAACACCGAGGCGATGTTGGCCAGCACCCGGCCGTAGGACAGGCCGCCGAGCGCGCTGCTGATGATGTCCTTGACCGCGTTGGCGATCGCGGCGGCGACCACCACGATGACGATGGCGACGAACGCCCGGGGCAGCCAGGCGATCACCCCGGCGATCAGGTCGGAGATCGGGTTGGGCCCCCAGATGCCGAAGGCGAGTTGGAGGGTCACCAGCAGCACCCCGTAGTAGGCGAGCTTGGCGACGATGTCGCTGGCGTCGTAGCGGGAGCGGGCCAGGGCGGTCTTGATGCCGCCACGCTCGACGGCCCGGTCGAAGTGCACCCGCTCCAGCACCTTGTCGACGATCCTGCGGACGGCCTTCGCGATCAGCCAGCCGGCCACCAGGATCGCCACGAAGGCGACCGCCTTGGGCAGGAAAAGCAGCACCGCGCGGAGGGCGTCACCCGCCGCGTCGCCGAAGTTGTCTGTCATCCGTGGTCCTCCACCGTCAGCTCGGTCGACCCCCGAAGCTACCCCCGGCCGGTGCGCCGGAAACTCCGGTCGGGACCGGACGGTCAGCCCGAGGTGCAGGTGGGCAGCAGTGACACCACGACCGGGCCGGCGGGGGCGGAGGCGTTGCCGGCGTCGTCGACGGCGATCACCTGGACCGGGATCCTGGTGGTCGCCGTGGGCGTCGGCAGGTCGCCGAGGGTGCCCGCGAAGGTGTCCGGGCCGGTCTGGGTCATGGCGACCGTGCGGATGGCCCCGTCGAGGGTGTAGCGCAACGACACCCGCAGCAGGTCGCCGGCAGCCCCGTCGTCGAGGGCCCGGGCGGTGACCGTGGTCGAGGTGGCCACGTCGGGGCAGCCCTTCGGCTCCACCGTGGCCGGGCTGGCGTCCACGGCCGACACCGTCGGCGGGAACACGTCGGGGGGCAGCAGCGGGCTGATCGCCGTGGCCGGTGGGGTGGGACTCGGGGTGCGTACCCGGGTGGTGGCGGCGGTGGCGGACCGGGCCGGGGTGGTGGGCGGTGGGTCCGTCGTGGTCGCCGCCGGGGTGGGGCTGCGGCTCGGTTCCGGCGGCACGACGCTGATGGCCGGGGCGGCGGCGAGCGGCGCGGGGCTGCGGGTGGTGGCGGCGGTCGCTCCCGGCCCGACGGCACCGTCGGCGAGGGTGAACGCCCCGGGCCCGCGGGCGACGTAGCCCAGCCCGACGACGCCGACCAGCAGTGCCGCGGTCAGCCCGACACCGACCAGGGCGTTGCGGGTGCCGCCGCGCCGGGGGCCCGGGTGGGGCCCGGCGGGGTCGACGGCCGCCGGGTCGACGTGCCCGGGGGCGCCCTCGGGGAAGGGGAGGCAGGCGGCGAGCAGCGCGACCCGTTGGGCCAGCTGACGCCGCCCCCGTTCCTCCCAGTCCCCGCCGTACGAGCGGGCGGCGGTGTGTTCCAGCTCGGTGAGGAAGATCTCGGCGGGCTGGGTCCGGTCGGCGGGGCACCAGGCCAGGCCGTGGCGGAGCAGGTCGTGCACCGGGGCGGGGGTCGGGGTGCCGGGGATCGGGGCGGCGCTGTGCTGCGCGCGCAGGGTGGCCAGGTCCCGTCCGTCGTAGGGAGGTCGGCCGGTGAGGCACTCGAAGAAGGTCGCGGTGACGGCGTAGATGTCACCGGCCGGCTCGGCGGGGGCCCCGGTCCACTGCTCGGGGGCCTGGTAGTGCCGGTTGCCGGCGGGTGGGGCGATGCCGACGTCGGTGAGCGTGGGCCACCCGTCGCGGGTGACGAGCACGTTGTCGGGGCGGTGGTCACCGTGTACCACACCGCGGGCGTGTACGGCGGCGAGCCCGGCGAGGGAGCCCTTGAGGACGCAGAGCGCGGCCTCCGGGCCGACGGGGCCGCGTGTGCGCAGCAGCTGACGCAGCGTCACCCCGTTGACCAGCTCCACCACGATCGCCGCGGCGGCGTGCGTCTCGGCGTACTCGAAGAGGCGGCAGACGTGCGGGTCGTCCACCTCGACCAGCAGTCGCGCCTGCTCGCGCAGGGCCATCCGGAAGGCCGGATCGCCGCCGAGGGCCGGGGTCAGGTAGCGGATGGCGACCGGGGTGCCGGTGGCGTCGTGGGTGGCGAGCAGCACCGGGCCGGACGTGCCCGCGCCGAGCTGCCGTACCGGGGTGTAGCCGGACAACCGCCAGTCGCCGGTCACCCGCCGGCCTTTCCGGTCCGCCGGGACTGGTCACAGGTCAGGGCCACACTGATCATTCTTACCCGGCGGGAGCTGCGGTGAATCGGCGCAACGGTTGTTTCCTCGCCTCCGGTCGTCCGGCTGCGAAGATTACTTTCGGTCACCGGGTGGGGTCGGGGGCTGTCCGCCCGGGGCGAACTGCGGGGCGACGTCGGCGACGCGTTGCCGCATCGGCCGCCGTCGCAGCGCGGCCAGCGCCTCGTCGACGAGGCGGCTCAGCGGGTACGCCAGCTCCGCCTCGAACCGGCGGGCGGCGGTGGCGGTGGCGGCGTACTCGGCGTGCAGGAGGGGCAGCAGGTGCCGGGCCCGGTCGGTGGGGGTGACGACGCGTTGCCGGGCGTCGACGCCGGGGGTGAGGGTGACCAGCCCGTCGGCTGCCATCCGGGCGACGGTCTGGCTGGCGGCGGAGTGGGTCACCCCGGTCGCCCCGGCCAGGGTACGGATCGACGCCGGCCCGAGGCGGTCCAGCGCGATCAGCACCGGGGTGTAGCGGGGTCGGAAGCCGGGCAGCCCGAGGTCGGCGTAGACGGCGGCGACGTCACCGTCGAGCAGGTCGAGCAGGTGCCGCAGTCGGGTGCCGAGCAGTGCGGGGTCGGACGGTTCGTCGGGCATGCCGTAATGTAACAGCGCTGTTGTATCTCGCGCTGCCGGGGAGGCCACCGATGGACGAGCGGTACCCACCGATCGAGCCCTACGACCAGGGCATGCTCGACGTCGGCGACGGCAACGCGGTCTACTGGGAGGTGTGCGGCAACCCGGCCGGGCGGCCCGCGCTGGTCGTCCACGGTGGACCGGGCTCGGGCTGCGGCCCGTGGGCCCGGCGGTACTTCGACCCCGACCGCTACCGGGTGGTCCTGTTCGACCAGCGCAACTGCGGACGCAGCACCCCGCACGCCGCCGACCCGGCCACCGACCTGCGGCACAACACCACCGCGCACCTGGTCGCCGACATGGAACGGCTACGCGGGCACCTTGGCGTCGACAGGTGGCTGCTCTACGGCGGCTCGTGGGGCTCGACGCTGCTGCTGGCGTACGCGCAGCGGCACCCGCAGCGGGTGTCGGCGATCGTGATCGGGGCGGTCACCACCACCCGCCGGTCGGAGATCGACTGGCTCTACCGGGGTGTCGGCCGCTACTTCCCCCGCGAGTGGGAACGGTTCCTCGCCGGCGGCGGCGTCGGCCCCGACGACGACGTGGTCGGCGCGTACGCCCGGCTGGTGCAGGACCCGGACCCGGCGGTGCGCGAGCGGGCGGTGCGGGACTGGTGCGCCTGGGAGGACGCGGTGGTCTCCGCCGAGGGGGTGGGCAACCCGTACGGTGACCGCCCGTCGGCCGAGCGGACCGCGATGGTGCGGATCTGCGCGCACTACTTCTCCCAGGGGGCATGGTTGGCCGAGGGTGAGCTGATCCGGCACGCCGGTCGGCTCGCCGGCATCCCGGGCGTGCTGATCCACGGCCGGGTCGACCTGGGCAGCCCGCTGGCGACCGCCTGGGCGCTGCACCGGGCCTGGCCGGGCTCGCGCCTGCAGGTGGTCGAGGGGGCTGGTCACTTCGGCACGGTGCAGACCCGGCGGCACCTGCTGGCCGCCCTGGACGACTTCGCCGCCGCCGACTGAGCGGTCGCCCGGGTCCATCCCCCGACGGCAGGACATTCGGACAGTTCTGCCCGGCACGCCTCGAAGACGGGCAGAATCGATCGATGCCGCCCTCTAGCGCCGACCGCCGGAGTGGCAATATCCTCCATCACACGCGGAATAACTGGAGCTAGTTTTCGTCGTCAGCGCCGCCGTCGCTCGCCGAGGAGATGCCATGTCCGTCGTACGCCCCGCACTCGACCGTCGTACGCTGCTGCGGGCCGGTCTCGGCGCGGCCACCGTCACGGTCGTCGGGTCCGACCTGGCCCTGCCGGGCGTCGCCGAGGCCGCCCCGGGCGCGGACCTGGACTGGATCATCGACTGCGACGAGTGGGACGCCCGCCCACCGGCCGACCCGCTGTCGGTCAGCACGATCCCCACCAACAAGATCATCGTGCACCACATGGCCTTCCCGAACGTCACCGACCACTCCCGCGAGCAGGCGGTCACCCTGGCCCACGACTGCCAGGACCTGCACATGGACGGCAACGGCTGGTCCGACACCGGCCAGCACTTCACCGTCAGCCGGGGCGGGTACGTCCTGGAGGGACGGCACGGCAGCCTGGAGCGGCTACGGGCCGGTGACCGGCAGATGGTCTCGGCGCACTGCCCCGGCGAGAACGGCCGGGCCATCGGCATCGAGAACGAGGGCACCTACGTCACCGACACGCCGCCGCAGGCGCTGCTCGCCTCCCTGGTCCGGCTCTGCACCACCGTCTGCCGGCAGTACGGCCTGCACGCCCACGACATCTTCGGCCACTGGGACTTCCGCGCCACGCTCTGCCCCGGCGCGCAGTTCTACCGCCTCTTCCCCGGCATCCGCCGGCAGGTCGCGCACCGGCTCGGCACCCGGGCGGGCGAGGCACCGGCCCGCCGCTGGCCCGACCTGTGGCGCTTCGTCAACGCCCCCGGTGTCCAGGTCGCCCAGTACCTGCTGGCCCACCGCGGCTACCCGGTCACCCCGAGCGGCACGTTCGACGCCGCCACCGTCGCCGCGGTCGGCGACTGGCAGGCCCGCAACGGCATCCCGGTCGACGTCGACGCCACCCTGACCGCCCCCACCTGGGAAACCCTCGCGCCCGAACTCGGCCGCGACGCCACCGGCCTGCCCGTGCAGGCGGTGCAGTTCATCCTGAACTGGAAGGGCTACGCCGAGGTCACCGTCACCGGCGGTTACGACCCGGCCACCCGCCGCGCCGTGCAGGACCTCCAGGCGCTGCACGGCCTGCCCCGCACCGGCACGGTCTCCACCGAAACCTGGTGCGCCCTGGTCGGCGGCATCGTGCGGCAGTCGCTGCGGCACTGACCACACGCCACACCGGCAGGCTGTTTGGGCGACGGTGGCAGCGGGGAGTGTGGCCGGCATGACGTGGGCCCGCCGCACCGTACCCGTGATCGCCGCCGCCGTCGCCGGCCTCGCCGCCCGGGACGTCCTCCAACGTGACCATGCGCTGCTGCGCAACTTCCCGCTGGTCGGGCGGGCCCGCTACCTGCTGGAGGCGATCGGCCCGGAGCTGCGGCAGTACATCGTCGCCGGCAACGACGAGGAACGCCCGTTCACCCGGGACCAACGGCGGTGGATCTACGCCTCGGCCAAGCAGGAGAACAACTACTTCGGCTTCGGCACCGACAACGACATCGAACGCAGCCCCGGCTACCCGATCATCAAACACCGCACGTTCGCCCGGACCGTCCCGTCGTCGGTGCCGACCGCCGGACACGACGTACGGCTGCCGGCCGCCAAGGTGCTCGGCGGGCCACGAGACCGGGCGAAGGCGTTCCGCCCCGGGTCGGTGGTCAACATCTCCGGGATGAGCTTCGGCTCGCTGTCCGGCAACGCGGTGTCCGCCCTCAACCAGGGGGCGGCGCTGGCCGGCTGCCTGCAGAACACCGGCGAGGGCGGGCTGTCGCCGTACCACCGCCACGGCGGCGAGCTGGTCTTCCAGCTCGGTACGGCGTACTTCGGCTGCCGGGACGCCCGGGGCCGGTTCGACCTCGCCCGGTTGCGCGACCTGGTGGCCGGCGCTCCGGTGCGGGCCCTGGAGATCAAGCTCAGCCAGGGTGCGAAACCCAGCCTGGGCGGGCTGCTGCCGGGGGCGAAGGTGTCCGCCGAGATCGCCGCCACCCGGGGCATCACCCCCGGGCAGGACTGCGTGAGCCCGTCGCGGCACGCCGAGTTCTCCGACTGCGACAGCCTGCTGGACTGGGTGGAGCTGCTGGCCGCCGAGACCGGGCTGCCGGTCGGCATCAAGTCCGCCGTCGGCGACCTGGGGTTCTGGGAGGAGCTGACCACGCTGATGCGCGACACCGGCCGGGGCGTCGACTTCGTCACCGTCGACGGCGGCGAGGGCGGCACCGGCGCCGCGCCGCTGATCTTCACCGACTCGGTGTCGCTGCCGTTCCAGCAGGGCTTCGCCCGGGTCTACCGGACCTTCGCCGAGCAGGGTCTGCACGAGCAGACCGTCTTCGTCGGCGCGGGCAAGCTCGGACTGCCGGACAACGCCGTGGTGGCCTTCGCACTCGGCTGCGACCTGGTCAACGTGGGCCGGGAGGCGATGCTGGCGATCGGCTGCATCCAGGCCCAGAAGTGCCACACCGACACCTGCCCCACCGGCGTCGCCACCCAGAACGCCTGGCTGGCCCGAGGGCTGGACCCGGCCCGCAAGTCGGTGCGGGCGGCGAACTACATCGGCACCCTGCGCCGGGATCTGGTCAAGGTCGCCGAGGCGTGCGGGGTGGAGCATCCGGGGCTGATCGACACCGACGCGGTCGAGATCCTCGACGGCCGGACCTCGGCCCGCCCCCTGCGGGAGGTCTACGGCTACCAGCCGCAGTGGGGGTTGCCGTCGGCGGCCGACCGGGCGGAGATCGCCCGGCTGATGGCCGGCGAGGCACCCCGGGGTGGCAGCGCCCTCCCCTCGGCCACCGCACAGCGCTGACCCGCGACCCGAACCGGGCAGCTCAGCACCATTTTTCGAACATGTGTGCGAACATGGGGCGGTGTCGACCGGAACCCGCATCCTGCACGCCGACCTGGACGCGTTCTACGCCTCGGTCGAGCAGCGGGACGACCCCCGGCTGCGCGGCCGGCCGGTGATCGTCGGCGGCGGGGTGGTCCTCGCGGCCAGCTACGAGGCGAAGGCGTACGGCGTGCAGAGCGCGATGGGCGGCCGGCAGGCCCGGCGGCTCTGCCCCGGGGCGGTCGTGGTGCCGCCGAGGATGGCCGCGTACACGGCGGCGAGCCGGGCGGTGTTCGCCATCTTCCGGGACACCACCCCCTGGGTGGAGGGGCTCTCCATCGACGAGGCGTTCCTCGACGTGGGGGGCCTGCGCCGGCTCTCCGGATCACCGGTGCAGATCGCGACCCGGCTGCGTCGGGCGGTGCGCGAGCAGGTCGGGCTGCCCATCACGGTCGGGGTGGCCCGGACGAAGTTCCTCGCCAAGGTCGCCAGCGGGGTGGCCAAGCCGGACGGCCTGCTGGAGGTGCCGCCCGACGGCGAGCTGGCATTCCTGCACCCGCTGCCGGTGGAACGGCTCTGGGGTGTCGGCCCGGTCACCGCGGCGAAGCTGCGCGCCCGGGGCATCCGGACCGTCGGCCAGGTGGCCCGCCTCGACGTTCCCGCCCTGGAGTCGCTGCTCGGCGTCGGCGCGGGCGGGCACCTGCACGCGCTGGCCCACAACCGCGACCCACGGCCGGTGCAGGTGGGCCGGCGCAGGTCGTCGATGGGCGCCCAGCACGCCCTGGGGGCCGGGCCGCACTCCCCCGCCGACGTCGACGCCACCCTGTCCGGGCTGGTCGACCGGGTGGCCCGCCGGATGCGGGCCGCCGGCCGGGCCGGCCGGACGGTGACCCTGCGGCTGCGGTTCGCCGACTACACCTCGGCCACCCGGTCCCGGACCCTGCGCCGGGCCACCGACCGGACGACACCGCTGCTGAACACCGCCCGGTCACTGCTGCGCGCCGCCCAGCCTGAGCTGACCCGACGCGGGGTCACCCTGATCGGGGTGGCGGTGGGCAACCTCGACGACGCCCCGGTGCAGCCCGAACTGCCGTTCGACGCCGACCGGGACGTCGAGCTGGACACCGCCGTCGACGCCGTCCGGGACCGGTTCGGGGCGGCGGCGCTGACCCGGGCCACCCTGCTCGGCCGTCGCCCCGGCCTGGAGATGCCCCGATTGCCCGACTGATCCGTCGGGGCTTCCCCGGCGCCGCCGGCTCGGGCATGCTGGATCGATGGGAGAGGTACTGCCGATGCCCAGCTTCGGTGACCTGTTCACCGACGTACGGGGCGACGAACGGACGATGCGGGTCAGCTACCACCCGGAACGCGGAGCAGTGGTGCTGTCCCTGTGGAGCGGCGTGACCTGTCGGGGTTCGTTCCGGATGGCCCTCGACGACGTGTCCCGGCTGCACGGCCTGCTGGCCGAGATCGGGGCCTCGCTCGCCCCGACCACGGTGCTGCCGGCCGTCCCGCCCGCCGGTGGGCCACCCGACCCGGTCGACGCCGCCGCCCGGGTCGCGCCGAGGTCACCGGTCGTCGACCAGACCGGCGACATCTCGGGCACCACCCACCGGGGCGTGCTGCCGGTCCCCCGGGTCGCCTGACCCCGGAGGCGGCCGTCCCGGGCGCGACCACGGCCCCGGCTCCGGGTCGGCCCGCCCACCGCTCACCAGGCGCAGGGCGCGTAGTCCTTGAGGAAGCAGCCGTAGAGTTCCTCGCCCCGCTCGCCACGGACGATCGGGTCGTACACCCGGGCGGCCCCGTCGACCAGGTCCAGCGGGGCGTGGAAGCCCTCGTCGGCCAGGCGCATCTTCGTCGGGTGCGGACGCTCGTCGGTGATCCAGCCGGTGTCGACGCTGGTCATCAGGATGCCGTCGGCGCGCATGTCCTCGGCGCT
This sequence comes from Micromonospora sp. NPDC049081, assembly GCF_040648835.1. Taxonomy (NCBI): domain Bacteria; kingdom Bacillati; phylum Actinomycetota; class Actinomycetes; order Micromonosporales; family Micromonosporaceae; genus Micromonospora; species Micromonospora sp. NPDC049081. Next base: position 25,094 of record NZ_JBEZEK010000008.1, on the reverse strand, counting down.
GGTGCGGGTGAGCATGTTCAGCGCCGCCTTCGCCATGTTGGTGTGCGGGTGCCCCGCCCCCTTGTAACCCCGGGCGAACTGCCCCTCCATCGCCGACACGTTCACCACGTACGCCCGCCCGGTCGGCGCCGCGGCCAACGCCGGCCGCAGCCGACTGACCAGCACGAACGGGGCCGTGACGTTGCACAGCTGCACCTCGAGCAGCTCGACCGGGTCGACCTCGTGCACCCGCTGCACCCAACTGTTGGTGTCCCCGAGGTCGGGGGCGAGCCCACCGGCGTCGATGGCGGTGGCGGCGGCGATCCGCTCCGGCGTGGCTGACCGGCCGGTCAGCGCCAGCGCGGTGAGGGCGTGCGGGGCGATGGCGGCCGCCGGCACGGTCCCGTCCGGCAGCGCCAGGGTGACGCCCCGGCCGCCGGTGAAGGTGAGCAGCTCCGGCAGCGGCCCCTCGGGCAGCGCCGCCGACTCGGCGGCGACCAGGTGGGCGTACGCGCCGGGGGTGCGGCGTACCGTCTGCGCGGCGTTGTTGATCAGGATGTCCAGCGGGCCCTGCGCGGCGACCGAGTCGGCCAGCGCCACCACCTGGGCGGGGTCGCGCAGGTCGATGCCGACCACGCGCAGCCGGTGCAGCCAGTCGGCGCTGTCCGGCATGGCGGTGAAGCGGCGGACCGCGTCGTGCGGGAACCGGGTGGTGATCGTGGTGTGCGCGCCGTCGCGCAGCAGGCGCAGCGCGATGTACATGCCGATCTTGGCACGTCCCCCGGTGAGCAGCGCCCGCCGCCCGGTCAGGTCGCACCGTGCGTCGCGGCGCTCCCGGTTGAGGGTGGCGCAGTCGGGGCAGAGCTGGTGGTAGAACGCGTCGACCTGGCGGTAGCGGGTCTTGCAGATGTAGCAGCCGCGCGGGTTGATCAGGGTGCCGGCGGAGTCACCGGCGGTCGGTGAGGCGAGCGGGATGCCCTTGGTCTCGTCGTCGATCCGGCCCGGTGCACCCGTCGCGGTGGCGGCGGTGACCGCGCGGTCGTGGGCCAGGACGCTCTCCCGCCGCTCCTCGCGTCGCCGCTGCTTCACCATCTTGAACAGCCGGGCGGTGGCCCGCTGCACCCGTACCACGTCCGGGTGGTCGCTGGGCAGCGCCTCCAGCGCCGCGAAGACCCGCAGCGCGACCGCCAACTCGTCCTGGTCGACACCCGGGGTGCCGGCGTCGCGCCCCCGGCTGTCGGCGTTGCCCGATTGTCCGACGTTGTCCACCGTCATGTCCGCTATCGTCCCGCCCTGCCATCCGGGGCCGACCGCCGGCCCGACCCGGGAACTCTACGCACCCGGGGCGGACCGGCGCGACGCGCGGGGCTCGGCGTCGGCGGCGAGCCGGGCCACGGCCCCCGTCCGGGGCCGCAGCCGGAGCCCGCCGGTCAGGGCAGCCTGATGCTCCTGGTGTTCGGGAAGCTGTACGGGCAGGACGCCGAGGACCCGGTGCCGACCACGACATAGCCGGCCGGGATCGGCGAGGCCGAGCAGATGGTGGTGATGCCCGTGGTGGACGGGGTGGTGATGGTCCAGGTGTTGGGGAAGCTGTACGGGCAGGACGCCGACGACCCCTGCGCGATGATCACGAAACCGGACGGCAGGGTGGACGCCTTGCACATCACGCTCGCCGAGCCGGTCGGCGGGATCTTGATGGTCCAGGTGTTGGGGAAGCTGTACGGGCAGGATGCCGACGAGCCCTCAGCCAGGATCACGTAGCCGGTCGGCACGGCGGAGGCCTTGCACATCACGGTGGTCGAGGTGGTGGAGGGCGTGGTGATCGTCCACGTGTTGGGGAAGCTGTACGGGCAGGACGCCGACGACCCCTCCGCGATGATCACGTAGCCGGCGGGGATCGGCGAGCTCTTGCAGATCGTGGTGGTCGCGGCGCTGGCCGGCGTCGCGACGGCGAGCGTGGCGGCGACCCCCGCGACCAGCACGGCGAGCAGGGCCAGGACGGCACGCAGCGGGGTGGTCGTCCCCGGGCCCCGCCGCCGCAGCAGTGGGCTGATCCGCTCGGTCCAGTTCATGCAGGGGTCCCTTCGTTCAGGCGCGTGACTACCGAGGGCATCGTCGCCGGCACGCGCTGTGAGCATAATGGACGGTGCGGCACCCCCGGACAACCCCCGGATCGTCGCGCCCCAGTCGGGAAGCCGACTCGACACCCCGCGTCGTGGCCGTCCGCCGAGACCGGCTCCGACGGGACACTGCCGTGCGTAACCGGTTGGTACGGTGTCGGTGACCACGGTCCGCCGTTGACCGAGGCGTCCCGGCCCGACCGGGCCGGCGTCGGTGACTGTCCCCCGGGGAGGGTGGAATGTGGGCGGATGAGGCGGCCCTGGACGCGGCGACCCGCCGACTCGACGGGTGGGAAGCGTCGTTCACCGACCGGGCGGAGCGGGTGCAGCGCCTCGCAGCCCAGGTGCACACCCTGACCGGCACCGCCCGCAGCCCAGACCGGAGCATCGAGGTCACCGTCGACCCCACCGGTCTGCTGGTCGACCTGCGGCTCGACGAACAGACCCGGCGACACTCCGCAGCCCACACCGCCCGGCAGATCATGGTCACCGCCCGCGCCGCGCGCACCGACCTGCTGCGGCAGCTCACCGAGGCCACCACCCGGGTCCTCGGTGCCGACGACCCGACCGCCCAGGCGATCATCGCGTCGCACCGGCAGCGGCTCGACCCCGGCCAGGACACCCCGGATGCTCACCGGTGACGGCATCCGGGTCGATCCGGACGACCTGACCACGCACGCCGCCCACCTGGACCGCTGCGCCGACAGCCTGGACACCGCCCGACAGGCCGGCCACCACGTCCGGCTCGACGCCGATGCGTACGGGCAGCTCTGCGCGGTCATGCCGACGCTGCTCGGCGGCCTCCAACGGACCCTGGTCGACGGCGTCGACACCGCCGCCGGATCGGTCCGCGACACCGCCGGCAAGCTCCGCCGCAGCGCCGAGAGCTACCGGGCCGCCGACACCCGCGCCGCCCGACAACTCGACCAGATACGGGACCGCCGGTGACCGGCAACCCGCTGGTCGCCACCGCGTCGGACGCCGGCCCCACCGCATGGGCCGGGATCTGGATCTGCGAGGACATCGAACTCATCGCCCAGGGCGTCCGCACCGGCAGCTGGATCGACGGCAGCCTCGGCGTGGTCAGCGCCGGCCTGGATGCCCTCGCCCTCGTCTCCGACCCGGTCGGCGCGCTGCTCCAGTACGGCATCGCCTGGCTCATCGAACACGTCAAACCCCTCAGCGAGGCCCTCGACTGGCTCGCCGGTGACCCCGCCCAGATCACCGCCCACGCCCAGACCTGGCGCAACGTCGCCGCCGCCCTGCGCGCAGACGCCGCCGAGTTGACCCACGCGGTGCGCACCGAGGTCGCCGGTTGGGGCGGCGACGCCGGCACCGCCTACCGGGCCTGGGCCACCGAGCAGCACCAGGCGATCACCGGCCTCGCCCGGTGCGCCGACACCCTCGCCGCCGCCACCGAGGGCGCCGCCGGCCTCGTCGCCGCCGTCCGGCTCCTCGTCCGCGACGCCATCGCCGCCTGCGTCTCCCGCCTCATCGTGTACGCGGGCGAACTGCTCGCCACCGGCGGGCTCGCCACGCCGTGGGTGGTGGAGCAGGTGACCACGCTGGTGGGATCGTGGGCGGCGCGGATCGCCCGGCTGCTGCGCGGGCTGCTGGCGAGCCTACGGCGGTTGCTGCCGGAACTGCGCCGCCTCGGCGACCTCATCGATGCCCTCAAGCAGGCCCTCAACCGGCTTGCTCGAATCGGCCCGACCGATCGGATGGGATCACGCCGCGACTGGACTGACCCACGATCCCGGCCGAGACCCCCGGAGGGCCGGCCGGACTCCCATCTCCCCGCCGGTGATCCGGTCTACCACACCAACCACTCCACGACCGTCGGGTACGACACACGCACGATGAGGAACAGCGAGAAGGTTTTGCCGCTCGATGGTCACCATGATGTGGTCGTCCACGGCACGGACAAGGGTTACTTCCTCCCCGGTAAGGTCTCGGCCGAGGGGGCGGACATGGACGGGAACCCGACCAACGCGGTGCAAATCGCCGCAGCACTCAGAGAGAATCCGGCCTATGACGGGGGCCCCGTACGCCTGGTCTCCTGCTACTCGGGCACGATTGATCCCGGTGTAATCAACGGCGTCCCGCTCGGGCAACAGGTCGCTGACGAGCTTGGCGTGAGCGTAATCGCGCCGACAAAGAGAGTGGGCACGGAACGGTGGGCGGCGGAACCGGAGCCACCTGTCGTCGAGGCCGGTGGAGTATGGAGGACCTTTGACCCGCGACCGGAAGGCCGTCGATGAAGACAGTGGGCTTCTTCCGTGAACTCGGTCCGGACCCAGCGGAGGTCTACGCCGAGAGCATCCGCACCCACCTCGCCCCGGACCCGCTACCTGACGTCGAGGGTGTGGTGCGATATCTCCGCGACGGGCATGGCCTGATCGACGTGATGGGCGCGGAGGTGGACGTCCTCGGTAGTGACCGACACCTCGTGGGCGGTGCCTCCGTCATGACGGACGGCGAATGGCTGTGGCGCGACGACCTGCGGTTCTACGTCACGACCTATCACGTACGCCTTCCCGAGGACTTGCTCGCCACCATTCGCAGGAACAACTATCACGTTCCTGAACTGCCGATCGAGGATCTTCGTGCGGCAGGGAAGGATGCAATGCGGCTCCTCGGCTACCACCGTTCCCCGCCCCCGCAGGTCGCATGACCTCCGAAGGTGAGGCGTCTAATCCCACCACATGCTTGACAGATCCGTCCCACCTGACGCTTGACGTTCGGTCTAGGTCTCTGGTCAGCCCAGGTAGTAGTTGGCCCTCCAACGGGCATCCTCGGCCACAGAGAAGTTGTCGAAGTCACCGGCGGCCTCGCAGTCGAGCAGATAGCGGAGTGCTTCTGCCGCGTCCTCGGAGCCCTCGGCTTTCAGGTGCGCCTTGGTGGCGTCCAGTCCTGCTCCGCAGAGCAGTTGGACGTCGATCGAGCAGTGTGCGTCCCAGCTCGATTCCTTGGCCTGCCAGATGACGAGCACGTCGCTCAGTTGGCCGGCGTTGAACAGTTGCAGACAGCACAGCTTCATCATCTCCGTGTCCTGGTCATGCTGCTCAAGGTCTGCTTGGGCTCGGAGTATCTTGCGGATGTGAGGCAGATCGGCGGAGGACGGCTGCAGGCCATAGCGACGAAGGCTTTCGTCTTCGTTCACTGGTCTCCCTTTGCTGGGGTTGGTACCGTACCTGGTGCGTCTTCAAGCGTTCGGTCCTGGTCAGGAATCCCCCGGTACTGGATGGTCGACCAGGATCAGGCGCAGACGGTGACGATGCACCATCTGAACGGCGGTCACTCCGCCATGCGGGCAACCATGTCGCTCGCCTGGATCCTCTCAACACCGATCCGGCAGAACACGATCTCGGCTGACAGCATCGGAATCCGGGGTCCTGCTGATCATCGGGCGCTGTCCCGTGTGGTACCGGGGGTGTTCGTGAAGCGGTCGGTCACGTCGCTTCCGTCGCGGAGGTAGTCGGCGAGCCTGATCCGTACTCCGTTTCGGACCACTTCGGTGCCCGCGCCGAACGACTCCGGCATCCGTCGGGTACGCCACCAGCGCAACGGCTCCCCCGCCGCCCGCTTCTGCCGCTTGAGGTCCGCTTCCGCCTCCATGACGTCCGCATGCCGCCCCTCGACGACCTCCACCAGTTGGGCACCGGCACGCAGGTGTTGCCGTACCCGGCTCGCCCCGCCGACGCCGAACTTCAGTAGTCCGCGGTGCCGCACCAGATACAGCAGGTACGGCGTGTCCCGCAGCACGGCGAAGGTCCGGTCGTCGGGCTCGGGCGGGCACTGGGCGCAGCTGCGGTCACGCAGCCGTTGCCACGAGCCGCAGCGCAGGTGCAGGCCCCAGGTCCCGTGCGAGAAGGGTGCCTGCCGTTCGCCGTACCACGGTAGGCCGTGGACGTCGCCGGCCAGGTCGGTCCAGCCGTCGCGGCGGTGCCGGTCGAGTTCCTCGCCGAGGGTGATCGCGGCCTGGAACTCGGCGGCGTCCCGGGTGGGGATGGTGTCGGTGTCGGCCAGGCCGGCGAAGTGGCGTACCCGGTCCGCGAGCGCGGGTTCGTCCGGCAACCTGGTCAGCAGGCGTGCCCCGGTGGCGAGGCTCGGCCCGGCGGAGCGCTCGTCCAGGCAGAGGTGGCATCGGGTCCGCCAGCCGGTACGACAAACCCGGAGGCTGCCGCAGGTGCGGCACTGGTAGACGTCGACGCCCCCGCCCGGCAGCAGGCCGAGCGGTTGCATCTGGTCGGTGACCAGGTCCGCGCAGGGTCGGCAGTGGGCGTACCAGGCGATGTCCGGCCCACGCTGGCGGGTGTTCGCCCGGCCGTGGACGGTGTCGCCGCAGTTGACGCAGACGCACTGCATCGGACGACGAACGCGTGACCTCGGTGCCGTCATCGGCCGGTGTCGGTGGAGCGCCGTTTGCCCGCCGCCTTCGCCTGCGGTGTCCCGCCCCGGCCGCCCGCTGTCCAGGAAACCCGACTGTACGAGTCCCAGCGGGCGTCGAGTGCAGCTGCATTCGCAGATCGGTCCGGGATCACGGCGAAGTCGCCTCCGATCGCCTCCAACTGCATCCACACCGCGTTGACGATGTCGGCGTACTTCTCCGGCTTTACGCCCCTGATGCGTACCGTGAAGTGCTGTTCGTCCTGGCTCACGGCAGGCAGATTCCGGCGCAGTGGTCGCCGCTGTGCGTCGGGCGGTGCCGCATCCAGAACACCACGTCGAGGACGCGGAGCAGGCTCACCGCCTCGGGCAGGCCCGCATCCTTGTGCAGTGCGTGCAGCCGCTGCCGCAGTACGCCATCGTCCTCGCGGAGCCTGCCATGCAGCCACTCCCAGAAACCGGTGCCGGTGCGGTAGGCGCAGGACACTACCGCGTCGTATACCGGCACCAGCTTCGGGCGCTTACGGGCGAGCAGCTTGCCGGCGACGACCCACCCGATGCCCTTCGCGTCGCGCAGCGCCCGCCAGGCGGTGTCGGCGGGACCACCCGCCACCACCAGGTGGTACGCCTCGTCTGCGCCCAGCGCCACGTCGACCGGAATCCTCCCCAACTCGGCGGCGACCCGCTCGCTGAGCGGCCCCTGCAACAGGTCGAGCGCCTGCTGCGGCGGCACCCGCACACGCAGCAGTTCCACGGCGACAAGGTCCTCGGCGGTGATGACGCCGGCCGTCTCGGGACGGCTCCCGCCACCACCGAGTTGGTCGAACTGTCCGCCGGTGAACGTCTCGTCGCCGGTGCCGAGGTAGTAACTGTGCAGGTCGGAAACCGACCGGGGATCATCGAGTACGGCCAGCATCTCGGCCATAGTCAGGGGTTGCGGCACGCTTCTCCTTCGAGGGCTCTGTGGTCCCCAGCAGCAAACGACAGGTACGAGCGGGGTGGTTCGCTCCGCGACGCCGGCCCTATTTCGCGGCCGCTGGCATGGAACGCTGACCCTCCACTTGCGCGGAATCGGCACACGGCACAGCGGCACCGGGTGCAGTGCCGGAACGATCCCCGGGTCGGCAAGACAACCAGATCGGTGACCGGCGGGGCAACACCACTTCGCGGCACGGCCATCACTCGTGGGTGGCCGGGGGAACACCCCCGCAGTCGTCGTCTACCTGCGCTTTCGCCCGGTCGGCGATGCCGGGGAGTGGGTACACATCACCATATCCATCGATGGCTACCGCCGTCGCGTCGTAAACATGACAGCCAGCGGAGCTGGATCACACGGTCAGCCGAGCCCTCCGGCGAACGGCGTCGACCGCCACTGGTCGAGCATGCCGCCGAGGGCGTCCGCCAGCATCGGCAACTGGGGGGCCAGGGCGAGACAGGCGACGCCCCGCAGCATTCCCACCGCCGTCACGAAGCGCAGCACGCCCTCGTCGAGTTGCCGCATGTCCCGGTGCTGCGCCGCACTCCGGTAGGCGGCTTCCCCCTCCGGACCGACGCCGACGACGTCCCACTCGACGGGCCCCAGCGTCACCATCTCGAAGTCGGCGTAGCGGTACCCGTCCACCCCGGCGACCATGTTCACGACCGGGGAGTCCCCGTGGACGGGTTGCAGGTCGACCCCGGGGAACGTCTTCTCGAACAGTTCGCGGGAGCGTACGAGTGGTGCCAGCACCTGCCATTCGCGGCGGGCGCGGTCCAGGTCCGCCGGGTCGATCAGCTCGGGCTGGCCGTCGAGCGCGACGAGGCCGTCCTCGACGAACTGGGGTTCGGCGGCGGACAGGAAGGACAACTCACCCGGATAGTCGCGCAGGGCGGCGTGCAGTTCGGGGATGAGGCCGCAGTTCGCCACGTAGTCGGGTTCCCCGGCCGGGGCCAGCTCGATCAGCTGCCAGAACGTCATCGAGAAGCCGTCGTGTCGGACGGGTTCGCGGGGCACGAGAGGGCTGGGCGGAATGACCGGCACGCCCCGCTCCGTCAGCCATCCCGTCACGTCCAGTTCCGCCCGCTGGCGACCGGCCACACTGTCGAGGTCCGCGTAGGCGGGCAGGACCGTGGGCACCCGGGCCACGACCGGCGACGGCGCGAGGTGCACGACCACGGAGAAGGCTTCGTAGAGCACGCGAGGGTCGGTCACGTCGAGTCCCTGTGCGCGTCCGGCGTGGACGGCCGCGTCTACCGCGCGCCGGGTCCGCTGGGCGATCTGCTCCGGGGTCAGGAAGCTCTGCATACCCCCATCCTTCCTCACGCACCCGACGGGCCGGGTTCTCCGTCCGCACCGGGCCGACGACACGAATGTGGTGTGGCTCACCGGCACGATCCTCGTCAAGGCGCCACGGTCATCGGGACCGGTCAGCCGGGGTGCAGTTCCTCGCCGATCTTGACAATCAGCCGGCGTGACTCCTCCTCGTCCAGGGCCGCCCCGACGAGGTCGGCCCAGACCTGCTCGTAGGCAGCCAACTCCGCCGGCCGGTCGAGGTAGAGCGCCCCGGTCAACGACTCCTGGTAGACCACCGGCGGGTCGGGGTCGGCGCGCAGGCCGAGCGGGAAGTCCAGCAACACGAACGAGCCCGTGAGCGCCCCGTCGTGCGCCCCGGCGGCGAGCGGCAGCACCCGGATCGACACCTGCGGCAACCGGCTCACCTCCGCCAGGTGCCGGAGCTGCCCGGCCATGGCCGCCGCGCCGCCCACCTCCCGCAGCAGCACCGCCTCGGCGAGCAGTACCTCGTACCGTGGTGGTCGGGGTAGCCGACGCCGGAGCAGGTCCTGCCGTCGCAGTCGCGCCTCGACCGGCCGTTCCCGCTCCTCGCCGGTCGCGCCGGGCCGGTGCGGGCAGGTCGCGGCAGCGTACGCCCGGGTCTGCAACAGGGCGGGGACGAGCGCCCCGGCGTGCTCGCGGAGTCGGCACGCGGCGGACTCCAGGCCGCCGTAGAGGTCGAACCATTCGGGTACGGGGTGCCCGTACGCGTGCCACCAGCCCCTCCCCCGCGTCTCGCCGGCCAGCGCGATCAGCGCGCCGGTCAGCTCGCGCCGCGCCCCGTACAGCTCGCACATGGCCCGCACGTCGACCGCGCGCACCATGCCGAGGCCGCTCTCGATCCGCCACATCTTGTGCCGGCTGCACTCCAACGCCTCGGCCGCCGCGTCCAGCGTCATGCACGCCTCGGTACGCAACTCCCGCAGCACCCGGCCGAGATGCCGGCGCGGCACCGACGAGCCGGTGGCCTCAACCATCGGAACCCGCCCGCCGCCGCTGGCGGGGCAGCTGCGGCCGGTAACGGTCCGCGCGCTGGTTGGGCGTCTCCCCCGCCCGCCGCACCGGCCACCCGTGGCCGAACGCGCCGTCGCACCGCGACGTCTCCACCTGATCGGGTACGACGCCCTCGACCGTCCTGCGCCGCCAGCGCCCCGGGCCGCCCACGTCGGGCACCACCTGCCCGGTCAGGTCCACCGCGACCGTCCCCGCCCGCAGAAACCACTTCCACCGCCTACCCATGCTGCCTCCCCATTCTCGCCACGTCGGACGCCCTCCGAGAGTGAACAGGTGAACAGCCTACAGGCTAAGGGTGCACATGGGCAGTGCATCTGATCAGGAAGCAAGTGTTCAGTTCGCCTGCTCTTAACGTGACGGAGTGGGAAAACTTCGGCTGGTGGCGAGCCAAGAGGTACAGGAGATGCTCGGCGTCTCCCGCACGCGCGCCTACCAGATCACCAACTCGAAGACCTTCCCCGACCCGGCTGCCGTCCTGTCGGTGGGGCGGATCTGGCTCACCGAGGACGTGGAGCGGTGGATCAGGGACCACCGGCCGGACCTTCAGGACCGGGAGCCGTAACCGGCGCGATCGCAGCCGACCTATCAGCCCGCTGCTCAACGAGCCCGTCGGCATACCCGCCAACCGATCCACCTCCCGGCTCCATTCGGCACAGGAGGCGCGTGACGGGTTCCGACGTCCCTTTCCCCGCCCCGCCGGGTCACCCCCCGAAGATCATCGGCCCTGGTCCCGGGCTCACCCCGTCGACCGTCGACCCGGGCATGCTCGTCCTGCGCAGGGCGGTGGCCCTCAGGTGGCGGGTGGGCGGCGGGTGCCGGTGACCACGGTGCGGGGCAGCCGGCCCGCGCGGGAGTGACCGGCCAGGGTGTCGCCGTCCACCACCACGTCGAAGTCGAGGTGCAGGCGCATCGGCCGGGTCACCGACTGTCGCCAGGTCACCCGGGGGCCGGTGCAGGTGACCGCCGCCAGCGCCACGGTCTCCGCCGCCGTCGACGCGGTGCCGGCGGGCACCCCGCCGGTGTCGTGGAAGACGTAGGTGGCGCGGAGCGTGCCGATGGGGGTCTTCAGGCTGACGTCCCAGGTGCCGATGACGGGATGTGCCACCGTTTCTCCTCAGACCGTGACGGAGAGGTGGCCGGCGGCACGCCACACGGTGCCGCGTCGCTCGTACTCGAAGAGGGTCTCCACGGCATGCGCGACCCGGGGGCCGAACTCCCGTTCCAGGATGTGCAGGCCGAGGTCCAGGCCGGAGGTGACGCCGCCCGCGGTGACGAGGTCGCCGTCGTCGACGACCCGCGCCGGCACCGCGTGCACGCCGGTGGCGTCGAGCGCGTCCATGCCGAGGTGGTGGGTCACCGCGTGGCGGCCCTCGATCAGGCCGGCCATGGCCAGGGCGAGCGACCCGCCGCAGACGGCCGCCACCGTCACGTCGGGGTTGTCGATGGCGGCGCGCAGCGGTACGGCCGCCGAGTCGGCGAACCGGGACAGCAGCACGGGAATCGTCGCCACGCCCTCGTCGGGGTCGCCGGTGGTGGGTCCGCTGGCACCGGGCACCACGACGTAGCCGGGCCGGGCCGGGTCCAGCCGGGCGGTCGCTCGCAGCGTCAGGCCGCGGGTGCCACCGACCACCTCCCGGGGGCCCTCGACCGAGACGAGTTCCACCGTCAGGGCACTCCCGGCGGCGTCGACGCCGGCGGCCAGGACCTCGAAGGGCGCGATGACATCGAGCGGGTCGAACCCGTCGAACAACACGATCTGGATCGGCATGTCCACGATCCTCGGCCTCGCCGCAGCCGCCGGCCAGTGGCAGGATTGCCATTGCCCGACGGCTTCTTGCCATCCCGCCCGTTGCGGGGTGCCCGCCGTCGATCCGAAGGAGGTGCCGCTGTGCACACCGTGCTGGTCCTGGCGCTCCCGGGCACCATCGCGTTCGACCTGGCCACCCCGATCGAGGTGCTGGGCCGGGTGCGGTTGCCGGGCGGCCGGGCCGGCTACCGGGTACTGGCCTGCGGCAGCGGACCGGTCGTCGACGCCGGCCCGCTGCGGCTGGCCGTCGACCACGGCCTCGACGCGCTCGCCGACGCCGACACCGTCATCGTGCCCGGCCGGTACGACCCGGCCGCGCCGGTGCCCGGTGCGGTGCTGGACGCGCTGCGGGCGGCCGCCGCCGCCGGCGTACGGATCGCCTCGATCTGCGTGGGCGCGTTCACCCTCGCCGCCGCCGGGTTGCTCGACGGTCGACGGGCCACCACGCACTGGGCCGCCGCCGAGCGGTTCCAGGCGATGTTCCCGGCCGTCCGGGTGGACCCGGCGGTGCTGTACGTCGACACCGGCCAGTTCGTCACCTCCGCCGGGGCGACCGCAGGCGTGGACATGTGCCTGCACCTGGTCCGCCGTGACCACGGGGCGGCGGTCGCCGCCGACGCGTCCCGGCAGGCCGTGGCCCCGCTGCACCGCGACGGCGGGCAGGCGCAGTTCATCGTGCGCCCCGGCGCGGACCCCGCCGGGGTGGGTCTCGGCCCGGTCCTGGAGTGGTTGGAGTCGCACGCGGACGAGCGGCTGACCCTGGCCGACGTGGCCGCCCGGGCCGGGCTCAGCGTGCGGACGCTCAACCGCCGTTTCCACGAGGAGACCGGCCTCACCCCGATGCAGTGGGTCGCGGCCGTGCGTATCCGCCGGGCGCAGGAGTTGCTGGAACGCACCGACCACGGCGTCGACCGGATCGCCCACCTCGTCGGTTTCGCCTCACCGGCGCACTTCCGGGTCCAGTTCAAGCGGCTCAGTGGAGTGTCACCGCAGGCGTACCGCAGGACTTTCGTCGCCGGGTCGGTGCCCGGCTGAACGGGCGTTCCGCCGGGGACGGCGGGTGGTGCACCGTCGCCGCCGGGAGTGACCGGCCCCGGGTACACCCGATGCTGTGCCAGCGGCTGGACGGCGGTTACGCCGTGTTCGTCGCCAGGCCGGCCCGCCCACCGGTCCCGACCGGTACCACGACGCGCCCGCCCATCCTCGGGTCCGGTCAGTACAACGCGGTGCCGGCGGCGGCCCGGACCGCCGCCGTCAGCGCTGTCAGCGCCGTGGACTCCAGCCGCCAGCACTGCCAGTAGAGCGGCACGTCGAGGTGCCGGCCGGCGGCCAGGTCGACGAGGCGACCGGCGGCGAGGTCGGGTCGGGCGACGGCCTCGGGGAGCAGTCCCCAGCCGAGGCCGAGCCGGATCGCCTCGGTGAAGGCGGCCGTCCCCGGAACGAAGTGTGTCGGCGGGTCGACGTCGCGGCGGGTGAGCGTACGGGCGAAGCGGTGTTGCAGGGTGTCCTTGCGGTCGAAGCGGATCATCGGCGCGGTCGGGAACGCGGTGGCGGGCTCCCGGTCGGCGAAGTGCGCCGAGTGGGCGGCGGGTGTGGCGACGGCGAGGTAGCGCAGCGCGCCGAGGCGCAGGACCCGGCAGCCCTGCACGGCCGTGCGTTCGGTGGTGACGGCCGCCATCACGGTGCCGTCGCGCAGCAGCTGCGCGGTGTGCGCCTCGTCGTCGGTGCGCAGGTCGACCAGCATGTCGGGGACGGCGGTCAGGGCCGGTAGGAACCAGCCGGCGAGGGAGTCGGCGTTGACCACGACGGTGACCCGGGTGTGGTCGCGCAGGGCGCCGCGCCCGGCGTCGAGGGCTTCCTGTTCGAGCAGCGCCACCTGCCCGCCGAGGCGGATCAGGGGCGCTCCGGCCGCCGTCGGCACACACGGCCGGGCGCGGCGCACGAGGACCTGCCCGACGGCGCGTTCGAGGGCCTTGATGCGCTGGCTGACCGCTGAGGGGGTGACGCGCAGCGCCTGCGCGGCGGCGTCGAAGCTGCCGTGGGTGACGACCGCCCGGAAGGTCGCCAGCTGGACCGGGTCGAGTGACATAAGCAATTTAATGCTACTGAAGAATCTTTAGCTGGAGCGTGGGAGTGGCCCACCCTAGCCTGGCCGCCATGGGTTCCGTGCTCGCCGGTTTCGGCTTCTCCCTCGCGTTGATCGTCGCCATCGGGGCGCAGAACGCCTTCGTGCTGCGCCAGGGGCTACGTCGGGAGCACGTACTCCCGGTGGTGGCGGTCTGCGTGGCCGGCGACGCCACGCTGATGGCCGCCGGCATCGCCGGCCTGGGGGCGTTGCTCACCGGGACGCCCGCCGTCCTGACCGCGGTCCGGTGGGGCGGGGTCGCCTTCCTGCTCGGGTACGCGGTGCTGGCCGCCCGCCGCGCCCTGCGCCCGACCGCCCTCGCCCCGCTGGACCGTCCGCCGGCCACGCTGCGCGCGACACTGCTGGCCTGCCTCGCGTTCACCTTCCTCAACCCGCACGTCTACCTGGACACGGTGGTGCTGCTCGGCACGGTCGCCCACCAGGACCCGAACCGGTGGGCGTTCGGTGCCGGAGCGGTGACGGCGAGCCTGGTCTGGTTCGCCGGGTTGGGGCTCGGTGCCCGCCGGCTGGGTCCGGTGCTCGCCCATCCGGCGGCGTGGCGGGTCATCGACGGGGTGATCGCCGTGATCATGGTGGTCGTCGCCGTCTCGGTCGCCGTCGGCTGAGCGGCGCGGACCCTCCGGACGGGGCTCGGGACCGTAGGATCGACATCCTTCAACCCCACACTCCACTTTGGAGGAAACCGCGCATGACGGGTCCACTCACCCGACTCCTCGCCACCGCCCGGCTGACGCTCGCGACCGCCGGCGTCGCCGTGCTCGCGCTCGCGGGCACCGCCGCCGTCGTGACCACCCCGGCCCAGGCCGCCGGCCCCCGACCGAACTTCCAGATGCCGGTACCCTGCGGCGAGACCTGGCGGATGGCCACCTACTACGGTCACGACGACTACGACATCGACCTGACCTTCACCGGCGGGGCCAGCAACGGCCGCCCGATCCTCGCCTCCGCCAGCGGCACGGTCTCCTTCGCCGGCTGGGGCAGCGGCGGCGGCTGGTACGTGGTCATCGAACACGGCGACGGCTGGCGGACGCTCTACCTGCACATGATCGAGACGCCGATGGTCGGCGCCGGGCAGTGGGTGTCGACCGGCCAGCAGCTCGGCCGGGTGGGTAGCACCGGCAACTCCACCGGCCCGCACCTGCACTACGAGCAGGTCCGCGACGGCGTCAAGACCGAGTCGTACTTCAACGGCGTGCCCTCCGGCATCACCTCCGACGGCAGCCCGTCCACCGGCCCGCTCTACGTCTCCGGCCCCACCTCGCCGGCCCGGAACATGACCAGCCAGAACTGCGGTCAGGCCGCCAACCGCCAGGTGTACGAGTCCGGCAGCCACAGCGGCTGGCAGATGCTGCCGGTCAACAGCATCACCGGCTCGGCCACCGCGGCCATGGTCATGGGCACCAACAAGCTGCTCTACACGGTCAACAACGGCCTGGTGTACGAGGCGTCCAGCGACACCGGCTGGCGCAACCTGTGGACCGGCATCTCCGGCGTCAGCAACAACGCCCTCGCCGTGATCAACGTGGGCGGCGTCAAGTACATCTACACCGTGGTCGGCGGCTGGGTGCACGAAGCGTCAAGCGCCAACGGCTGGAAGAACCTGAACACCGGCATCTCCGGGGTCAGCAACAACGCCCTGGCCGCCATCAACCACAACGGCGTGAAGATCATCTACACCGTGGTCGGTGGCCTGGTGCACGAGGCGGCCAGCAACAACGGCTGGCGCAACCTGTGGACCGGCATCTCCGGGGTCAGCAACAACGCCCTGGCCGTGATCAGTATGGACGGCGTCAAGTACATCTACACGGTCGTCAACGGCCTGGTGCACGAGGCGAACAGCATCAACGGCTGGCGCAACCTGTGGACCGGCATCTCCGGGGTCAGCTCCGACGCCCTCGCCGCGATCAGCTTCAACGGCGTGAAGATCATCTACACCGTGGTCGGCGGCCTGGTGCACGAGGCCGCCAGCAACAACGGCTGGCGCAACCTCAACTCCAACGTCCGGGGCACCGCCGTCTCGGCGACCACCGTCAGCGGCGTGAAGGTCCTCTACACCGTCTGACGACACCTCGGCCCGCGACACAGCCGGGCCACCGACGCCGACCGGGTCGCGGCACGGCCGGCGTACTCCCGCACGACTCCGCGCGTCGCCCGACCGGCGACGCGCGGAGTCGGCGTGCCCGGGTGGTCAGCACCGACCACGTCGCCCGGAGGGGCCGGGATCGGGGCAGCCGCCCCGGCGCGGCGCGGACCGCCCCGGGGGTGTCCACCTGCACCGCCCGCAGGTGATGCCGTATTCACGATTTCAAACTCCGCCATTGTCACGAGTTTCCGCCCGGAATCTCACCGCTGGTCGATGACGCATCGCACTGTGCCCGACGGCCCACTGATCGCAGGATTGACATCAACCGATCAGGGGATGGGAGGCAGCCGAGATGGACGACAGATACGACGCGTACTGCGCGGTCGACCCGCTCTTCTACGACTCGTTGTCCAGCGCGAGCGCCACCGCCACCGGCATCGGCTACGCCGCGGACCGCCCGCAGCCGGCGGGCTGGGAGTCCGAGGTCAAGGACGACTGGCTGATCCACGCGCCGGTCGGCGGCACCCTGCCCGCCCAGGGCTGGAAGATCCACGTCTCGGCCCGGTTGGACAACGCCGAGCGGGTGCTGACCCAGGTGATGGACTACTGCCAGCCGCGCGGCATCCCGTTCAAGCACCTGCGTGGCCCCCGGATGCTGCTGATGCGCAACAGCAAGTACGCCCGCCGCGGCGGCAGCGGCAAGTTCGTCACCGTCTACCCGCGCGACGACGCCGAGCTGGAGCTGACCGCAAAGGAGTTGTCGGCGCTGCTCGACGGCGAGCAGGGGCCCTACATCCTCAGCGACCTGCGCTACGGCGACGGACCGGTCTACCTGCGCTACGGCGGTTTCGCCGCCCGCTACTGCCTCTCACCCGAGGGTCAGGTGGTGCCCGCCATCGCCGACGCCACCGGCACCCTGGTCCCCGACCGCCGCGACCCGGTGTTCCACCTGCCCGACTGGGTGACCCTGCCGGACTTCCTCGCCCCGCACCTGGCCGCCCGCAACGCCGCCAGCACCACCGAGCTGCCCTACCGGATCGAGAAGGTCGTCCACTTCTCCAACGGCGGCGGCCTGTACGAGGCCCGGGACACCCGGACCGACACCCGGGTGGTGCTGAAGGAGGCCCGCCCGTACGCCGGCCTCGACGCCACCGGGGCGGACGCGGTGACCCGGCTGCGCCGGGAGGCCGAGGTGCTGCGCCAACTCGCCGACGTCCCGCACCTGGTCCGGGTGCACGACGAGTTCAGCTTCGGCGGGCACGAGTTCCTGGCCCTGGAGTTCGTCGAGGGCCGCCCGCTCAACCAGGAGGTGGTGCAGCGCTACCCGCTGGTGCACCCCGACGCCGACCGGGCCGGCTACACCCGCTGGGCGCTGGACGTGCACCGGCAGGTCGCCGAGGCGGTCGAGGCCATCCACGCGCACGGCATCGTCTACGGCGACCTGCACATGTTCAACATCATGGTCGGCGACGACGGGGCGGTCACCCTGATCGACTTCGAGGTCGCCGCACCCGCCGCCGAGGCGAGCCGCCCGGCGCTGCGCAACCAGGCGTTCGCCGCGCCCCGCGACCGGGTCGGCCCCGACGTCGACCGGTACGCCCTGGCCTGCCTGCGGCTGGCCCTGTTCCTGCCGCTGACCGCGATGCTGCGGCTGGTGCCGACGAAGGCGGCGCACCTGGCCGACGTGGTGGCCGAGCACTTCCCGGTCGACCGGGCGGTGCTCGACGAGACCGTCGCGGTGATCGTCGGCGACCCACCGGCCACCGGCACACCCGACGCAGCCACCCCGACGACACCCGACACGGCCACCCGGCCCCGGCTGGACCCGGACGTGGTGCGCATCGACCCGGACGACTGGCCGGGCCTGCGCGACCGGTTGGTCCGGGCGATCACCGCCAGCGCCACGCCCCAGCGCGACGACCGACTCTTCCCCGGCGACATCCGGCAGTTCAGCGGCAACGACGGCGGGCTGAACCTCGCCCACGGCGCGGCCGGGGTGCTCTGGGCGTTGCACGCCACCGGCGCCCCCGTCGACCCCCGCCACGTCCGGTGGCTGATCGACCGGGTCCGGGAACCCGCCTCCGGCAGCCGGCTCGGCTTCTTCGACGGGCTGCACGGGGTGGCGTACGTGCTGGACCTGCTCGGGCACCGCGACGAGGCCCGCCGGCTGCTCGACCGCTGCCTCGACGAACCGTGGCCGGAACTCGGCAACGACCTCGTCGGCGGCCTGCCCGGCATCGCGCTGAACCTGACCCACTTCGCCGCGCTGACCGGCGAGGACCGCTACGAGGCCGCCGCCCGGCACGCCGTCGACCTGGTCGTCGACCGGCTCGGCGACGTCGACTCGGTGGCCGAGGTCAGCGGCGGCCGGCACCCGTACGCGGGACTGATGCGCGGCGGGGCGGGGGTGGCGCTGATGCTGCTGGGCCGGCACGAACGGGAACCCGACGAGCGGCTCCTCGACCACGCCGCCACCGCGCTACGGCAGGACCTGCGCCGGTGCGTCCGCCGCGACGACGGGCACCTGGAGGTCAACGAGGGCTGGCGGACCATGCCGTACCTCGCCGAGGGCAGCGTCGGGGTGGGACTGGTGCTCGACCGCTACCTGCGCCACCGGCCCGACGAGGGCCTGGCCGAGCAGGCCGAGGCGATCCGCCGCTGCGCCGACTTCCCGTTCTACGCCCAGTCCGGACTGTTCGCCGGACGCGCCGGCATCGTGGCCTACCTGGCCGGCCGGGGCGAGCACGAGGTGGCCCACGCCCAGGCCCGGCTGCTGGGTTGGCACGCCCTGCCGTACGCCGACGGGACCGCCTTCCCCGGCGACCAGTTGCTGCGGCTCTCCATGGACCTGGCCACCGGCACCGCCGGCGTGCTGGCCGCCGTCGCGGCCAGCCGGCCCACCGACCCGGTCCGGTTGCCGCTGCTCGGCCCGACCGGCGACACCACCCCGGCCGACTGACGGCCCACCCGCTCCCCGGGGGTCACCCCGGGGCAACCCGACCCGACGAGTGTGGAAAGGAGGGAAAGACATGGCCCTGCTCGACCTTCAGGGGATGGAGCTGCCGGCCGCCGAGCGTACCGGCGGCGGAAGCCGGGCGAGTCTGCTGCTCTGCGGCGACAGCTCGCTCAGCGTCACCACCTGCAACTGAGCCGACGGTCGTCGACCGACGACCCGACGAGGTTCACCACCAGGCACGTCCAATGACGACAGAAAGAGGTAAGACCATGGCTCTGCTCGACCTCCAGGCGATGGAACTGCCGGCCACCGAGCGTACCGGCGGCGGAAGCCAGGCCAGCCTGCTGCTCTGCGGCGACAGCTCGCTCAGCGTCACCACCTGCAACTGATCGACCGGTATCGCATGGCCCCGGACCGGCACCTGCCGGTCCGGGGCCGCGCGGCGTGGGAAGGGGCGCGATGACACCGGACGACCGGCTCCTGCTGCGGGCGGTGCGCGCTGCCGGCTGGTGGACCCCGACGTTGGCCGTGGTCACCGTGGCCGGTACCGCAGCCGAACTGGCCCTGCCGGCCGTGCTGGGACGGGCCGTCGACGCCGCCGTCGGAGCCGCCCCGCAGTCCTCCCCCGGCCGTTGGCTGGCCGCCGTCGCCGCCCTGGTCGCCCTGCTGGTCGTCGTCGGCGTCATCCGCGACTACGGCACCGGCGCGGCCACCGCCCGGTCGGTGGCGCACCTGCGGCACACCCTGGTCCGGCACCTGTTCGCCCTCGACCCGCGCACCGCCGCCCGCCGCCCGGTGGGTGACCTGGCCGGCCGGGTGGTGGGGCAGGTGGCCGACGCCGGGCAGGCCGCGCCCACCGTCGTCACGGCCGCCACCGTGGCGTTGCCGCCGGTGGGCAGCCTGGTGGCGCTCACCCTGATCGACCCGTGGCTCGGTGTCACCTTCGTGCTGGGCCTGCTGCTGCTCGCCCTGCTGCTGCGCGGCTTCGTCGCCGACGCCTCCGCCGCCGTCGCCGGCTACCAGCAGGCCCAGGGCGACCTCGCCGGCCGGCTGGTGGAGACCCTCGCCGGGGCGCGCACCATCGCCGCCGCCGGCACCGGCGAACGGGAGGTCGACCGGGTGCTGACCCCCCTCGCCGCGCTGCACCGGCACGGCGCACGCACCTGGACGGTGCTGGCCGGGGCGGCGACCCGGGGTGCCGTGCTCAACCCGCTGCTCCAGGTCGCGATCGTCGCCGTCGGTGGGTTGTCGCTGACCGCCGGCCGGCTGACACCCGGAGAACTGCTGGCCGCCATCCAGTACGCCGCGCTCGGTGCCGGCCTCGGCACCGTGGTCGCCGCCCTGAACACCGCCGTCCGGGTACGCGCCGGCTGCCGCCGGGCCGCCGAGGTGCTCGCCGAACCCGCCCGGCCGTACGGCACCCGGGCCCTGCCACCCGGACCGGGCACCCTGGAACTGCGCGGGGTCACCGTGCGCGACGCCGAGGGCCGGGCCCTACTCGACCGGGTGGACCTGCGGGTGCCCGGTGGCACCCTGCTGGCCGTCGTGGGTACCTCGGGTGCGGGCAAGTCCCTGCTCGCCGCCGTCGCCGGCCGGCTGCGCGACCCCGACGACGGCGTGGTGCTCCTGGACGGCGTACCGCTGCCGGAGCTGGCCCCGGCAGCCCTGCACGCCGCGGTGGGTTACGGGTTCGAACGGCCGGTGCTGGTCGGCGACACGGTGGGTGCCGCCGTCGGGGTCGGCGTGGACCCGGTGCCGCTGGCCAGGGCCGCCGCCATCCACGACTTCGTCGAACGGCTGCCCGACCGGTACGGCACCCCGCTGGCCGAGGTCGCCATGTCCGGCGGTGAACGGCAGCGGCTCGGGCTGGCCCGCGCGTTGCGCGCCGAACGGCTGCTCATCCTCGACGACGCCACGTCCAGCCTGGACACCGCCACCGAGTACCAGGTGACCCGGGCGCTGACCGGCCCCGGTGACCGGCGTACCCGGGTGGTGGTCAGTCACCGGCTCGGCATGGCGGCCCGCGCGGACCTGGTGGCGTGGGTGGCGGGCGGTCGGGTCCGGGCGGTCGGCCCGCACCCGACACTGTGGGCCGACCCCGACTACCGGGAGGTGTTCCGGTCGTGAGCACCGTCGTCGGGGTGACCCGGGCCGCGCTGCGGGCCCGCCGGGCGCAGCTGTGGCGGTTGGCCGGCTGGTCGGCGGCGGAGGTGCTCCCGGCGGCCCTGTCCGGGCTGCTGACCGCCCGCGCCGTCGACAGCGGCTTCCTGGCCGGCCGGCCGGACGTCGGGCTGGCCTGGTTGGCCCTGCTGGGGCTGGCGGTGCTGGTCGGCGCGGCCGGCACCCACCGGTCGTACGCGCTGCTCGGGGCCGTGGTCGAACCGTTCCGCGACGACCTGCTCCGCCGGGTGGTACGCGGCGCGGTCGCCGCTGCGGCCGGCGGCCGGGCCGACAATGCGGCGGTCGCCCGCCTCACCCATCAGGTGGAGCTGGTCCGGGACACCTACGCCGGTCTCCTGATGGTGGTACGCGGTTTCCTGTTCGCGCTCGGCGCCGCCGTGCTCGGTCTGTTCTCGCTGGCCGCCCCGGTGGCCCTGGTGGTGGCGGTGCCGGTGCTGGCCGGTCTCGTCCTGTTCGCCGTGGCACTGCCGGTGATGGTGACCCGGCAACGGGAGTACGTGCAGGCCGACGAGCAGTTGGGGCGGGCCGTGGTGACCGCGGTGACCGGCCATCGTGACGTCGCCGCCAGCGGCGCACGGGACCAGGTCACCGGCTGGGTCGGCGGGTCCGTCGACGCCCAGGCCCGGGTGGAGCGGCGGCTGGCCACCATGGCGGCGACGCGCGGTCTGAGCCTGGCACTGGGCGGCTGGCTGCCCGTTCCGGTGCTGCTGCTGGCCACGCCCTGGCTGGTCCGCCAGGGCCTGGGGCCGGGTGCCGTGCTCGGCGCGCTGGTCTACGTGACGCGCGGGGTGCAGCCGGCGCTGCACAGCCTGGTGCAGGGGGTGGCTGCCGGTGGCCTCCGGTTCGCGGTCACCCTGGACCGGCTGCTACGCACCGCCGCACCGGCGGACACCACACCCACCGGCACCACCGGCGGCCGGCCCGCCGCGCCACGGCCCGCCGGCCCGGCCGCTGCCGCACCTGCGCTCCCCCCTGACGACTACCGGCCCGCTGCCGGCCCGCCCAGGTGGTCGCCCCCCGGAGCGCAGCGGGCCGCGACGGCGTTGTCGCTGCGTGCGGTGACCTTCCGGTACGGCCCCCACGCCGACCCGGTGCTCGACCACCTCGACCTCGACGTGCCCGTCGGGGACCACCTGGTGATCGTCGGGGCCAGCGGGATCGGCAAGTCGACCCTGGCGGGTCTGATCGCCGGGGTGCTGTATCCGCAGTCCGGCACCATCCACGTCGGAGGGTTGCCGGTGACCGGTGCCACACCGGGAGAGCTGGCCGACCGGCGGGTGCTCATCCCCCAGGAGGCGTACGTCTTCACCGGCACGCTGCGCGACAACCTCGGCTACCTGGCGCCCGGCCTGCCGGACGAGACGGTCGACCGGGCGGCGGCCCGGCTCGGCCTGACCGGGCTGCTGGCCCGGCTCGGCGGCCACGACGCACTGCTGTGCCCGGGGAAGCTGTCCGCAGGGGAACGCCAGCAGATCGCGCTGCTGCGGGCCTGGCTCTCCCCCGCCCCGCTGATCATCCTCGACGAGGCCACCTGCCACCTCGACCCGGCGACCGAGGCCCGACTGGAGAGCGTCTTCGCCACCCGCCCGGGCACCCTGGTGGTCATCGCACACCGGGTCAGTTCGGCCCTGCGGGCCCGGCGGGTCCTGCTGCTGGACGGACGGACCGCGCTGCTGGACACCCACGAAGGGTTGCTCACCCGCTCGGCGGCCTACCGCGCCCTGGTCGGCTACGGCGAGACGCAGGACGAGCCGCCGGCGATCGCCACCTGCTGGACGACACCGGACGACAAGGCGGGGACCGGCCCGGCGTCGAAGCCAGGGACGGAACCGGCCGTAGGGACGGACAGGACGCCCCGCACCGGGACGGTCCGGGGCGCGAGGGTGGCGACGGCTCGGGCCGGGTCGGAGGCGACAGCCCGGACCGCAACGGGGTCGACGACCGGAGCGGGGGGTGCCGCGTAGGCCGCCGGTGCCGGGTCGTCACCGGGGGTTGCGCCACGCAACGGGGCGGGGCGGGCAACGGGGTAGGGCGGACGGGTCACAGCCAGCCCGACTCGCGGGCGATACGCACCGCCTCCCAACGGGTCCGGGCCCCGGTCTTCGCCATGATCCGCGACAGGTGGTTGCGCACCGTCCCGGTCGACAGCACCAGCCGATCAGCGATCTCCTGGACCGGATGCCCCTCGGCGACCACGTCGAGCACCTCACGCTCCCGATTGGTCAACGGACTGGCGGCGACCTCCAGGGCGGCGACCACCAGATCCGGATCGAGGACGACCCGGCCCTCGGCGAGCTGGCGCACCCCATCGACGATCCGCCCGGGTGGAACGTCCCGACTGAGGAAGCCGATCCGGTTCCCGTACTCGGCGAGCACCGACCCGAGCCGCCCCGCCCGCCGCTGCTCCACCAGGACCAGCAGGGACCCTGCGCGGGTGACCGGAGAAGCAGTGCGCTGCCGCAGGGACGCGGCACCGACGATGTCCGTGGCCACCGGACCACAACCCGCCGTCACGGTGTCGGCCCGGCCGATGGCCCCCGCTCCGGGATCGGCCATGGGGTCGGCACCGGGCTCGGCCGTCGCCAGGTGGATCAGTTCCGCCACGGTCAGCATGTCGAACTCGATCACGGCCACGTCGGGGCGTTCGGCCCGGACCGCAGCGCGCAGCTGGTGCGGGCTGTCCACCTCGCCGACGATCTCGATGTCGTGCTCGGCCGAGAGCACCTGAGCGAGGGCGCCACGGAGCAGCCCGCCCTGGAGAGCGAGCAGTGTGCGGACCATAAGCAACTCCCGAGATCAAGCAGGTGTTGACGAAATGTGCGCAACCCATGACGCACGGTTGGGAATCTTATTGAACTCGTAACTGAACCGACACCCCTTCTCACGGTTGGTCAGATCCAGCCTGCGTCCTGGGCGCGCAGGACAGCTTCCCAACGATTGCGGGCACCGGTCTTGCGCAGCACCGCCGACAGGTGATTGCGGACGGTGCCGGGGGCCAGATGCAGGTGGGCGGCGATCTCCTTGGTCGACAGACCGCGTGCAGCTGCGGCGGTCACCTCCCGTTCCCGCTCGTTCAACGGGTTGACCGCGGCGTCGAGCGCGGCCAGCGCGGTCACCGGGTCGATCATCCGGTTGCCCTCGGCGACCAGCCGCAGTTGATCCAGTAGTTCCTGCGGCGGGACGTCCTTGGCGATGATGCCCCGCACCCGCGCCCCGAGCGCCCGCCGCAGCACCCGCGCGGTCCGCCGGGACGTCAACACCACCACGGCGCACTCCGGCACCCTGGCGTGCCACCGTCCGGTGAGGACGGCCGGGTCGTCGATCCCGTCCAGGTCGACCAGGACCACGTGTGGACGGCGGGTGACGACCCGATCGGTGACCTGGTGGTCGGGGTCACTCTCCCCCGCCAGCTCGAACCCGGGGGCGGCGGCCAACACCGCTGCCAACGCGGTACGCAGCAGGCCCGGTGGGCCCACCACGACGACCCGGATCGTCGACGATTCGGCTTCTGCTGGCCGGCCCGGACCCGACGAAGACTGTTTCCGGTTGGTCAGTTCGTCCATCCATCACATCTTCCCGAGACAACGGAAGAAGAGTCATGAATGTCAGAATGACGACGCAATAAAGGTCAACAAAAATGGTGGTGATCTGCATTCGTCGATACGGTCGCAGTATCGTCGGGGCCGGGCGGGCCCGGGCGGGTGGCAGAACGCCAGGAACCGGGACTGCTGGTGCTGACCGAAATCGGCAGCAGAGGGGACGGTGTGGCGTGGCGTGTTCGGGGCGTGAAAACAGTTGAGGCCGACCCCGAAGGGTCGGCCTCAACTAAAGATTGTCCGGCGGTGTCCTACTCTCCCACACCCTCCCGAGTGCAGTACCATCGGCGCTGGAGGGCTTAGCTTCCGGGTTCGGAATGTAACCGGGCGTTTCCCCTCCGCCATGACCGCCGTAACACTATGAACATATCAAACAACACACACACCCACACCCGAACACTCCCGAATGCAGGGGGCTGTTTGGTGTTTGTTCAGAGTTGCACAGTGGACGCGTAGCAGCTTCGTAGTCAAGTCCTCGGCCTATTAGTACCGGTCAACTGAACCCGTTACCG